>NZ_AP029028.1:1824981-2129144 GCF_037076565.1 Herbaspirillum sp. DW155 | reverse complement strand
CTGCCTTTTCGGCCGTATCCGCCCGCCGTAACAAGCTCCCGGATCGCTTTTCGGTGTTTCGAAGCTCCCAGAGCATGTAATTAACCTGCTCTTCAAAAGAAGAATCCTGCACGCGCTTTCCATACTGCCGTTCGAATTCTTGCTTGCGGGGGCCCAGCCATTGCGAAATGCCAGCCGCCCCCGAGCTTGAATTGACTGCAGTTGGGTCAAGATTACTTTCTTGCATCAAACTACCGATTGTTCCGGCAATCTGCGCATCGCTGTAGCCATCCTCACGCATCTTGCTGATCAGATAGGCCTTGCGCTGATCGACAGAGGCTTGCGTAGCAAGGGGCGACCCAGTGGGCGCCATTGCTGATGTCGCTCCAGCCCTGCGCCTGGCAAGCTCTGAATCCTCCCCTTTATTCAAATCTGAACTGAACAAGGCAGCGGCAACTCCCGCGACAAGCGGGTTGGTCAGGACAGGTAACAGCAAAGCCGAAATCTTGGCTGCGCTTGCCGCCATTGATGCGAGCGCAGCTACAGGACCCGCCAGGGTAACCGCCGCAAGGGCTATGGCAATGGTCTTGACGCCGCCCAGGTTGTCGACGAGTTCACCCACATCCTTTACCACCCGAGACCAGTCCGTCTTGTCAATCCAGTTGGCGATTCGCTCGCCATATTCGGCAACCTTGGTCGCAATCACGTCACCATACCGCTCAACGAGCCGACCAACTGCGCCGGTTACTCTTTCAAACGCCGGCAGGACTGCGAGGCCTAGGGAATTTTTCAATATATCGAACGACCGCTCCAAGCCCAATACCTGCTGCTGATACGCTGCAGCCCGAGCAATCTCCTGATCCGAAAAGGGCTTCGTGATCCGCGAGCTGTCAGAAAAGAACTTTTCGACCGCAGCGCGCCCTTGCACAAGCAGAGGGAAGATAGACGAAACACCGAATGCCTCGGCAATACGCTTTTTGGTTTCCACATTGCCCTGGCGCTCCATGGCGGAAGCGATATCCAGGATGGCGCGCCCCGTATCGATTGAGCCATTCTTGAGCCGATGCATTTCCAGCCCAATCGCATTCATGTCACGCACGGTCTCAGGCGTGCGAAAAGCGTTGTCTAGCTTTTCCCCAACACCGGCCAGGGCTCCGTTCATGTCTTCTGCGGAGAGGCTGGCCAACTTCGCCGCACCCTGCCACACCTGCAGTTCCTGAGTAGACATCCCGATCGACACCGCCTGGTTGCGCAGGGCGAGCTGCGTGCGCCCAAGGCCGGCGGCCAGCGCCGTAATGCCAGCAATCGAACCGACACCAATGATGGCAGTCAGCGGTGCAATGATGCTACGAATCTTCTCCCCTGCCACCTCCGCCCCGCGAGCCACCCCTTTCAACCCCTTGATCAGACGATTGGTGCCAATCTCATTGCCAAGGCTGTTGGCGGACTTTGCCACACGATCAAAAGGAGCCATCATGCGATCGACCTGCTGGTTGATCCTGCGAACGACCTCTGTGGTCTTATCGATCGCACTGATGGTGATCTGGAAATTATTGGCCATTTGGGATGATGTTTTTTATGCGGTTTGACTCCTCCAGCCAGAACTGGAACTCACTGACGTGTAATTGCCAAACGTCAAATGGTCCCCACCTGAAGAAGAACGTCAGGTCTGCGGCGAGCTGTCGCCAGTTTGGGGGGAGTCCGGCAGAAAAGACGTGATGATATCGCCAGCCGCTTGGGCATCGCTCATGCATAGCTGTTGTGCCGCAAGAAGGGGGATACCGGCAGAAAACGAAATCATCAGGGCCAACTTGTCGAACGTGTCGGCCTGCTTATTCACCTTGCCGGTTTCAGCCAATGTAAGTTCTTTCAACGTCAGCTGATCGATGACTTGCTCTCCCACCTTGACGGGCTTTTTCAGGGTCAGGCTCTTCTCTTCGGTCATATCCATCTTTTAGCTCGCAGTCTGCTCAGTGACGCTGTTGCTCTCGAAACGGACATCGAACTTGGCGTCAGTGGTATCCACTTCTTGCTGTTCGACGGTCCACATGTTGTTGCCGATGATCGTCTTGCCATTGGCCAGCTGAGCCACCACCAGGGCATTGCGCATGTTGTTGAAGTCGGATACCGACAAACCACCCGCGTCGCGCAAGGTGAAAGCCATATAACCGGCAATGGGGGTTTCCTTATAGCCGTGCACACCATCCTGGCCCGTCAGCGTTTCGCGTTTGACCTTGGAAACGCTGTATTTGAGGCTACCCTCCAGCTGATAGGTGACGCCATCGACCGAAACCGACGAGGTTCCCGCGAGTAAGTTCATGGATTGCTCCCGTACATGAAGGCGGCCGCTCTCCGCGGCCGCATTGGATTACTGATAGGTGAACTGGAACAGCAACGCGAAAATGCGCAACTGATTCATCAGGACCGCCGGATACAGCACATCGACCCGGTTCGGGTTCTGGCTGTTTTGTTGAACGATGATGTTCTGAGCGAAGGCAGCGCTGTTTTGCGCAAATCCGTTGTCTTCCAGCTGCTTGTACTTACCGATCTGGGCGGCCTTGATGGTCTTCGGATTGACGGTGTTGGTGCCGTAAGTCACCCGGGTGGCGTCGCTGACTAGCTTCATCCGTGCAAATTTGGTAGTGACGTCGGCCCGGAGCTGCCGCAGCACGTAGGCGATGTTGAACATCGCTTCCACGTAGAGCATGCTGTCGTCGGCCACGCCTGCAGCGTTCTTCTGGTAGGTGGTCACGATGCTGTCCAACTGCACGGTACCGTCGTCGGCGACGGTGAAAGTAGACATGCCGTCCCACAGCAACACATTGCGATCGCTGATCGTGAAGCGCTTCTCCAGCGGGGGCGCCAATACGGTCGACATCGCCAGGGTCTGCAGCGGGCGGGCGCAGTCAGCGCGCAGAGATACCGCCGCAGTCGCCGCCAGGTCGGCCGCCCAGATGAACGCCGGAGACGGGGACCCGTTGAACGGCAGGATGCTCACGTGCTCGTCATTACGACTCACGCCGAGGGTGGTGGCTTGAGACAGAGAGCCGCGGAACGCCGTGAAGGCGTGCCCATAGATCATCTTTTGCCACGACCAGCGGCCTGTCTTTGTGCTCAGGAACGACTTGATTGCATCCAGTGACGCGCTGTCGGTGTAGGGGAAGGCGATGAAATCGAACTCCCGGTCGCCCAGATTGGCCAGTGCGGTGGTGAGGGTCGGGTTCGTTGCGCCGCCACTCATGGCCGTAATCGTGACGCCGAGGCCCGTCGGGGTGGACTCCCCGCCCAGGCTACCGCGGTAATTCAGCTGCAAATCGATATCGCCTGCTGCTGCACCTTTGTTTTTCGCGGTCAGGTTGACCTTGAAGGCGCTGGTCCCGTCAACTGCCGCCGAGACGGGAAGATCGGGCTTCGCCGTGATCGCCGCGACCAGGTTGGTCGCCAGCTGAGAGGGAGTGAGGCTGGAGGTTACCGCCAGGCTGACGAGATTTCCTGCAATGTACAGCGACAATACGCCGGTGTCGGTCGCTTGCGCAGTGAAACTGATCGAGCCGGCAGCAGCAACGGCGGCGGCATCGTCGGAAAGCGGCAATTGCCAGACCTCGCCAAACGAATCGGCATTGCGATAGGCCGCGATCATTTGCGCCAGCATCGAGCCCTGGCCGCCAACGATCTTCGCATCGGCCACGCCCTGCGAGATCGTGGCCACGTTGGGCACACCCAGACCTGCCGACGTGATCTGCCCGATAACGAGCGCTCGCTGAGTGCTCGCCCCCGAATTGGCACGGCTTGGGTCCAGGTCAGCAAAAAACAGGCCAGCCCGCAAGTTACTGGGAATGTTCGGGAACGAAATGTCACCCATGCTCTTCTCCAAATGAAAAAGCCCCGCGATGCGAGGCTTGGGGAATTTTTGAAAAGTCGCCGGCTTATTCGAGCGGCGACTCCTGAACGGCCGCGACACGAACGACATCGCCATCGCGCAGGCGCGCAGCCCAGTAAAGGTCGTAGTCGTCGACCTCCACGCCTTCAGATGGGATTTGCGCCATGGTCACGGGATCGCGAACCACCAGGCCGGGGGACGGTTTGATGTGCATATAAGCCTCACTGGGGTAAATTGATAGCTGCGCCGAACTGCGGCGTATCTGGAGTTGCTGGAGGAATACGGGTATCAATCCCTGCAAGCGGAATAGACGGTTCCTGGTAGAACTGGTCCGCGCTTTGCACGAACTCCATACCAAGTTGCTGGTGCAGTGTCCCAAAATGCATCGCGGTGTCAGCATCTAAAGTGCCGACCTGCATCTGCGATCTGAAAAACGGGTAATGCTGCAACAAGCTCATCAGGGGGGTGTAATTGATCAGCGCCGCCTTGATCTGCTCACGCATCACCTCCAAGTCCGCCTGTACCTGGACCGCCCCAATATCGTTGTCGCCAGCAGGGCGCTGCACCCTCGCATGCACGTGAAGCGTGGTGGTAACGGTGAACAGGGGCGCCCCGTGTCGACCAGAAGACTCGCCCTCTTCCTCGGGTGCTGTGACAATGAGCATCGGATACTCACCGTCCCAGGTAGCCACGTCCCGAGGCGAAAAGACGCTTTGCCCCGCCGCAGTTTTCCCTTTCAGGGCATCCACCGCAATCTGGCGAAGATCTGCAGAAGTCGTCATCCAGCCACCTTCAGAGGAAGAACAATCCAGCCGACGCCATCTGGGCGAGCATCCATCAATACATACTGCTTCGCGTCAATGGTCACCCGATCATTTTTGGCCGGAAAACTCGGCAAGTCACTTGCGCGCACACAGAAGGTAGGCGCTGTCGTGGTCCAGGCGGGATTCCCATCGCCATCAATGACTGGGGACTTGTAGCCATCCGTGAAGATGCCACTCACCGGGATGGGAGCGCCACCAGATGGCGCGTAAAGCGCCTGGCGGCCAAATTCCGATTGGCAGGCCGCCAGGACTTCTGCGTCGAAGTCGATCACGGCTTAAGTGCCGGCGCGGCCCGACTGCAGCACCTCCGGACGGGTGCAGATGAACAGCGGATAAGCATAGGCCTCCATCTTCCACCACATACGGCGCTGCGTGTCGAAGATCGGAAGCACATACACCGGTTTGCCGGGAGTGTTCACCCAGTCCACGGTTTCGCCAGGCGCATTGGCTTCGCGGAAGATGCCAGGGGCTCCCACCGGGAAGAACTTCACCTTGTCGTCGGCGATTTTGATGGTGCTGTTGTCGTCGGAGCCGCGGTAGTTCAACCAGGTGATGCCACCGAAGTCGAACGCCGCGAAGGCCGCACCTTGGCTGTTGTCGCGCAGCGCAGTCGCATCAGACCAGTTCACGAAGGTACGGATCACGTCGGGGTGGTTGGTGAACAGGTCGTAGAACGAGTCACCGCACAGCGCGAAGACGCGGGTGGTCGACGTGAACGAGCCCTTGGCAGCACGTGCCATAGAGCGGGTAATGCCGTTGCAGATCGGGCGCAAGGTATTTGCGGTGCCAGCCGCCAGGTTGAAGGCGACTTCAGCAGACTGGGTGATACCGAACTCGTCGAACCAGTTGTAGAGGACGCTGCCGTCCTTCGGATCCAGCACCATGCCCTGCACTGCTGCCAGGCGCAGATATTCCTTGGTGTACTCGACGCTCGACAGCAGGCCGGTAGGGCCGCTCAATCGACGCGCAACTTCGGCCTCGACCTGCATCAGTACAGATTCCTGGCCGAACTCCCGGATGTTCTGCAGCTCAGTGGCGTACAGCGTGTCATCGTGCATCAGACGGGGCACATCGAAGTAGCGCATCTTGCGCTTCTCGGTCTGGCGTTGGGTACCCTCAGCACCGCGCTCAGAGAACGGAATCAGGGCCAGCTTGCCTTCGCGCTCTTCCACTGCCAGTGCGGTGGTACGGATGGGATTGGGGTCGAAAATGTTCAGTTCGCCCAGGCCGGTAGGCTGGTACGGGTTACGCTGAACTGCATCGGTCAGGGCAACCGCCGAGAAGGCGTCTTGCTGGAAGATATTCAGAATGTCGCTCACGGCGAATGTCCTTTCAGAATAAGAAAAGCCGCCCGCAAGGCGGCTTGGAGGATGGCGAAGAGATTGGGCCTTAGCGGACCAGCAAGACCTTGGATTGGGCCATCTGTGCGATGAAGGCCGCGATCTGCGGTGCCGTTGCGCCGGCGGGCCAGATCAGTTCGGAGCCATTCAGCTCGGCATGGCGGAAAATCACCAGCGCCTGCTTGTCCGCGGCGGTGACGTCTTTGGTGCCGTACAGCACAGCTACCGGGACGCCCGTACCATCAGCAGCGGTCAGGCTGAGAGGCGCGTATTTCTTGGAGCCCGCTGCGACCGTGACCTTGAAGCTATCACCTGCCGCGAAGGCGGTTCCACCTGCCGTGATCGTGAAGCCCAGGCCGCCACCGGAGAATGCAACACCGGTCGTCCCGTGCCCCACTTCGACGCCTTGCGGATCTTCGACCACGAAGTGCGTCGCGTCCACGAACTGCACCGCATAGTCTCCAGCTTGCGCGGGCGCTGCCACGGAGATGGCGCCGAAGGTACCGTTGCCCGTATTGGTACCGAGCGCGGCGGCAGCGGCGGTGTTGCCGATGGTCTGCTGGCCCAGCACGGTGCCGGCCAATACCTTGACTCCACCGGTCAAGGTGACGGTCTCGCGCGAGATGTGGCCGTTTGCTTCGCTGACGATGAAACCACCGTCATGCCACTGCTCCTGCAGTGGCGTTACTGTCGGGTTACCCATGATCAGGGAGTCCTTTCGAAATGGATAAGTTGATTAGCGACGGCCAGAAGCCTTCTTGAATGCAGCATCCCAGCGGCTGGCCGTTTGCTGGGCACGATTGGTAGAGGGAGCGCCGGAGCCGATGGCCGGATTGCGCGCTGCACGGCCACCTGCAAACTCGGCAGTACCCATGCTTGCCGGAGTACTTTCCAGCACCGCCAGGGCTTCCTTGCGTGTCATGCTGGTGTTGAACGCGAGATTCGCGGCCAGGACAGGATTGCGGCCGGCGGCTTTCGATCCGAAGATGGCTGCGCAACGAGCACGCTCACGGCGACGGGCCGAAGCAGCGGCACTTTTGCCGCGCATCTCTTCTTCCTCATCGTCATCCTCGGCATCCTGATCGTCAGCCTTGGCGCTGTCCTTCTCATCGTCGTCAGGATCATCGCCCTCAGCCTTGTCTTTGTCCTGGTCGTCGTCCTCGGCACGCTTGCTCTTTTTGCCGGTATAGTCCTCACGATCCTGCTCCTTCTTGTCCGGATCGTCGTCCTCCGCTTCCTCGCGACGGTCCTTGTCATCGTCCTCGGCGCGCTTTCCCGCAACCCCGGTGAGATGGGCGAAAGACAAGACTTTCGCCATTTGCTTGGTGAGTTTCGACATCATTCTTCCTTATGAAATGACTACTGGCCCAGCTCGGAAAGCAGGGATTGGAATGCCTTATCAGGTGCCATCACAGCATCTGCAAAGCCAATTTCGACGCCTGCGGCGCCGAGGAACGTGGTCGCTTGGGTTGCCCGAACAGCGGAAGCCTTCATGCCACGGTTGCGCGCCACGGTTTCGACGAACAGCGTGCCCATGGCGTCGATGTCCTCCTGAAAACGCTGCAAGGCTTCCTTGGACAGGGGGATTTCACTATGCCCATCGGCCTTTCGATCGCCGTAGTGGATCAGGGTCACGGCAATGCCAGCAGCGGTCAGTGCCTTGGAAAAATCGACGTGCATGCAGATCACGCCTACACTGCCGGTACCACCAGTACGCGGCACCGAGATGTGGTCGCAGGCGCTGGCGATAGCGTAGCCAGCCGAATAGGCCGCCTCGCTCAAGATCGCGTGCATGGGCTTGATGCCCCTGCAGGCGTACATCGCATCCACCAGGTCGAACAAACCCGCGACCTCTCCGCCCGGACTATCGATATCGAACGCGATTCCCCGCACCGCCGTGTCTTCCAGCGCCATACTGAGGTTGGCCCGGATCCCGTCATACCCGGTCATACCCGAATACGGACGAAGAGTGCCAAGCTTCTGCACCAGCGTGCCCTGGATTGGGATGACGGCAATGCCCTCGATCACCTCATACCCACGGCGGTCGCTATCGCGCGGCGCGCCGAAGGAGTCACTCGCGATCACGCTCGCAGCAACAGAAGCATCCGCCAGGTCGAGAGCATGCCCGTCCATTCGGAAAAGCCGGGTGATGCCGAAGCGGTCTGCCAGTGCCGCCATTACGACTTCGGCTTTGCCAGGAGTAATTGCCAGCGGCGTATTGAATAATCGCTGCGCCAGGAATGGCAGGTTCGTCATTTCGCTTCATCTCCTTGTTCGGGCTCGGACGCCGAATTTGCGTCATCGCTGTACCACTTGGGTGGCGGCAAGCCGTTGTCTTTGAACATCTGCACCTCAATGGCACGCTGCGCAATGACTTCCTCGTAGTCCAGACCTTGCTCAGCACACTCGCGCTGCAGCGTGGAGAGCCCTGCATCCATACCCAGAATGGCGCCCTGCTTTTCCTTGACTGGATCCACCCAGCCGCGAGCCACGCCAAGCCACGCGCACTTGGCATAGGCGGTACGCGCCTCCAAGAAGCTGGGAGCGCCAGCAGGCAACGGTAGATGCCCACGATCCATCATTTCGTGAAGAACGCCGGCATAAACCGGGGTTGCTGTATTGGTCTTGAATTCCGCAGAGCGCCGCGTGAGCGTTTTCCAGGATTCAAGAAGGGCGGCGCGCGCGGAGCTGTAGTTGGTTTGCGACCAATCCTGGGAAATCTGCTCCGCCGAGATGCCGCTGGCCGCGGCGAAGCTTCGCTGCATTTCCCGCACGAACTCACCAAACCCGCTGTGCGGGTGCGCCGCCGCGACCTGCTCGATCGATTCACCTGGCGCCAGGGTGGGAATACGTGCCCCGTTGAGCATCGCCGGGCGCTCGTTTGACCAATCGACACGCAACTGCTGATACTTGCTCAGTTCTTCGGAGTCGCCATCCAGCGCGTCTTGAACAAGCGCCGGATCATAGGGACTCTTGACGTAGGTCCCGAAGGTGGCAGCAATAGTGGCGGCCTGCAGCTCGACACCGTAGTAGCGCGCCAGCATCTTGAAGCGGGCAATCACCGAGGTGAAAACGCCGATGCCGCGGTTCTGGCCGGCACGGTCTCGCTCAAAATCGTGTATCACACGGATCCAACCATCCGGATCCTCCCGCTCAATGCGCTCCCACGTGTTTGCCTCGACGGCGTTGTACCAGTCGTTTTGCTCGGCCTTTCGGATGTGATAGGCCACCGGCACGCCGAAGTCGTCAATCTCCACGCCACCGCGCATGTGCTTGGTGTCCATGATCTGATAGGGATTGGACAGCCGATCCGGGTCAACCACTTGCCACGCAGTGGCATAGCGCGCTGCGCCCACGCCAATACGCTCTGGCAGCCAGTACGCCATCATCAGTGCATCGCCATCGACCAGCTTGTGCCGCATAGCAAGGCGGAGCTGTTGCGATGTCGTCATTTGGCGGCTGACGTCGCCATACCGCCCCAGATCCTCTGAATAGGTCCGCCACAGAGCTTCTGCTGCCCGACGAAATTCGACCGCCCACTGCGCGTCAAACGTCCGAAGTCCGGTCAGGGTCTGAAGCGCCATGTAATCCGGCATAGCCGACAACTTCAGCGATGCGCCGACCGTGTTGTCCAAGATGCGGGTAATGCCGCCCGAGGCCAGCCCATCGTTTCGCACCAGGTCGCGCTGTCGCGCAACCATCCTGTCCCGGAACTGGTTGATCTCGGAGTCGGGCGAGCGAATCCACGGCAGCCAGTCGCCCATCTCCTGCGTCTGCCAACTCGCCGCATCGTAGGGAAACACGCTCGGCGCCGAGCCATTCAACGACGCAGACGGGCGAGCGCGGGCCGGGCTGGCCCGTTGGATCGGTCGGCCCGAAGCGTCAAGAATGGTCGTCATCAGAAGTTTGTCCAGATTGGCCGGCGGCGACTGCCGAGGCCCAGTTGAGCGTTGAGTTTCGCAAGCCACGCCCGCAAGTCATCCATGTTGGCCTGCTGGTAGGTGACTGATCGCGTTCCATCGCCCTGGCTATAGGAAATGGTCACTCGCTTTTTGCCTGTGCTCAGATCGTGCATGGCCTGCAGCGCATCGATCTGCCATTGCCTCAGCGTATCGATGGGGATGTTAGCGAGGTCGCTGGTCGCAGGATCATAGTTCGACATTGCTACGCCTTCCGAGACGCTTTGGAGGCCGCCAGCGCCAGAATTTCATGCGGCTTCAACTCCTCGATGCCCTCGATCATCTGCTGCCGAACCTTGTCGGAAACGATCTTGGTCAATGCCTCAAAGGGCACCGTGACAGCCAATCCAGCGCGCTCGATCTCAACTTCGCCCGTCATTGCAGCGTTGTGAGTAAAGGTCACGGCGCCGACCTTGGTAGTGATGGACATGCTTTCTCCTATGCGAGCCTTGCGGCTAGCGATTTTCTGGTGCTCTGCGCCACTTGAACGACACTAGCGGTAGCCGCCTGGGGCACTTCTGCCGGCATCGGAGCCGCCTCTTCAGCCGGCGGTGGCGCAAGCAGCGCGTCAACCCGCTTATTGAGCTTGAGACCGATATGCATCAAGCCGCAAAGGGCCGCGTAGGCATACACCCGCATATCCAGCGCCTCGTTTGCCTTGCCATTGGGAAGCTCCCACACCCGGAATTTCTGTCCGGACTGCACCTTTACGACGGAGCGCTCAGAGGTGAGCTGTGCGAAGTAGCCGATATCTCTGTCATGCGGGAAGTGCATGTAGCCAGGCCCAACGTTCTCCAGATGCAGCCGATTACGGATGGTGTCCTTGGCAGCATTGACACCAAGGATCACCGGCCGAAAGGTTGACTTGTTCCGTGAACTGGGGCGCTTGGTCGGCCAGACCGGATTGCGGGCACCATTGCGAGCAGACTCGCCCTTGACCGCCCAGATGCGCCGGCCCAGCCTGGCCTTGCAGAACTGGTACACAGCTTCGGTATGGTGGCCCCCCGAGTCGATACAAGCAGCCATTACCTCGAAACCTCGGCGATCAACTCGCCGCCAAATCTGTGCCAGGTACGCGTCCAGCTGCTCCTGCACTTTCGGATCCGAGAACTCACCGTCAATCACATGGGTGTCAATCGACCAACTTTCCTCGTTACGTCCCCATCCGACCGTTTCTACCTCGACCCGGTAATCTTGAACGTCAACACCTGCCGTCACGACGCCCACACCATCAGGGACAGCCGCCGGCCAGATCTCACCACGAGCAACGAGGGCCTCCAGCTGAAGCTCTTTGCCAGAGTGCGGCCGATGCGGCAGGCCCATCTGCGTATTCCACCAAGCCTGCTCCCGATCTGGGTCGCCTTTCGCCTTTAGCCATTTGCCGGCAATGTCTGCCGGCTTGTCCTTCTGCCAGGGCGAGTACAGCTTGCTTGCCTGGAATCCGGCATGGCTGTTATCAACCGGAGTTGCGCCGCAGTCTGGGCATTTCGCCCGATACACTGCGTGGCGCTCACTTGTCCACCAATCCCAGACCGCATCTACGCTGCCTTCATCCTTCTCGTTCCAGCGCTGGTCATAAGCCATCAGCGGCACATGACGGGCGCCGCAGCAGTCGAAAGGTTTGGTCTGATGCCAGCGAGCAGTTTTCAGCGCCTTGAGTCGGTCGCCTTCGGACCACTGAACGCCACAGCACTCGCAATAGATCCTGGCGGTCTTGGGCAAGTGCTCAACAACGTTGCCGGCATCGTCCAGGCGCTTATCCCAATGGACATGCTTGAAGAAGTCCGGAAACATCCGGTGACCACAATGCGGGCACTCAAGCGAGGCCCGCCGCATGTCGGAATCCTTATAGCTGGCCTCGATGCGGCTTTCATCCTCGATCGTAGGAGAGCACGCCCGAATGGAGAGCCAATTCACCCCGAAGGTAGCGGTACGCTCCTCTGCCAGGGCGATGGGATCGCCCTCACGCGTCACCGGATATTTGTCGACCTCATCTGACAACAGTACGCGAATCGGGCGGCGCGCCAGGTTATCGGGGCTACCAGCACCGGCCAGCGCGAGAAACCCACCAGGAAACGCCTTGTACAGCAGCGTTTCATCCTTGTTACGTGTCTTGCTGGTACCGACCAACGCTCGCAAAACCGGCGTTACCCGGATGTATGGGGCAATCCGCTCCTTCGCAAACTGCTGGGCGGCCTCCTCTTTCGGCTGCAACAGCAGCATCGGGCACGGGTCGAGGTGCGCGAAGAAGCCGAACACGTTTTCCAACAGCGCTGTCTTGAGCAGCTGCGTGCTCACCATCGCCGTGATGATATGGACGCCTGGCTCAGTCACCGCCAACATAGGCCCGCGCGCGATCTCGACGGTATCGGTGCGCCAGGCCCCCGACGTGCTTCCCGCTTCAGGCGCCAGCTGCCGATACCGGTCTGCCCATTCCGGTACGCTAATGCGCGGCGGTGGCGTCCACCCTTGGCGGAAACTGCGCCGCAGACGGTCAGCTTTCGGGCCGGAAGTCTGCGTTGGGCTCCCCAAGGTCTGCAATGTGCTTGTGGACATAGGCTGTCAGGGCTTCGGTTACGCGGTCAGCCTCCAGGCCGAAGTCTGCCGCCAGTAACGGCCCCATCCGCGCCGGCCAGTTCATCCAGGCATCGCGGGCGGCCCGCGCCTGGTCGAACAGCACCGACTCTGCCACCGCCAGGTCAACCAGCTTTCCCGATTTCTCTTCATATTCCAGTTGGTTCAGGAGCGCGAGGTAGTTCTCCTTGATCCGCCGCGCCTCTTCTCGATCCCAAGGAGCGCCGTGCGCATCGATATAGCGCTCTGCGGCTTGCTCGGCCGACTCGTCGTACGCTAGCTCGGGAGGAGGAAGCGCTTGCCGTTTGTTACCTTCCGGCGCGGCCAGTTTGTTACCTGGGTTGTTACCCGACTTGTTACCCTGTTTGTTACCCTGCTCCGTCGAGGTAACAGTTTCTAGAACGTCCGTACGGTACTTTTTCAGCAGCGCATTGGACGCCTCGACATCAACCAAATCGTCCTGAAACACAAGCCAGCCGCGCTCCTTCCATTTGGTCACCGTCTTTCGACTGACGCCGTGAAGGGTGGCGAAGCCCGCTTGCTTCAGCAGTTCCATTTGTTACCTGTTACCCAAATTTCAAAATTTCATAGCTGGGGATACAACGCGATGCGCAATGCCCGCCCTTTAAGGAAATCCCCGGAAGGACCCGTTCGAAGGGCAAAGGAGCTCCTCTCGCTTAGCGCGCAGTAGCTGCCGCTCGGACCATGGCCTCCGCGAAGGCCGGTGCTAGCTTGGCGTCAACGATCCGCTTGGCGGTCAGCCCAAAGCGCAACTGCTTTCGCACAGGCAGTGCATCACCAAATCGAATCAGGAGCTTTAGACGACCTGTCTTGTTGGCACCACGCAACGCGCGTCCCCCGCGCCCCCTGACCTTTGCGTTCGGAGACGCCGACCGCTGCCACACCCCATTGACGATACCGGCCTTGGTTGTCACCGGGCCAATGAAGATATCCGGCCTGGCTTTCAGGCGAGCTAAGGTGGACTTGGGCAGCTGACCATACTGGTCAAGCTTGATGTCTTTGGGGTTCAGAAGCGCCTTGCTTGGCAGCACGTGCACTCCGCCGCCCTCATACGGCGCCAGATACTTGGCAGTGATGTCTTTCATGAAGATCACAGCTACCGGGTTCGCCTTGGTTGCTGACTTCATTCCAAGAGAATTCTGCGTGAAAGGCTTGGGATGCTCGAAGACCGAACGGATATTGTCTTGCTCGGCCTTCATGACCTCTCGCGCTAGGGCGTTCAACGCTTGAGCCTTCGCAAAATCCACCTGCTTACGAAGGCTGCCCACGATCTCACGCGCCTGCCGGTCAAGGTCCGCTTTCACATTAAGCTTCAGCATCGTATCTTCAATTACAAGCTGCACCAGTATCCACAACTCGTTGACTGAGGCCCTTGCGAATCCAATACACCAACTTTTTTTCATCCGGATACTTGCGGGTGATAACTGCAAACAAGATCACCGCGCGCAGATACCAGGTCAACCATGATGAAAAGCACAGCTGAACATGAAATCGCATTGCGCCCATGGTGATATCCCCCTGTCAGTTCATGCCGCTTGCGGAATCCATGCTTGCGCCGCCGCTGGTCCCGTCCAGCCTGAGTTTCCGGAGACCAGGGTGCTATTCGCACCTGCGCTGAACACTGCACCGCCAGTAGCCGCGATGTCTTGCAAGCTCACGTAGTCAGCCTGCACTCGGCCGCCAGCTTTGCTGATAGTTGCTGCGCTACCAGCGGTGGCTGACTTGATTGAAACGACGTTGCTGCCGTTGTACATCAAGTCATTGCCAGGGCTGGTCAGCGTGGTCGCGGTCCCGGCCGCAAAGGTCACGTTGATTGATCCGGGCGTTTTTGGGATCGGCAGGCGAGGTAACGAGCCGCCGCCAGTGAACGCTACAGTGCCCGTGCTCGGCGCAATCTGCACGTCTGGAAATGCGATCCCACTCATCGCAACGGTGCGCGTCCCTGATGCTGTAGAAGTTATCTCGATGCGGCCACCGTAGTCATTGAACTTGGTGTATTGCCCCCCGCTTGGCGAACTGAACAATGTACCTGACCCGGAACGCAATTGCAGCACACCGGCCAGCGAGAAAATACTTGGCTTGTCAGTGCGGTTCGCGTTGCTAGTGATACTGTCGATGCCCACCGTAACACCAGACGGAATTTTCATTTCACCAGTGCGATATGCCAGCACTGCGCCGATATTCCCGCTGTCGGCAAACGTCAATGCGCCATCGCCAATCTGGAAATTCCATGTTCCCAACACGGTTGAAACACCGTTGAATGTCCAATTCACATTAGTACGGGGCGAAACGCACCAGACGCAGCTTGCATTGTTCGAGAAACTCACCCCGGATCGCCAGAACATGTTGCCGGTGATGTAGTTTTCATAGATGGCGCTGGTCAGCGTAAACGCGCCGCTCCCTCCGACCGTAATGTTACGGCATAGCCATTTACGATTCGCGGTAATAGTCGGACTGCCGCTAAACGTCGAGTTGATAACCACATTGTCATGCACCAGAGGAACGCGGCTCGTCCATTTGGACGAATCATTCCATGACCCTACGCCGCCTGCCCACGATTGAGTGGTGGCCGCCAAAAACGTCAACGCCCCACCGCCATACATCGAGTTGCCGCCAGCATCACCAACAAGCGTTTGAGTGCTCAGGTCCAGATTATTCCCGCCGTTGTCGAACACCACATCCTGAATATCGACGTGCTGGAGATTCAACGTCGCACCAGCCACGCGCAGACGCGATTTCACGGCGGTCGAGGATGGCCAAATGGTGATTCGGCTATCCGCATTTGCGGCAATGATATTCAGCGCGTTTGTAACTGTCAGGACGCCGCCATTGATGTCCAGGTTCAATTGGTCGTAGTAGTTCGCAGTGCCATTTCTGGTCAACGTGCCAACAGACCATGTGCCGTTCATGCCGCGTTCGCCCTCGCCATTCAGGATCAGAGTTCCCAGGTTCGACGCAGTAGGCAATGTTACCTGATACGTTACGCGGCCCGTGCTGCTAGGGCTGCTGATGAACGTAGCGGACGAACCATTGAATGTGAGGTTCGTTCCGGTGATGTTGAAATGCGTTGCTGTGGTGCTGCGGATGGCCGTAATTGTCGCGTTGCCGTAGTTTGCAGTGCGAACACTGCTACCTGTGCAGGTATGAGTGCCAACGGTATGCGATAGCGCTGTCGCCCCCGCTGTCCCGGCCCAATTCAACGTGCCGACAGTGTGCGTGTGCGACGCGGTGGCGTTTTGAGTCAACGCGCTGATGTAGGCCCAGCTTGCGCCCACTCCGCTATGCGACACGTTGCCGACAGTTTTTCCGCCCCAGTCAATTGTCTGTTGGGTCGATGCCGTTCCTTGGAACAACAGAGCGCTAGTCGCGGGATCGCCGAGCGTGTACGTCATGCTCGCACCAAACCGCAACGCATTGTTATTTGCGCCAGCCGTAGCGTCGCCAATTGTCAGCGTGATCGATGCAGGGTGCGTCAGCGTATTGGCGTACAGACTGGCGTCCAGCGAACGGCAGAACGCCAGAGTGGTAATTGTGATAGGGCCAGATGCTGCGTTCAGCACAACATCATCCGCAGCAGTAGGCACAACGCCACCAGTCCACGCGGCGGTATCGCTCCAGTTCCCGCCTGTAGATGATGCAGTGATAGTAGCCATGCCGGATCCTTATGCCACGCGGCCAAGATAGGCGGCATCGTAATAAACGGTGCCCCCAAAATTGGTAATATCAATTGCGATTTTTTCGGTGCCAGACGAGACCAGCGTGGGTGCAGAACCCACAACACCCGCGCCCATCCATCTGGTGTTTGCAGGCCAGGTGATCGCGAACGCACCGCCGTTGGTGATGGTCAACACCACGCGAATTGCATTTCCGGAAGCCGGAAGATTGGTGAATGCCAGCGTCAGGGCAGCTGCAACGGTCAGCGAGATGTTGGAGCCGCCCTGCAGGTCAATCGTGTTGGCACCGCTGATGCTGCCCAGGGCCTGCGCCATACGACTGGATCGCAGAAGACTGGTAGCGTTCAGGTAAGAAGCTGTGATTCGCTCTTCGCACTTGTCGTTCGCGGCCCATGCTTGCGCGGCGCCCTCGTAGCCGCGTGAAAAGGTGATGACATCGCCAGAAACAGCAGTGACCTTGACAACCTCGCGGGAAGTCTCATTGGCAGGTGCCCCGGCCTGTGTCAGCGTCATCAGTACATAGTCGCCGTTCGCCAAGGTCGGGAATTTTGATCCGATGCCAGACGGCAGAAGCGTGGCGGACGTCGCGCTGTTGGAGATCGCGCCGCTCAGGGTGGCCGCCAAGTCATTGACGAAAAGCTGCTGGTTCATGGATATCGCCTTTAGATCGAAGAATTCACTGCATAGCCGTTGACCACTCTGCTGAGTCCCGATGCCATTGCAGGGGTGACAGTATTGGAAGCAGTGCTTTGCGGCCCATAACTGGGCACGGCGCCGTTCATTGCTGCGACCTTGACGTACACAGCTACGCCATTGGTCACCCCAGAAAGCGTCACTGGGCTCGCGGAACCTGTTGCCGTACCGAGCAAAGCGTTGTCTGATGCGCGATACACAGACATTTGATAGCTTGTGATAGCGCTGCCGCCGTTGTCGGCCGGTGCGGTGAACGCGCCGGTCACTGATCCATCACCTGCGGTCGCCGAGACACCGGTAGGCGCACTTGGGACGACCACTGGCACAGTGCCCGCGCTGCCCGCATATGCCAGACCGATGGCACGGCACCCGATAACTGATCCTCGGTCCGTGGTGAGCTGGGTATAGGTGTTAGCGGTTTGACCCGAGATGTCCGAGCCGTTGCGAGTCCACTGGAGGCCGGTAGCCGAGTAGCCGGAGCGCAGCGAGGCAGTCAAGACATTTCCTGCGCCAAGCGTCCCAGCAATTGAAACTGGCCCCCTGGTCAAACCAAAAACGGAAGCTAGTTCCAAAAACTCACTTTCGTCGATCATTGCTGCACCCACTTCGACGAGCCAACCAGATTCCCATTCACCCAGTTGAACGTCTTGACCCACGTTAGGCGCCCATCCGTCTTGGTGATGGACGCAACTGTGCCGTCCGCGTTATACGCGTAAGTTGTCGTCATCTGATCCAACATGGAAACTCCGGAAAAGTGAGCAAACCCAGCAGTGGCGAGAGGGGAAAACCCATCGGCAAACTGCAAATAAAAAAGCCCACATCCAACAAAGGAAGTGGGCAAACCCTCGGGAGGGAGGAGACATTCCTAGATAGGCCAAGTTGGCCGTAGAAATAAAAAGCCCCGCGTAGTCAACCTGGCGGGGCTTTGAAATACGGGACTACAGACTTTAGGCTAAAGATGCGGTCTTAGGCGCTTGTTTTTTGGAAAACAGCCGCCTAATCGTCGCAGCTAGAGGTCTCTCCACAAGCCTGTTGATTAAGTATGCAAACACGATCATGGCGACACTCAAGAGACCCAAGAGCAACCACTTGTCCATTTTTAGGCCGAATAAGTTGAAAACAACCATGCCGACGTTTAGGTGTATCAAATATAGCGGATACGAAACTGCGCCAAGTTTGCCCGCTATCTTCGCATAGGTCGGCGAAGCGGAGTGCCGACGGATGACAACAAAAAACACTGCGTAGAACGCCACGCAAATCACCGAAACCATCTCAGGGTGGAATTCCAACCGACCATAATGCGCCGCCCGGCGCACAAGGTCAACCAGCTCAAAATGAATGCCAAGAGGAACCGTGGCGGCCAGCATCAGCATTCTCGACAAAGAGAAGCCCAATTTTGAAATCCGGTAAAACAGGCATCCGGCGATGAAAAACGCCGAATAGTTTGTGATCAGGTATCTCTCAACAAATCCGACATGCAAAACAACCTGGGCAACCGATATCAGCAGCCAACCCGCGAGGAAATACTCAATTTTCGAGATCCTTCCCAGCAGCAGCACGATCAGGACCAGAAGGTAAAACTTTAGCTCTACCATGAGCGTCCAGTAGACTCCATCCACAAAACCGATACCGACGAATCCATTCAACATCGTGAGGTTGAAAATATAGCGCGGGAGCGTCAGAGTAAAAATCTGGTTGATAAACAAATAGGTCAACACAAAGCTGACCGTGCAGCAAAACCAATACGCTGGGTAAAGCCGCGTAACCCTTGATTTAAGGAACGCCACAGCTGAGCCATTCTCCGCACTCATCAGGATCACAAACCCCGAGATCATGAAGAACAGGTTCACCGCGAGGTAGTTGTACTTCACGAAGTTGGCCGCATCACCGTAGAACACCGGAGAGTAATTATCACCTTCGGCAAATCCTCTCACTAGGTAATGCAAAAACATCACGCTCACAGCAGCGAAAAAGCGCAGGACATCAATGTCGTAATACCTACGATGAGGAGACTTAGACGAGGCGACTAGTGGTTGCATGGCAGTGGTTACATAGTAGTTAAATTTGCAATAAATCTAACACACCTTTTCACCAAGCCAACTAGGATTTAACAGGCCCCATCAAAAAACTAACGCCTTGCAGCCAAGTTAATTTCCAATTAGAAATTAAAAAGCCCCGTCCAGATGGATCGGGGCTTTCCTCGAAAATCTTCTGACACTTTTTCAGACTATCTGAATGAGTGCGATTTTATGGCAAAGTGTAAAACGCTCGCCACAACTATTTTGACAAGATTTCGTTTTACACTCAGTCCGCATGCACAGAATCGGCTTCGGCCATGCGCGCAGTCGCGGATTGGAAGCTGCGCGACAACGACACAGCGCGGCGCGCGAAGGCCCGCGCGCGGTTGTAATACGTCGGGCGGCTGATGCCCTTTTGCTCGGCCACGCGCTTCAAGTTACCAGTCTGTTCGATGTACATCAGGCGGAAGCATGCGAAAGTTTCGGCATGCTCTTTCATGTCAGCCATTGCATGTACTGCGGCGTTGAAGAACTGCATCTCAGCACTGTTGCGCGCGTTCGGCGGCTCCTTCACCTTGGCCGGCTGCATGCGGGCCAAGATGTTCTGTGCGCCGGGCTGCAGGTAAAAGCGTCGCGTGTAGCACCACCAAACCCATTCCTGGCAGTAGGCATCCAGTTCCTTGTCGCTCATCCGTTCATTCATCGGGTCCCCTTTCGCTTTTTCGCTTTAGCTGCCTCGCGGCGCCGGATTTCTGATTCAAACTCAACGTGATTAGCCGGATCGCCATGGCGCCCGTAATATTTCGAATCCACCGCCCTACTTGGCTCCTTACCTTGGCGCACCAGCGCGGCATCCAGGCGAAGCTGGTTGGCGACCTCACGCTCCCACCGCTTCATCCGCCAATTTCCTTCAGCAGCTTTTGCAGCTGGCGAATCTTGCCCCACTCGGCCTCGCGTATTGCCGCGTCGTCATCGATCTCAATGGCCGCTTTGGCAATGTCATCACCCAGAGTCTTAAGCATCATGCCGATGGCCACAGCGCGCTCCGAGAGAGCTCCCAGCTTCGCAATCGCGGACTGCTGCTTTGCCTGCGCATTCGTTTGTGTCACTTCGCTCTCCTTTTTCAATTCAACAACTTGCTGGGCGGCGCGGCCATCCGTCTTGGCGCCGCCCTCGCTCACCTTCACGCGCACGTAATGCCCCGGCTTACCCTCCAGCACCAGGCCAGCGCTCAGCAAAGCCGCAATGCATCCGCCAACGATCCGTACATCCAGTGAAGCCCCTTGACGGCGCATCTCGGCCACGATCTGGGCGCACGTCCAGGGCTCTGCGATAGGGACCACAGCGAAGACCTTCCGCGCGGTAGCGGACAAACCCTGCTGCAAGGCCGTGAAGCGGGACAGCCTCATTTGGTCACCAGCCCGAACACCAGCACCGCAACGGGAAGGCCGAATCCCAAACCCAGCAAGGCCAACGTCATGAACAGCTCAAAAGCATCAGCGCTCATCGTTCGCCCTCAGTGGCCGCACGGCAGTTCGCCGAGCGCGTCAGTTTTGGCGCCGCAGGACAAGCAGGTCAGCGGGCCACGATTGCGAACGACGCGCGCCATCACGCTGAAGCGCGGCGGCAAGACGTTGCTGAAGTGGTGCACAGCCTCGATGCGAAAGGTGTTCATGGCCTGGGCCAGCTCCTGGCGCTGCTGCGCCACTTGCTCGGGGATCTGCTGGCTGATGATGTTTGTTCGGTCTTCGGTGGGGATGGCGGGGATCATTGCGCACCGCCTTCCGCGATCACAGCCTTGATTTCCTTCGTGGGCCAGCCCGTGGCCTCGCTGAGGCGCACCATTGCAGCTGCACTGACGCCGATCTTCTCGTGGCGCATCTTGCTGATAGCTGGAGGATCGATACCCAGGCAGCGCGACAGAGCCGTGTCGTTCTTCAGGCCCAAGGCAGCGATTGCGTTGTCGAACAAGGTTGCAGTGCTCACAGGTCACCCCCATCAATCCGAATCACTGAGCCCAATTCGCCGAGGCCGCTTTCTTTGCTAACGCCATCAATGACCCAATAGTCTTCTCCATTCGGCAAACCTTCCCCATTCGCGCAAGGCGTGACGAGAAGAACCGAATAGTGCTGCGGGAGCTTCTGCAGCTCCTCGATCAAATCGGCGACTGTCATACAGCACCACCTTCCGGGCGACGACGCGCCCATACCCACACAGCGCTGTCCTCGGTCATGTGGATCGACAACGTGAACCAGCCTTCCCCGGCAGGGCGCTCGCTCACCCAGTCGCTGATGTTGGCATCGCCCTCCTCGAAATAGCGATGATGCGCGGCATGGTCCGGATAGCCCGTCAGGTCATCGATCCTCAGTTCCAGGCGCTGCGCGTCGATCCACGCCTTGTACGCCTTCCAGTCCTCATCGAAGTCAGGCTCGTCGGGATGGAACCAGTAGCCGTCCTGATCCCGCACCACCGGAGCAGGCTGAATCAGTGTCATGGGCGCAGACTCTTGAATGTTTTGCATTTATCTCTCCTTGGTTGTTATGCGGCCTTGGCCGCTTCCAGCAGGCCTTCCTTGATCTGGAAATCCTTGATAAGGTCGCGCGCGTATCCAGCGGTCATTTCGAGGGATGCGGCGCGGATGTGTTGGAGCGATTCGCGTGCGGCGGCTGTCTGGTGGCAGTCAATCGGCATGCCGTATTCCAGCGCCTTGCCGAGCTTGCGCAGGCCATCCAGGCGCAGATCCTGGCCGATGCGAATCTCATGGATCTCGAATGCCTCGACCACGCCGGCAATGGCTACCGCGCTGTCATACCAGTGGCCGTCGCCCTGATCCTTGAAGACTGCCGCCCCATTACTGGCCACATCGATGGTCCCGTGCTGCTCCAGCTGATCGATGATCGCCAGCAGCGGGTCCATGATTGCCTTCACCTTCCAGGGCTGCATCTTCAACTTGATGGTGTCGCCGTCCATGCGCCCAGGCTTGTAGGCCTTGTTTCGCTTCTTCATGAGCACGCCCCTCCAATTTCGATATGCACGGCACCAGGCTTGCGGCCGTAGCGACGCGTCAAAAGCACCGGCTCAAATTGGCTATCGTCCACGCCAAGCGCCTCGGCCACTCCATCAAGCCCCGCCTTCATCGCGGCAAGTAAATTGTCGCGGTCACGCGGACGGCGGTCCGGAAGCTCGAAAGTGATTCGAAGCGGCACATCACCCTTCACCGGCGACCATGCAACTGCTCGCGCCTCCTGCCGAGCCAGGACAAACCCCTCCAGATGCGCCTTCTTACGCAAACCCGACGTGGCAGACCAATGCATGCCGCTGGCGTTGTTTGGGTTCAAGCGCTTGTCCGGGAACGGCAGCGTGACGGCGACAAGCTTCATACGGGATCGACCAGCTCGGCCGCCTCGATGACATGAAGGCCCAGGCGCATGCCGATGTCGTGCTCCAGCGTGGCACCACGGGATTTTTTCCATCCCGACAGGAGCGCCACACCGTCGCACATCACCAGTTCGCGGATATCGGTGCGCATGCACTCCAACCAGTCGCTGCCGGTCGGGTTGAGTTCGGCCGGATTCACGATTTCATGGCCAAGTGCGCGCAGGCGGGCAGCCTCCTCATGGAACCGAGGGAAATTCAGGTCTGGCAGCCCGGTCATCGGCCCTGCAAGATAGAGCTTCATGCGCCACCCCCCTTACGACAGCTGCTCATTGATCTCGACCAGGCGCTGCAAGTGGTGCGCAGCCTTGGCGATATCTTCGTCACCACCCTTGGCGCCCTCGCGGGCGAGATATGCGATGGCCGTGGCCTTGTGGTAGCCGCGCACCTGTTCGGGCGTCATCCATTTCTCGATGGCCTCCCATGGCTCCAGGGCCATGTCCTTGTAGTGCGATCCGCCGACCTGGCGATCTTTCGCGGACGGCGGGCCGGGGTTGCGCTGCGGGGGAACCTGTCCGTTACGTCGAGTTGCCATGCTGATGCTCCCTTTAAATAATTTGCTGCCTGAACAATTCTTGCTGTGCCTGCAACCACGCTGCGCGCTTGGTCACTGTCTCTTGCGCGGCAGCCTGGAAGTGGCTGCAATCACGCTGCGCCGTGGTGCTCGGGTAGGTGGCCGATGCGACAAACTTGCAAATCGCAAAGCCCCGCCGGGCCATTTCTGGTTTGCTGCGCAGATCACAGTGCGAGCAATCCAGGCAGCGCATCACGCCACCTTCTTCTTCAGCCCGCGTGCTGCCTGCAGGGCGGCGTTGCGGTTTTCGGGCGAGACCTCGGCCTTGCCCTCGTCCTTGGCTTGCGCCGGTACCACGCGCTGGCCGGATACGGTCATGGGCGGCCTGCCGCCGTTGTCGATGGCCTCCTGCACCCGCTGCTTCAGCGAGAACGCCGATTCGCCAGGGATGGTCTTGAGGCCCAGATCCGCTGCCTTGGCGATCACGCCCTGCTCCGTCGCGAACCATGCGCCACCAGTGCCGGCGCCCTCCTCAGCCAGATGCTTCTTGATCCATTCGGCCTTGTAGCCGGTCCAGCCGCGAACGCAGCAGATCTCCAGCGCCTTCTGCAGCGTCACCCCGGCTTGCTGCGCCGCCTCTGCCGCCAGGTGGAAAACCGTCTCTGTGACCGGCGCCTTCTTCGCCTTACGCAACGCAAGCCAATCCTTCGCCGTCTGCTTCTCGACGCCAGCAGCGGTCAGAGCCTGCAAGGGTTTCCAAACCGGTTCAGTGGCAGGCGCCGCAGGCGCGCCTTGTGGGTTCCCTGATGGTTCTTTGGGTTCTTGTGGGTTCCGTGTACCGTTTTCGGTACTCTTAGACGGAAAAACGGTACTGTTACCCGTCGTTTTCGGTACTCTTTGACGGGAATTTCGGAACTGTTCCGATTTCGGTACCGTTCCGTTTTCGGTATCCTTAAGGCGATCAAAGTTGAACCTGTAGACCTTCACCTGCCCCGTGTTGCCCGTCCGCTTGCCGCTGTCCGAGAGATAGCCGGCTTGCTCCAGACGATTCAAAGCCGAAATCACTGTCTTGCGGTCCAATCCGGTCTTCTCGCACAGCGCCGCAATCGAAGGCCATGCCATGCCATCGTGCTGGGCGTTGTCGCCGAGAGAAACCAGGACGAACTTCATCGAAGCAGGCTTGATATCCTGCTGGAACGCCCATTGCATGGCCTCGATACTCATCCGAGCACCCGGAATGTGGACGGGCGGAAGGCGTGGCGCTCGCAAATCACAGCGCCCATGCCCTCCAGCTGCTCCAGATTAGTCCTGACGGAATGCGGGCTCATCCCCACCTTTTCTGCCAGATCGCGGATTCGTGGAGAGCACTTTCCGTCTTGCCCCGCCTGGTCAGCCAGCGCCAGCAGGACAATCTTCGGAGACGCCGGCAAGGACCGCTGCCAGACTTTGATGGTGAGCTCGATACTCATTCGTCAACTTTCAACAAACCCTTGCGGGTCAGAACTTGGTGGGTCAGCTGAACCGCCTCTTCGAAGCGCTCAAGCATCTGTTCGTGAGTCATGCCTGCGGGACGCGGCGCTCGGCCGTCCAGCACGTCATGGCATGAGCTGCAGCCATATGCGGCGCGGGTATCCGGTGCCTTCAGGCCCATGCCCTTGCCGTCCTTCAGCTGGTTGCTGTGGCAAAGCACGGTGGTATCGGTGCGGTGGTTGCACACCAGCGGGAAGCGCAGCGTGCATTCCTGATCGTGGGCACTGGCGCGGATTTTGGTCATCTTGGGCTTGGAGGCCTTGCGCGCCTTCATCTGGGACGATGCGACGCGCAGCAGGCCGGCGCCAGGCCTCGCAAACCCGGTGCGCTTCATGGGCTTTGATCCAGGCTTGAGCGGGCTTCTTCTCATAGCGCTCACCGAGGAAATGTGAGCAGAGGACGAAAGACGACCACCGCCGAGGGAAAGGGAGCATTTGTCTTTGCGCCGCCGAACTTGAGCCTGCCCCGCAAGAAACGTACCTCGCCCTTCATCGCATACTCGTGCCACCAGCTGGTGTCAGTACGGGCCGGGACGAGGCAGACGGCAAGTGCGCCGTAATGGCAACTGGCCTCATAAGCCTTTCTCATCCAATCGGCTATTTCACGGCCATATGGTGGGTTCATGAAAACCCTCTCCCCATGCCAGCTCTGGGCGAGGCCATCATCGTCCTTGGTGAAATGCCGTGCGCATTTGGCGTTCTCGTGCGTAGAGCACGGGTCAAGCGTGAAGGAGAATTCGCTATTGAGGGAGTCAAACACCTCTTGTGGCGTGTACCACTCAGGGGTGGCAGAAGAAAAATGGCCGCTCATGCAGATCGCCCCAGTTGCCAATTCACATATGGGATGCGAATGCGGTCATGAAAGCGCTCAGCGGCAGCAGGGTCGTGATCTAGCTTGCTGCGTTTGTCCACCTCGCAGACCCGGCGCACCAGATCAGCTGCCTTCTCCGAGGTGTCATAGGGCGCGTCGTCTTGCCACCTCGCATCCAGGAACGCGCGGAACTGCGGCTCCCGGCAGAAGATGCCGGCCAACTTGGCAAGAGCCCCGCCCTTTTGCTGTTCTGCTCGCATCACGTTTCAGCCCGCGAAGTGCTGCCAGGTCATGAGGACCTTGCCCTTGCGCTGCACAGGCTTGCCCTCGCCATCCAGCACTACATTGCGCACCCGGATATCAGCGCCCTTCACCTGGTCGCCGCGCACTGCGAGCGCAGCCCATTCGCGTGCGAACTGGGGCGCATCGAAGGCCGGGCTCACCTGGCGATGCCGCGTGGTCGTGTTGAACAGATCCTGCGCGAGCGCATCAACCTTGGCGCACCACTCCTCCTTGGTGAGGTTGCGCTTCTTCTCGTCGTCGTAGAACTTCACTTTCTTTTCAGCGATGCGCATGCAGTCCGAGCGGCTCACGCCGAATACACAAAATGCACTCATTTGATGGCTCCTTGGTAGATCTTCGACATCCAGATGGTGATGGGGCGGTGATGCGCATGAGGCAGCTTGGAAACGCCCATGCCAGCCTTCTCGCAAACCCCAGCGGCGCAGGCCTTTATGGCCACAGATCCCCATGCGCGCTTATCGGGAGGTGGCGGCACGTCGGCAGACGCGGTGCTGACGTCTTCGGTGGCAAACATGGCATGCTCAGTTGCGTATTTTCGAAAAGCCGCCAGCGCCTGGTCCGTCCATTCGCTGCATACACGGTCAGCATGGTCCGCCGCGCGCATGGCATCTTGACGGGCCAGATCGGCCCCCGATTGCGCGCCAATCATTTCTTTGTCCCAGGTTGGCCCAACATGTCCCCATGCTCAAACGCCTGAACTTCGGGATGCAATACGCCGCGATAGCTTTTAAGCACGTGATACGAGAGAAGCTTTTCGGTAGGAACACCCTGCATCGCAGCCCGCACTTCCAGGCTGTCGGCCTCCTCTTTCGGCAGGTCTACCTGCATTTTTCGGCGAATCATTGATGCGGCCCAGGTTGGGACGCATCGGCACTGACACCGGCCAACTGCGCCGGCAAGATGCCAACTGAGCCAAGCAAATGCTGCGCTGCAATCCGAGCCAAAGCCGCCGATACGCTGTCCAGCTGGTTCAGCTGCATATACAGCAGCAGCGCGCTGTATACGTGGTCTGGCACTCGGGTCTTGACCTCATTGCGATACGCGGCACGGGTTCTCATGTGGCACCTGAAATTTTTATGGAGGGGAAAATGAAATCTATAAAATCGCTCAGCCAATATCGGCTGAGTCGTCGGACAAGCTTCAAACAGATAGCCGGAATAAAACTCCCGCAGACCGCAAGTGCAAAAGCATTAGGAATCCTGGGCGCCTGGCACCACATAAACATCCTCAAACGAAATGCTCACACCACGTGTTTTTGCGTACTCGATCAAAACCTTGGCGGTTTCGACGGGCATGCCATGCGCATCGTTTTCATATTGGGAAACATTGCTCTGCGTGCAGCCAAGGACCTGGGCCAATGCGCGCTGAGTAAGGCCAAGTTGCTCGCGGATTTGTTTGCAAGTGTTCATAGCCAAAATAGTAGAACTTCTAATAGCCATAGTCAACAGAACTTCTTATCAAGAAGCTCGAAGGCCATCCGATGCTCTATTTACAATTGAATCATGGCGACCATTGACAAAAGACCACTGACCGAATGGGAGATTCTTGCTGCGAAGAATCTAAAAGCGGCGTGGACAAAATACAAAGAGACCCATGTGGGCGCTTCGCAAGAGTGGCTTGCTAAGCAGACCAATCTTGGAACTCAGAGCACGATTGCCCAGTATCTGAACGGGCGCATTCAGCTGAACCTGAACGCCCTTGTCGCAATTTGCAACGTGATCGAGGTCGATCCTCGCACCATCAGCCGCGAATTGACGCGTGACCTTCCTCGCGGAGATTCTCCGACGCCGGAATATATCCGAGAAGAAACAGCCACAGAAATTGCTGAGGTCATCAGCCTCTATATTCAAGCTAACAAGGAGGCGCGTGAGCTTGCATTACGCGCCCTTCGCTCTGGCATCGCCGCTGCGCGGGAAGTGGCCGCCAACTGATACCAGCCTCAGCTTGGGGCGGCGATTTATGCACGCGGCCGCCTGATCCTTCACCATCCGCACCACCAAATCTTTGTACTTGGGCTCCAGTTCTCGGAATGCCCTCATCAATTCATCCTCTTGAGTTGTAGCCATATATTCATCGCCCCCGGCAACATTTTGCATGCCCTGATAACTGTATATTTATACAGTATATTTCGAGCCCCTGACGCATCAATTTCATTTTGTAATTCTCGTGCTATGAAGAGAATACATCGGCGGTAACGTTTGCGGTATGACAAGTTAATATGTTTTTGACAGCTAGCTGTCAGGCTATTGCACTACAGAAAAGCGAGTTAATCGAGATTCAAACGCCCCACTTAATCAAAAAACCACACCCAAAATTTATTAGAAAATAATAAGAAATTCTGTTGACCATTGAAATTAGAAGTTCTAATATTCTTCTCAGGCGAACCGCTATCGATCAAATCCGCGCAGCGTCTCGCCGGCTTACGAACAAAAAATTTGATTACCGAATTCACCAAAAGCCTCAGCCAGGCCGATACCCCCCTTCACTTGGCTGAAAGCATCCGCGCCGGTTGAGGGCTTCCCGGCAAATAACTTGCGATGGAGTGGCGATGAGCAACGAAACGACACTGGTGATTGCTGGAGCACGGATTACCGTCAACACCGAAGAATTGTTCAAGGCGTGGCTTGAAAAAACACTTGCTGCGCCTGCGCAAGTGGAGGCTCCCTCGACGACGTTTCCTGTGATCGTGAAACCAGGTGAAACCTACATCGGCACCATCGCTACACCAGGCGGATATGGAAGCTATCAACTCTTCCTGCTCCCCGGCGAAGCTAGTGATGTGAACTGGGATGCGGCAAAGAAATGGGCTTCCGATCAGGGCGGCGAACTGCCGAACCGTGTCGAGAGCGCACTGCTCTTTGCAACTGCGAAAGAGCAATTCCAGGATGAATGGTACTGGACTCGTGAGCAGCACGCGGCCTACTCTGACTACGCCTGGTTTCAGAGTTTCTACTATGGCACCCAGTACGACTACACCACGTCGTACGAGGGTCGCGCGCGTGCGGTCCGCAGATTGTTTATTTAGTTTTTGATCATTTTTCAACCTCTAAATATCAATTGGCGGAATAAAAATGACCTCGACTACACAAAAAAAGTTGGTACGCAAAACAGTTGCGAAGAACCCAGCAGCCAAGCCGACGACCCTTCTCACGCTCGACAAGCTGCAAGCACATTTCGATGCCGGTGTAGAGAAGATCCTTGACCGCATGACAAAGATGGCCGTCCCTGCCGTGCCAGTGCTTCCATCTGCAGTTGAGACTGGCGTCGAGAACGCGGCCGCACGCCTGGACGCAATTCTCACCATCTTCAGCGGCCGTCAGGCGCAGAACATCCTTCAGGACATGCTTGAAAGCGGTTGCGCTCCCTCCCGCGAACAACTCCTGCGCGAGGCCGACAAGCTGATCGCCGCACGAGGTGGCAAATGACTTGCCGCTATCGCTACGTTTTCGCTGACGGCTCCGAACGCACCGGTGAACAGGTCGGCTCCCCCGCAATCATCGAAGCCGCCGGTTATTTGGCTGGCGCACTCGGTGTCACCGTACTGGTGGTCGCATGAAGAAATTCTGCTTGGGCTTCGCTTGCGGCGCGTGCTTCATAGTTGCGGCCGTCTTCTTCCTGGCCTCGCTGCAAGCTGCCAAGGCCGCACCTGTGAAAGTTGCTTGCTGGAGGGCGAAATGAAATTCCTTGCAGCCATCCTCGTTTTCATTCGCCTCTACGGCTTCCATCGCCGGGGCGGCAAGCAAGTTTCGGCGGCAGTCCGCCTTTCGGCTCGCGCATTCGATAGCCCGTTTTACCGCTGAATCGCATCCCCCCCTGCCCGCTCCCCTCGGGCCTCGCGCTGGCAGTCCGCCGGAAATAGGCTGCCGCCCTTTTAATTTCACTGGGATTACCCATGGACATCACTATCAAGATTGACATCGAGAAGGCAATCGCCGGAGCGCTGGCGCCAGAGAAACTGGCACCGATCCTCGATAAGCACGTTACTGAAGCCATCACCTCGGCCATCAGCACCGCTACCGGCTACAACAGCGATTTCCGCAAGGTACTGACCGAGCAGCTCAAAGATGCTATGCCGCATGGGCTGGCGCTGGATGATATGGCGAAGTTCCAGCACATCCTGAATGACGCAATCAGTGCCGCCGTCTCGGGCGCGAACAATGACGCCGTTCGTACGGCCATCGAAAAGAGCGTCATCGATTTTATCCAGTCAGCCCCCTCCACCATCAAGCTGAGTGAATTCATGGAGCTGGTGCGCGACGGGCTGCACGTCGAAGGTGGCGCCAAGTTCTATGCATACCTCGACTCTGACTATGGAGTTAATCACCTCTACCTGGACAAAGACCCAGCGCCCGGCTCGTCCACCAGCTTCCGTGGCGATTACCGCTCTCGGGAGGATCGCAAGTACAGCGCCGCATACTCCCTCGCCTTCAACAAGGAAGGTGAAGTGTATGCGCTGAAGCTTGACGACAAAGTGATCACTCCAGCAAGCCTGCCGAATGCGGTCGGCTCTTTCCATGCCTTGCTAATGAGCATGTATGTCGGCCGCACCGTGCTCCTTGCGGACATCGATGACGATGAGATCGAGTCCCTGGCTAACGAGCAGTACGACGACTGAGTTCTCCATTCGCGATCTACGCCGCGAATTCTCTTAACCGTAGTTTCTTAATAGGATCAGAAATGAAATCCTCTGAACAAGAAATCGTGCCGATCATCGGTACCGCAATGGGCGGCGGCTTCTATGCCGGCCGTATCAATGTCGATGGTCAGCATTTCGCCATCATCGTCGCGCCGAAAGCAGATGGCGAGAAGGCTGAAGCCAAGTGGATTCATGACGATATCGCCGTTCCGGGAGCACGCTCCTACTACGATGGCCTGGCGAACACCAATGCCATGGCCGAGGATGGCAGTGAGCTGGCGGCCTGGGCTCGTGGCTTGCGCATCGGCGGCAATGATGACTGGTACATCCCGAGTCAAGATGAGCTGGAAGTCATCTACCGCAACCTGAAGCCGACGGTCGAAACCAATTCCGGATACGCACGCTCGGGCATCAATCTCTCCGCAATCCCGCCGATGCGCCCCTATACCCGCGAATTGCCTGCCCAGACGCAGGCAGAAGCATTCCAGGCTGGCGGCTCCGAAGCCTTCGATGACAGCTGGTACTGGAGTTCGACGCAGCACGCGGCCTACTCTGGCTACGCCTGGCTTCAGGATTTCTACGATGGCACCCAGCACCACAGCAACACGTCGTACGAGGGTCGCGCGCGTGCGGTCCGCAGATTGCCCATTTAATCCTTTAGCCATTTCAGGAGCTATCAATGAGCACTGCTAAGACCGCATGGCTTGCGGAAAACCAAAGGGAAGGCGAGATCTACGCGGGCCTCCTCTTGGGGAAGAATGGCGAACCCGATCAGCACATCTTCTTGCTACCCGGTGAAGCCGAGGGCGTCAACTGGGCTGCAGCAAAGGAGTGGGCGGCCAAGACAGGTGGCGATCTGCCCACTCGCCGCGAGCAGTCGCTGCTGTTTGCCAACTGCAAAGAGGCTTTCCAGCCTCGCTGGTACTGGTCTGGAGAGCAGCACGCGGCCTACTCTAGCTACGCCTGGTATCAGGATTTCAGCTATGGCGGCCTGAGCAACGACGGCACGTCGTACGAGGGTCGCGCGCGTGCGGTCCGCAGATTAGCCATTTTGTAATTTAGCAATTCATCAGCATGGCTATCCATACCAGTCTTCCGATCTACAAAGACGCCTACGAGCTTCTCGATGTCGTCACGGACCTCGCTAAAAATATGCCTCGCGATTTCAAGGCATCCATCGGAGGCGTGATCCGCGACGACTGCGTGAAAGTGACCGTCTTGATTTTCAGGGCGAACGTCGCTGCTGACAAGGCGCCTCACCTGGTCGGCCTGATTGAACGCCTGCAGGTCATGGAACTGCTGCTTCGACTCTCGCGGGATAAGCAGCTGATCTCGACAAAGCAGTATGCAGCGGCAATCAGGCTGACCACGAGCATCGGAAAACAGGCGAATGGATGGCGCAACGCCGCATCTCGCCCGCTTCATGGCGGTCAAGGCCGTCATGACTGAGCGATTAATTAATCTGGTCGTGCCGCTGGCCCACAAGGCCACCGCCATGCGCATCCAAGATACCGCCGGCCTGGTCCGGGTCTGGTCTTGCGCAGTTTCCCCGCTGATCGGCATTGGTGTTCGCCGGGGCGACATCGATAGCACGAACACCCGCAGCACGCGGCCAACTCTAACAACGCCTGGAATCAGAATTTCAACAATGGCAACCAGAACAACAACAACACGTCGTACGAGGGTCGCGCGCGTGCGGTCCGCAGCTCAATACGTGCGCCCACATGCTGATTTTTCCTTCCTCCAATTGGTGGAGGCTTATTTCGATTGCCGAAAGGCCAAGCGCAATACTGAGAGCGCCCTCGCCTTCGAACAAAACTTGGAGCGAAACCTCGTTGATCTCTTCGAGGAGCTCTCAGATGGTAGCTATCGACCAGGCCGGTCCATCTGCTTCGTTATCACCCGCCCGAAACCGCGCGAAGTGTGGGCGGCTGAATTCCGCGATCGGATCGTGCATCACCTCCTTTACAACCACATTTCGCCGCGCTTCTACGCTTCTTTCATCGCGGATAGCTGCGCCTGCATTCCTGGGCGAGGCACGCTCTACGCGGCTGAGCGCCTTGAAGCCAAGGTGCGCAGCATTACCCAGAACTGGTCTCGGGCCGCCTGGTATCTGAAATGTGACCTGGTGAACTTCTTTGTCAGCATCGATAAGGCTATCGTCTGGGATTTGGTCTCGCGACGGGTCAGTGAGCCGTGGTGGCTGAAGCTGGCGGAAACGATTCTTTTCCACGATCCTCGCCAAGACTTCGAACTGCGCGGAAATCCAGCCCTGCTGGAATTGGTGCCAAAGCATAAGCGCCTTCTGTCACAAGTCGATGGATTCGGCCTGCCTATTGGGAATCTATCCTCCCAGTTTTTCGCCAATGTCTATCTGGACGCGCTGGATCAATTTGCTAAGCACCAGGTGCGCGTACGCCATTACGTCCGCTATGTCGACGATTTCATCCTGCTGCATGAGTCGCCGCAATGGCTCAATGGCGCACTTGCCCTGATCTCGGATTTCCTTCCGCAGCGCCTTAACGCACAACTCAATCCGCGCAAGACCATCCTGCAGCCCGTAGAGCGCGGCATCGATTTCGTCGGCCATGTCATCAAACCATGGTGCAGGCGGCCGCGACGACGCTCGCTCAATTCTGCGCTCACGCGCACCAGCGCGGCCAAACCCCAAGAGTTTCTTTCAACGGCGAATAGCTATTTCGGGCTCTTGGGCCAATCTCCTAAGAGCCATCATGACCGTGCACGCTTGGCAAAGGCTGTTCTGCGCTCCGGATCTACCGTCAACCACGGGTTCACTCAAACCTTTAGGAAATCGTAATGTTTAGAAACGCTCAAATCTACCGACTGCCGAAGGCTTGGGGCATCTCTGCCGAACAGCTGGCCCAGTACCTGGCGCCGCAGACCTTCACGCCTGCCGACAACATGGACATGCAGTCGCAAGGCTGGATCCCGCCGCGCGAAAGCTCCAACGGCCTCGTCCACCCGGTCAATCGCCAGTTCTTGCTGCGCCTGCAGACCGAGAAGAAGATCCTGCCGTCATCGGTCATCAATCAAGTGACCCGCGAGCGCGCCACGGAACTGGAAGAGCAGCAAGGCTTCCCGCCAGGCCGCAAGCAGACCAAAGAGCTGAAGGAGCAAGTCACCGACGAGCTGCTGCCGCGTGCCTTCACGCGCATCACCAGCATGTGGGTCTGGATCGATCCCGTGAATGGCTGGCTGGTCGCGGATACCAGCACACCAGCCAGGGCCGAGGAAGCACTCAAGCTGCTGTTCAAGGCCGTGCCGAAGTTCCCGCTGGAGACTTTGCGCACCGTGATGTCGCCGGCCGCCGCCATGACCGACTGGCTGGCCAGCGACGAAGCGCCCAATGGCTTCACCGTCGATCAGGATACAGAGCTTCGCTCCACTGCCGAGAGCCGCGCAACCGTGCGCTACGTTCGCCATACCCTGGAAGCCGACCAGCTTCGACAGCACATCGAGACCGGCAAGCAGTGCACCCGTCTGGCGCTGACCTGGGCCGATAAGATCAGTTTCACGCTGACTGACGCCCTGGCGGTCAAGAAGATCGCCTTGCTGGATGTGCTCAAGGAAGATGCCGGCGCCGTCGGCAAGAACGACGACGAGCGCTTTGATGGCAATTTCGCGCTCTTCGCGGGCGAGATGGGCCACCTGCTGGCAGCGCTGGTTGGTGCACTGGGTGGCATGCTGAATGAATCGGAGGCCGCATGAAGCGTGATCAGCTCACCATGCCTCTCGGTTTCTCGCACGAACTCCTGATCGACAACTTCGCAGGCGGCGGTGGCGCCAGCACCGGTATCGAAATGGCCTTTGGCCGACCGGTGGATGTCGCGATCAATCACGATGGCGAAGCCTTGGCTATGCATGAGGCAAATCACCCCACCACGCGCCACTACCGCGAAGACGTCTTTACCGTGCACCCTGGCTTCGTGACCCAGCAGCAGCCTATCGGACTCGCCTGGTTTTCGCCGGACTGCAAGCACCACTCGAAGGCCAAGGGCGGAAAGCCGCGCGAGAAAAAGATCCGGGGCCTGGCCTGGGTGTGCCTGAAGTGGGGAACGTTCCAGATGCCACGAGCCATTGCCATCGAGAACGTGGAGGAATTCCAGGATTGGGGCCCACTGGACGAAGAAGGCAGCCCGATCAAGGCGGAGAAGGGGCGCACTTTCCGCGCCTTCATTGATGCCCTTACCACTGGCTTGAATCGCAATCACCCGGACGTACCGGAAATCTTCGAGGCGCTGGGCTCCGACTTTCCCATGGATCGTCTCTACGCTGGCCTGGGCTACAAGGTGGAATGGCGCATCCTGCGCGCCTGCGACTATGGCACTCCGACCATCCGCAAGCGCCTGTTCATCTTTGCGCGGCGCGATGGCCTGCCCATCGTCTGGCCGGAGCCGACTCACGGTGATCCGAAGTCTGCCGCCGTCAAGGCTGGCAAGCTGCTGCCGTATCGCACGGCTGCTGAGTGCATTGACTGGTCGATTCCCTGCCCGAGCATTTTCGAACGCAGCAAGCCGCTGAAGGAAGCAACGCTGCGGCGCATCGCCAAGGGCGTGATGAAGTTCGTTGTCAACAGCTCGGACCCGTTCATCGTGAAATTCAGCGAGAACAGCACCGGCCAGCCGCTCGACGAGCCCCTGCATACCGTCATGGCCGGCGCGCCGCGCTTCGGCGTTGTAGTTCCATCTGTCATGCACATGACACATCAGGGCGCAGACCGCAACGCTGCCATGAATGAGCCGCTGGCGACCGTGACCGGCGCGAACCGTGGCGAGCAGGCCGTAATCGCTGCCTCCCTGGCGCCGTTCATCACCGAGCACGCGAACGCCAGCACTCAGCGCAACATGCCGGCAGATGAACCGCTGCGCACCCAGTGCGCCGAGGTCAAGGGCGGCCATTTCGCAGTCGTGTCGGCCACTCTGGTGGACGCCGCTCATGGCGAGCAGTCGCCAAGCGGCGTGAAGCGCTGGGGTACAGGTGCGCATGACATTGAGAAGCCCATGGGCACCGTCACCGCCAGCGGTGGAAATCAGGCACTGGTTTCAGCGACCCTGGTGCAGACCGGCTACGGCGAGCGCCCCGGACAAGCACCACGCGCGCCTGGCTTGGACAAGCCGCTGGGAACAGTCGTCGCAGGCGGTGGTAAGCATGCACTCGTCTCGGCCATGCTGGCCAAGCACTATGGAGGCGTGGTCGGCACAGGCGTTGACGTGCCGTTCGGCACCGTGACTACTTCGGACCATCACTCCGTCGTCACCTCTCACTTGGTGAAGCTGCGCAATAACCAATTCGGCCAAGCCATGGATGAGCCCATGCCGACGCTGACAGCGGGCGGCGGCCACGTCGGCGAGGTGCGCGCCTTCCTGATCAAGTATTACGGCGCCGATCAAGATCCCCGACTGGAAGAACCTTTGCACACGGTCACCACGAAAGACCGCTTCGGCCTGGTCACCGTGCAGGGCGAGGAATACCAGATCGTTGACATAGGCATGCGCATGCTGACGCCGCGTGAGCTGGCTCGTGCGCAGGGCTTTCCGGACGACTATGTGCTCGATCCAATGGTCAACGGGAAACCTCTCTCCAAGACCGCCCAGGTGCGCATGATCGGCAACAGCGTCTGCCCTCCGCTCGCGCGGGCGCTGCTGAAAGCTAATTTCTCCCACGAGCAGCAGATGGCGCAGTGCGCCTAAGCAACAAATATCTAGGAGCAAGAAATGTCTAACAAACCTAGCTGGCGCAAGCTGATGGATCTCGGCGTGGTCAAGCGCACCGATGCCGGCCTGTGGGCTCGCCCGAGCGCTATCCGCATCGTCCCCGGCTTCAACCTGCGTGACATCGAGGCGCCAGGTTACCGCGATGACATCGAGAGCCTGAAGGATCACAAGCGCCGGGGCGGAAAGGTTCCACCTCTGGAGGTCAGCTTGTCCGCCGACGGCCAGGGCGTGGATGTTATCGATGGCCACCGCCGCACGACAGCGGATCAGGAGCTGATCAAAGAAGGCCTGAAGATCGAATGGATCCGCATTGAGCCGTTCGAAGGCAATGATCTGGAGCGCCAGGCGCGCATCCTTACCAGCCAAGACAGCCGCAAGTTGCTGCCGCTGGAGCTGGCCGAAGGCTACCGCCGCCTAAAGGCGTTTGGCCTCAATAACGAGGAAATCGCCAAGCTGGTAGGGAAAACGCGCCAGCATATTGAGCAGATGCTCCTGTTGTCGGCCGCGCCTCACTCGGTGCAAATGATGGTCCGCGCTGGCGAAACAGCTGCGACCACGGCTATTGAGGCCGTGCGTGAACATGGTGATAAGGCAGCAGATGTCTTGGGCTCGGCGAAGAAGACAGTCGCTGCAGCAGGCGGCAAAAAGATCACCACCGCCGCTATCCGGCCGTGGAGCCCTCCTCCGCGCGCCGTGCTGCCGATGGTCTCGGCCGTTGATGCGGTGGTGCAAGCTATCCCGGAGCACGTGCGCCAGGCCCTGCAGCACAAACCCGCCGACGATCAAGTGATCGAACTGCCCGCCGCTGTCGTCTACGAGCTGCTGACGCAACAAGGCGCAATCCAAGCATTGCGTACCAAGGCGGAGAAGAAAGCATCCCGCCAGGCCGATGCAGTAGCCGCCACCACTGGAGGTGATCATGCTGATTAAGCGCATTGACGGCTCTACGCGCCAACTGGGCGCACCCGCCGACTGGGATGGAAAGGATATGTCCTGCGGCGTCCTGCCGGTCCTCGATGTCCAAACGGCCGAAGGGAATTTCATGTTCTCGGCATGGGAGCCGACGCCGCCCGAGCTGGAGGCGCTAAACAAGGGCGCGAATATCATCCTGGGCGTGCGTGGCACAGCGCATCCAGTAGTCTCGTTGCAGGTCGCAGCCGATGCAGAGGTGAGGCATCCGGATGATGTCGCAGTTGACCAGTTCGCCGAGGTCATGAAGGCAAAATTGGCGGACGCACGCGCCAAGGGGCGCAGCGGCTGGCAAGCATGCGATCCGGCCGAACTGTCCTACATGTTGCGCGAGCACGTCGAAAAAGGCGATCCCCGTGACGTGGCGAACTTCTGCATGTTCCTGTGGAGTCTGGGCAAACTCATCGGTGATGCCCGCCCAGTAGTCGGCCTGCAGCTCACCCCGCTGGATGGCATCCAGGTCTGGATCGATGCGTACACGAATGCCGCCAATGGCCCGCACTTCATGGGCCACGGAAGGATCGTGCAGCTGCTGCGCGAGTATCTGGGGCTTCGCAAGCTGCTTGCTCAGCGAACCCCGCCGCCACTTCCTGAAACGCACTACAACGGCTCGGGCGATGGCAGTGAACCCCTGTACACGACAGACATGCTGCATCTGTATCCCAGCCAGTATGCCGCCTCTCTCGCGTTGCCAGCATGGGCAGTGCCTGAAGGCTACGTCCTGATGCCGCGCCGGCTGACAGCCGAGAACGGAGCTAAGGCCGCCCTGTCCGGCGAGTTCTCCGAAAGTTTCAGTACGGATTGCCCATTTTGCGACGCCGACGAGCCAGACATGGAATGCGAAATCTGCGCCGGAAGTGGCGGCTTCGTTGCGCCAGTGCCGGTCGAATGGGACACCATCAAGCGGATCTATGAGAAGGTGGTCGAAGAACTAGCATCCTCCTCGCCGACGGCGGCGCAACCGGTGGACGGCTTCAAGACCCAGCCGACAGCCGAGCAAGTTGCGGCAGTGCACGAGCGCTTAGAAGCGGCCGGACTTCAAAAGGTGGCGCAGCCGGTTGCCTTCCGCGAGGTTGCGGCCGACGGCACCCCGATCACAGATTGGATCGATGGCGCGCTCCCGCCGAACACCCCGCCGCTTCATCCTGGCGCAACTATTCAGTTTGCCTACAGTACGCCTGCAGCTGAGCCCATCGCCTGGGAAAGCACGACGCCGGCCTACGCCAAGTACATCACGGATGCGCGCTATCAGCAGCTTCATCCCGGCTTCAAGCCTTGGTTCAAACCCTATCGTTGCAGTCAGTGCAGCGCGCCAGCCGCTACTGCATTTCCTGAAGGGAGCGTGCCATGAGGGAGAATCCCCTGCTGATGAATGGCCCGATGGTGCGTGCCGTCCTCGCTGGCAACAAAACGCAGACCCGGCGTATTGCAAAAAACGTGGTCGATGTGCATGCCCGTACCGGTGAGCCCCTCGCCGGTCTCGACAGCGCAGGGCCGCGCGTGCCCTGCCCATATGGCCAGGTGGGCGACCTACTTTGGGTGCGTGAGACATGGGCGCCCGATCCGCCGGCAGATGGCACCTGGGCCTATACCTCTTGGGCGGGCTGCAAGGGCTCCAAGCTGATGGATATCCCGGAGCGGTACCGTACGCCGGATCATTGCATGTTTGCAGCGGACTATCCGCTTGATGCCAAGCGCTGGGTCTGGAAACCCAGCATCCATATGCCGCGCTGGGCCTGCCGCATCCTGCTGGAAGTCACTGGCGTCCGCGTGGAGCGCCTGCAGGACATCAGCAATGCGGACTGCTGGGCTGAGGGTATCGAAGAGGTCGATGGAACCCTGGATCCCCTCAAGATCTGTGAACTAGCAAAGCGTATGGGGCGCTGCATTGACGATCCATCACCTACGTTCGCCGCGCTCTGGGAAAGCATCAGCGGCCCTGGTAGCTGGGATGCAAACCCGTGGGTATGGGTCATTGAGTTCAGGAGGATCACATAATGCAAGCAATCGCTGAGCCGATCACCTTGACAGAGCAGGAGGTGGTGGCCATCACTGGCTATCACCGCGCCGCATTCCAGCTGCGCCGCCTGCAGGAGATGGGCATTCCGGCCCATCGCCGACCAGACAATACCGTTATGGTCCTGCGCGTCTACGCCACCACCAGGCCGGCTGTCGCTGCAGCGCCCGAAAAACCAGAACCAAAACTTCGCCTGATCCGCAAATGAACCGCTCTCGCAAGACCGGCAAGGGGCTACCTCGTCGGGTATACATAAAACACGGTGCCTACTACTTCGTACCGACCGAGCCGATGCTCGACCCGAAAGACGGGAAAATGAAGCGCTGGATTCCGCTTGCGAAGGTCGATGAGGGCGAAGCCGCCATGCTTCTGGCACTGGGCAACCTGCTGAAAGACGACGCACTCAACGTGGAGAGCATGCGGTACGTGTGCGCTGAATTCAAGAAGCACAAGCTAAAGCGCTATACCGATGAGACCAAGGCCACCTATGGGAGATACCTTGACACCATCGGGCATGCCTTTGCCGACTTCTCCGCGCGCCAGGTGACCACCAAGAGCTGGGCTGAATTCTTGCGCTTTCACTTCAGCGACAGGCCCAACACGGCTCAGAAATACACCGCGCTCGCGCGCAAGCTGTTCAAGTTCGTCATTTCGGAGCTGGGCCTACGCGAGGACAACCCTATTGACCAGATCGAGCTTGACGACTACGAGACCGAGCGCCGCCTCATCCTGCCAACCCATGAGCAGGTCCAGGCTATTCGCCAGGCCGGCATGATGAGCAAGGTGCGCGCCGATACGGGGAAGGCTCTTCCCACCGCCAGCGGGCCAATGTTTGCCTGCTTGGTGGATGCAGCGTACTTGCTGTGGGCGCGCGCGGTCGATGTGCGGATGCTGAAGGAATCCCAGATCGATGGCGAGCTGGGCGGATACATCCGGCTTCAGCCGTCGAAGACGCTAAAGACCAGCGGCAAGTCGGTAGACATCCTGATCACGCCAGCGATTTGGGATGTGATTCAACGTGCCCGAGCCATCAAGAAAGAGTACAAGGTGCACGGTAAGCCCCTGATCACAGGCTTTCTGTTTCCAACGCGCAAGGGTACGCCATACGGCAAGAACGGACTATTTTCGATGTGGGACCGTGCGCGCGACCGCCTGGGCATCGGCAAAGACTCGTCCCCAGAAGAACGGATTCAATTCAGGGATCTGCGCGCACTAGGCGCAACGGACGCGGCCAAGGCCGGCAAGAAGATAGACGAGATCCAGGCGCGCTTGACGCACACGTCGTCAAAGACCTCGGAAATCTACATCAAGGAAGTGATTGCCCAGGTGTCGGACATGAATCTTCCATTGCCATGGGACACAAAGTAAAACAGCACTGAAATTAGACAAGTGTCTAATATACAGTGCTGTCTACGCATACAGCTTTCGCCGTAAGCCTTTGATTCTATTGGTCGGGACGGTGTGATTCGAACACACGACCCCTTGCACCCCATGCAAGTACGCTACCAGGCTGCGCTACGCCCCGACTGAAGACAAAGATTATAGAGTGCCTGTGCCATTAAATCAACTGTTTCCGTAAAACATTTTTAATCATTTAAGGAGATGAGCTTGCGCCGCATCCGAACCGCCCGCCTTCACACTCGCTAGTCACCGCCCGCCAAAGAATTCATTGAGCAGGAACTGCTGCAGCCCCTTGGTATCTTCCAGTCGCGCCGACAAGGTGACCACCCGGCCCAGCTTCTGCGAGTCGAAATTGAAATCGCCCTGATAGTAGCGGCGGATCAGCGCGATCATGCTGTTGACGACAGCCAGTTGCACATTGCCACCAAAGCCGGCATCCACTTCGATCAACTGGTTCTGGCTGCGACGCTGATCGGTGGTCCAGCCACGGAAGCTGTACTGCGCCACGCGCGGACCCATGCTGATGATCTGGAAGACACCATTGGTGCCGCGTCCACGCCTGTCCTGGAAGGCGATATTGGCGCGGGCGATGTCGTTGGCCGAAGGATTTTCGGCCGCGCGCGCGGCGGCATTTTCCTCGGCAGCTGCCTGCTCGGCCTCCTGCCGCTGCTGGCGCTTGCGGTTGATGGACGTCATGAAATCTTCGGCAGGCGCAGCCGGTGCGGCCGCCGCAGCATTGCTGCTCGGCGCCTGAGCCACCGGCAGGGGCGTACTTTGCGGCAGGGAACGGCGCGCGGGGGCCGAACTGTGGCGAGGAGCCTGCCTGGCTGCAGGCTTCTTCTGGACGGGCTCGTGCTTTTTCGGTTCAGGTGCGGGCTTGGGGGGCTCCGGCGTAATGACCGGCGCGGCCGGGCGGATGAAACTGACCTCCAAGGGCGCATCCGGGCGCCCCGGAGACTCCAGCCGGGGAGGCGCTTCGTTCAGCTTCTCCCGCACGAACATGAACAAGGCCGCATGCACCAGCACGGACGCAGCAATACCCAGCGCGGTCCGGCGCCGGGAGGGGGAAATGACATCTGTTCGGGTCGACGAAACGAAAAAGCTCATACGGTGTGAAGACAGCGGCGAGTGGAAGGCTTGCGATCAATACCGCTGTGCGCCGGATCGGGCGCCCCATGCACCCCATCCATTCCAGCCCTGCCATGCATACCCATCAACAAAGGCGCCATTTTAGCCGGTTTTGAGCCACATACAGGCGCCACCCTGCACCGCCCTCCATCATTCAGCGCCAGCGCCCGTGACCACCCCAGCCACTGCTGTAGCCGAAATAAAAGGAGGACGACGGATATCCATACGCCGGATAGGCCGGATAAGCGGGATAGGTGTAATACGGTGAATACACCGGCTGCGCCGGATAGACCACCGCGCCATTGTAGGGATTGGCAGGCACGGCCACACACCCACCCAGCAGCAATGCAGCGGGTAACACAGCCAGCAGCAGGACCAAATGCAAACGAGGCTTCATGATAGGGTTCCTCAGGCGCGACAGCGCCAACATGACACTATGGCCCGGGTGCGTTCTACCATCCAATTACCTTACTTTTTGTTACGCGCTTCATTCACCCTGACACCAAAGTGATCCAATTTTCACCAGCGGTCGCTACTGCCGCTCACGCCGCAGCCACAATAAAGGACGGCGGTGCTTATAATTGCGCACCAACAGCCCGAGCCGGATTATTCACCGGCAACACATCCAACAAGACCCTCTCGCACGCCCTGCCCCGCCGGGCGCGCGGCCTCAGCCCAACCAGTTCATCATGACCACCCTTGCCTCCGCGCGCCGCGCTCCCGTCGTTGTCATCGCTCCCGATTCATTCAAAGGCTCCCTCAGCGCCGAGGAAGTGGCTGCAGCCATTGGCGCCGGCGTTCAGGCCGCGATTCCCGATGCCGAGATCCGACTCTGCCCGATTGCCGATGGCGGCGAAGGCACGCTGGACGCACTCATGCATGCAGGCGGCGAACGCATGACCGTCGACTGCCGCAATGCAGCCGGACAGCAAAGCAGCGCACCGGTGGGCATTCTCAAGGATGGCAGTGCCGTGGTGGAATCGGCAGCCATCGTCGGCCTGACCGATGCGGCAGGTACGGCCGTGAGCGTCGGACAGCGCACTACGCTGGGCGTGGGCGACGCCATCCGGCAGCTCCTCGATCGCGGTTCCCGCCGCTTCCTGGTAGCGCTGGGCGGCAGCAGCACCAATGATGGCGGCGCCGGACTACTGGCAGCGTTGGGCGTGAAGTTGCTCGACGCCTGCGGCGAGATCGTGCCACCGGTTCCGGCCCAGCTGCAGCGTGTCGCGCGCGTGGATGCATCAGGACTGGATCCGCGAATCAAGGAGGCGCATTTCGTGGCCATGTCCGATGTCGATAATCCCCTGTGCGGCGACGAAGGTGCCACTGCCGTGTTCGGACCACAGAAAGGTGTCGCGCCAGACCAGGTGGCGCTACTGGATGAGGCTTTGAGACATTTTGCGGACGTGCTGGAGCAGGCGCTGGGCCGTCATGCCGCCAGCCAGCCCGGTGCGGGCGCGGCGGGTGGACTGGGTTATGCGCTGCTGATGCTGGGTGCGCAGTTCCGCTCAGGTGCCGAAACCGTGGCAGACCATATCGGGCTGGATGAGGCACTGGCCGGCGCCGACTGGCTCATTACGGGAGAGGGCCGCAGCGATGCCCAGACCCTGCATGGCAAGGCCCCCTTCATCGCCAGCCAGCGTGCTCGCCGCGCAGGTGTACCCACTACCCTGCTATCGGGCGGAATCGACCGCACATCGCTGGAGAAGCTGCAGGGCAGCTTCGCGGGCTGCTTCTCCATCACCTTCGGACCGATGAGCCTGCAGGAGGCCATTGCACAGGCGCCCGGATTGCTCAAGGACAGTGGCGAGCAGCTGGCGCGTTTGTGGCAAAGGGCTGCGTGTCGCTGAACCGTATCACCTTGTTCCGCTCGGGCCGCAAAGAAAGCGGCGCTGCAATCCGATGCAGTGCCGATTCTGTTCCACTACGCCTTCACGAGATCAGTGCCAGTCACACTGGCGCGGTACTCGCGGAAGCCACCACCTTGCTACCACCGAAACGGGCGTTCAGGACTCGGGTGAGCGGTTTTTCCAGCAACAGATAGGAGAGACAGCCGGCGACGGTGGCCACCATCACGGCAGTCAGACAAATGAAGCCGTAAGAATGCGGCGCCAGCTTCAGCCCACCTATTACCGCAGCCGGCATGATGAAGCCGTGCGCCAGATAGGTGGAATAGGAGGCGTCTCCCAGCAAAGTCAGCCTGCCTGCGGCCGCCCGTACCCATGCAAAGCGCTCCATCCACGCCATGCCGAGCACCAGCATGGCCGAGGGAATACCCAGCCCGACGAAACGATCAAGCGGTGGGCGATGAACGAACAGCGCTGCCATTGCAATAGCGACCAGCAAGACCGCCAGCCAGGCTGGCGGCTGTTTGTATTGCATCCACAAGCGGGCGATGCCCATTCCCAGCAGGAACTCAAAGAGCACCGTGCGGCCGAAAAACTGAGACAAGACTGCATCGGGGAAGAGTTGCGCAACGAGATAGATGAGCGCCAGCACCAACGTGGCGGTTTTCAGGCGCGGCAAGCCCAAGGCGATCACCGTGGCCAGTACGGCGTAGAACAGCATCTCAAAACCCAGCGTCCAGCCTGATTCGACCAGGGGCAGGATATCGCCGCTGGCAGGCGAAACCATGGGATAAAAACACAGCGATCCAAGCACGTAAAGGAACGGCAGGCCAGCAGCGAAGGCCTTCGATCCCAGCACCAGGACGATGGCCACCTTGGACAAGGTGTAAAACCAGTACATCGGCACGATACGGATCAGACGGCGCCGGAAAAACAAGGCCGCCGTCGCCGTGGCATCAGCCGGTGCGGGCTTGCGGCGGGTCGACAGGTACATGACCAGGCCGCTGATGACGAAAAAGATATCCACCCCCACTCCACCATGATCGTGCCAGTAGGACAGCAGATCCGGCGTCCCCGTACGCGCCCTCAGCTCGATTGCTGCGTGCTGCGCCACCACCAGCGCCGCCGCGACACAGCGCAGGAATTGCACGGTCAAAAGATGATTCCCCGATGTTGTTAGCATTTTTATCCCCCAATTGACACCCCGTACTGGAGTCCGCGAAGACCGCTCTGCGCGAACACCGCTCAAAAGAACGAATTGCTTTGGCAACACTGAAAAGCGCGTCCGATGCGAAACCCGGATACCTTGCGCCTCTACTGCAAGGAGGCAGCACAACGCGACAGCGGCATATCAGCAGCCGTCGAAAAAATAAATGGGATTTCTCGCAGGCTGGGAGCTCGTCAATCAGCCCCACCTCCCCCAAGGTGAACCGGTGGGTCCGAGCCCCCGCTCAAACGCACCGGAACGAACGCCATAGTCCTTACTGCCGGTCAATGTTTTTGATTTCGGAAATATAGCTAAAATGCAATATCATGCAGCCTATTTCAATTAACGCCAAGCATCATTGCCTAAAAGATCCTTTTTTCATACCGCGCCATTCAAGCACATCATAATAAATATTCAACAAATTAAAACCCCTTGGAGACGCTGGAGCAGAATTTTCTTTTCACACAGACTCATCCAAGCCCCCCTTCTCTTCACATGCCTGCCGAGGCTCCGTGCTTATCTTTCAACCTCATGAGAAAGTTGGCGCAAGGCACTTCATATACAGCATCCCTTGCACGCACAGCCACCAAAACAAAATGCGAGTTGCCCACAACAAAACCTTTCAAGCGGGAATCAAATCTCAGCGCGCAAAGATGTAAATAAGCGCCTTACCCTCCAAGTGATATCGAAGAGAGATAGCGCCATTCAGTTAATTTTTACACAATAAAATGCGAGCACACCCATTATTAATTCGACAATTTTATTTCCATACGGATCAGTTCATTTCCGCAGTGCATTACTCATCAATAGTGCCCCATAGAAATTAGTGAAATCCTTGCCTGTAGCGGGTTTCCAGCCGGTTACGAAAAACAGAAAGTTGGCGTTTTTTCTTCATTTTCTATTGCTTGTACGCGAACCAAAATGTTATAGTTCCGACATCAACACATGGTTTGTTACAGATGTAAGGAAATCAGGAGACAGCGGCACTTTTTTTGCGCTTCTGACAATAAGAAGATTGACTGGGACAAGGGGGTAAAGTCGCAGGGCAATCCGGCATCAAAGTGAGTTGATTTGGTTTTGGAATGGAAAGCGCCACGCGCAATCCTCTTCATAAATAGTCTTAAACTTTAAGGATTGATCCCATGAAAAAGCTTCTCGCAACTTCTGCCATCACTTTGGCACTTGCCCTGGCTGGCGGTGCAGCCAACGCCGCCACCTTCAATCTGGACGTCAGTTCGGGGGGCGCCACCTTCGGTGTGGCCAGCTACGCTTTGAGCCACCCCTTCAATGACACCTACAATTTCTCCATCACCAGCCTGAGCGATCTTTCCGCCACGGTTACTGCCAGCTTCGTCACCTCCACCAACGGTGGCGTGAAGACCTTTGTTCTCAATGATCTGACAAACCACACTACCGTTAGCAGCACCGTACTCAGCAATACCCTTGGCAACAAGACCGTCACCACTTACGCGATCGACACCAGCCGCCTCACCGTGGGCAACTATGAACTGGTGGTTACCGGCAAGGGCCCCTATAGCGGCTTGCTGACCCTGACCTCTTCCGTACCGGAAGCCTCGACCACCGCCATGATGTTGGGCGGTCTGGCCTTCGTGGGCATGATGGCTCTGCGCCGTCGCCGCAACGAAAAGAACGCGTCGGCTCTGCCGACCGGCATGGCTGCTGCCTGATCAGCCGGCACGGGAGCAATCCTTATGAAAAATGCCCGACAAGTCGGGCGTTTTTTCGTAAAGCGGGATCAGAAAAGCATCAGGGGCGCCACGGCGCCCCTGATGCCTTGGGAGAGTACTGCAGCGCTTACTGCGGATCGGGTGCGCCGGCAGAAACAACCCGTGCAGGCGCGCCTACGACGGTAGCCCCTGCCGGCACATCGTGCAGCACGACCGACATGGCACCCACCTTGCAGCCGTCCCCCAGCCGCACACCACCCAGCACTTGGGCATAAGCACCGAATTCGACATCATCGCCGATGACGGGCGAAGGGCCGTCCGGATGTCGGTTGCCGATGGTCACGCCCTGACGCAGCGTGCAGCGCGCGCCGATGACCGCCTGTTCATTGATGAAGATATTGCCGAAGTGCCAGATCCTCAGCCCCGGGCCGATCTTCGCGCCGCGTGGCAGGCTGATCCCGAAGGCCGTCTCAGTGAGGCGAAATACAGGCCAATACACTGCGTTCTGCAGCTTGCGCACCAGACCCGCCGGACGCGCCTCGATACGCCGCCCCCAGCGATAGACCCAGAGGGCCCAGATCGATTGCTCCTTCAAGAACGGACGGCGCAGGTTGTAGCGCGCCAGGTCAGCCAGCCAGTCAGGGTCCTGCGACATCAATATTCCTTTCAAAATCGGTCATTCATGAACCTTCTATCAGCATCCGCTGCGATCTTGCCGTCTTGTCATCAAAGAGGAAGAAAAGTTCACACCTTGATAACAAAAAGTTTGCCATGTTTCAGCAGATGTTTTGCATGAAAAAGGCGACTGTGCAGCGCAACAATATGATAAATTTGCCGAACAAGCCAGCAACTGCGATTAAATGCCGCGAAAAATTTCCAATCGGCAAAACAGCCCGGAAGTTTCCCCCCGCATCCGATCCGGTCGGGCTGGCTTCAAGAAGCATCACACTTCCTCACGGCAGTGCCGGTTCGACGGCCGGGGGAAGCGGATCCGACTTCGATTCATGATAAAAGCAAATGCCGACATGCCGGACCAGAGAGCGATGCAGGGGGAACCCAAGCTTCTGTCAGTGCGGCCGCCGTGTTGGCAGGGACCTCAACAATGGAATCGATGCCGGGCGGTCGCCGCCAGCGGTTGGCATGTTGGCACCGGCGGCCGGTGCTTCTGAATGGATCCATCCCTCTCATCTGAAAGCGCTTCCATGACCACGGTATCGAGCAGGCCCGAGACTTCCAGCATCCGAAACTCCTCTTGCCGCTCTGGCACGCAGCAAGCCAATGACGACACCATCGCCGCGATGCAGGGAAGCAAGCCCTGCCCCGCCGCCATTCGTGCATGAGGCCCGGCATGCGCTGTATCGCCGTCATTCCCGCCCGTTTCGGCTCCAGCCGCCTGCCAGGCAAGCCGCTGGCTGACATCCTGGGCAAACCCATGATCCAGCACGTCTACGAGCGCGTAAAAGGTCTGGAAGAGCTCGCCGACGTGGTGGTCGCTACCGACGATGAGCGCATCGTCGCTGCCGTCACCGCCTTCGGCGGCAAGGCCCTGCTGACCTCGCCGGACCACCCTTCCGGGACCGACCGTCTGCGCGAAGTGATGCAACATCACCCGGCCGACCTCTATCTCAACGTGCAGGGCGACGAGCCGCTGGTCAATCCGGAGCATCTGCGCAGGCTGCTGCAGGCCATGCTGGCGGCGCCGCAGGTACAAGCGGGCACGCTGTGTCACCCGATTACCGCAGCCGAGGCGGACAATCCCAACACCGTCAAGGTGGTACGCAACCGCGCCGGTGACGCCCTGTACTTCAGCCGCGCACGCATCCCCTTCGAGCGCGAATCCACCGGCAAGACCCGCTATTTCAAGCACATCGGCGTCTATGCCTATCGTGACGAACTGCTGGCCGCCTTTCCCGGATTGCCGCCCAGCGAACTGGAAGGCGCCGAGATGCTGGAACAGCTGCGCATCATGGATGCCGGCTGGCAGATCCGCGTGATCGAAGTCGATCACGCCGCACCCGGCGTCGATACGCCGGCTTGCCTGGAGCGCGTACGCGCACTGATGTCCGGCCTGCCCGACCCGGCACTGGATGCCGGCAGTCTGGCTGACGTGAAACTGGTCATCACCGACATCGATGGCGTGCTCACCGATGGCGGCATCTGGTACGACGACAGCGGTGAATGCCTGAAGCGCTTCCACGTGCGCGACGGCATGGGCATCAAGATGCTGCAGGAAGCCGGCGTGAACGTAGCCGTCATTTCCGGGCGCGACTCGGCCACGCTGCGCCGCCGCCTGGCCGACCTGGGCATCACCGTCTTCCACCTCGGCGCCAAGGACAAGGCCGCGGCCTGTCGCGCCATCATGGCCCATTACGAAGTCGCTCCCGACGCCACCGCCATGATCGGTGACGACAGCATCGACCTGCCCGGCTTTGCCGCCTGCGGCTGGCCGGTCGCCGTGGGGGACGCGCCGGATTACGTCAAGCAGCACGCGCGCGTGGTGCTGGCCAAGGCCGGCGGACATGGCGCCTTCCGCGAATTTTCCGATAGCGTATTGAACGCACAGAACCGTTCTGCCATCTATGACAGCGTTGCCGGTTATGCCCAGGCCATGAGCCGCATGACCCAGTGACCTCCCTTATCCAACAAGTGACTCAAGTGAGAACAGCATGAGAACAACCGGTATCCGGGTCTTCCGGGAACAGGCGCAAGCCTTGAACATGATCGCCGAACGCCTGGCCGAGGAATTCGAGCAGGCAGTCGAACTGATGTACACCACCCGCGGCCGCGTGATCGTCTCCGGCATGGGCAAGTCCGGCATCATCGGCAGCAAGATCGCCGCCACCCTCGCCTCCACCGGCACCTCCTCGTTCTTCGTGCATCCGGGCGAGGCCTATCACGGCGACCTCGGCATGTTCACTGAGGCCGATACGGCCATCCTGATCTCCTACAGCGGCGAAACCGAAGAAGTCATCCGCCTGATCCCGTCATTGCGCCACTTCGGTCTGCGCATCATCGCCCTGGTCGGCAAGCGCAATTCCACGCTGGGCAAGAATGCCGACGTCGTACTGGATGTCTCGGTGGTGCGTGAAGCCTGCCCGAACAACCTGGCGCCCACCACTTCGACCACCGCCACCCTGGTCATGGGCGATGCGCTGGCAGTGGCGCTGATTGAAAAGCGCGATTTCAAGCCCAACGACTTCGCCCGCTTCCACCCTGGCGGCAGCCTGGGCAAGCGCCTGCTGACCCGCGTCAAGGATGTGATGCATACCCAGGTCCCCTGGGTGATGCGCGATACCCCGATCATCGACGTCATCGGCCAGATGACCGAAGGCGGCCTGGGCATGGCCCTGGTCAGCGCCGACGGCAACCGCCAGAAGCTGTGCGGCGTCATTACCGACGGTGACCTGCGTCGCGCCCTGGCGGCCCGCAAGGACATCTATCACATCACTGCCGCCGACCTGATGAACACCTCGCCCAAGACCGTCGCCGAAGACGAAATGTTCGTCGACGCCGAAGCCAAGATGCTGGAACTGAACATCACCGCCCTGGTGGCGCTCAATGCGCAGCAGCATGTGGTGGGCGTACTCAAGCTGCTGGATGCAAAGCGACTGTAATTACGGCGCAAATCAACGTATTCTCCCTCTCCGGCGCGAACGCAATGGCGCCGGAATTTGAAAATAAGCTCCTGCATGAGGAAATGGAACATGATCAAGATCAATGAGATTCAGGTTGGCAACGAACTGCCCTTCGTACTGTTCGGCGGCATCAACGTGCTGGAATCCGAACAATTCGCCGTCGACGTCTGCGGTGAATATGTGCGTATCACCAAGGAACTGGGCATTCCCTACGTCTTCAAGGCTTCCTTCGACAAGGCCAACCGCTCTTCCATCAAGAGCTACCGCGGCCCTGGCCTGGAAGCCGGCCTGAAGATCTTTGAAGCGGTCAAGAAAGCCCACGGCGTGCCGGTCCTGACCGACGTGCACGAACCCTACCAGGCTGCCGAGGTGGCCAGCGTCTGTGACGTCCTGCAACTGCCCGCCTTCCTGGCGCGCCAGACCGACCTGGTGATCGCGCTGGCCAAGACCGGCAAGGTCATCAACATCAAGAAGCCGCAATTCGTCAGCCCGCCGCAGATGAAGAACATCGTCGAGAAGTTCGAAGAAGGCGGCAACACCAACGTCATGCTGTGCGACCGTGGTGCGCAATTCGGCTATGACAATCTGGTGGTCGACATGCTGGGCTTCGGCGTAATGAAACAGGTCAGCGGCAACAAGCCGGTGATCTTCGACGTGACCCACGCCCTGCAGCAACGTGAATCCGGTGCTGCCGCATCGGGCGGCCGCCGTGGCCAGGTGACCGAACTGGCGCGTGCCGGCATGGCACTGGGCATTGCAGGCCTGTTCCTGGAAGCCCACCCGGATCCGTCCAAGGCACTGTGCGACGGCCCGAGCGCACTGCGCCTGTCGCAGCTCAAGGCCTTCCTGGAACAGGTCAAGGCGGTGGATGATCTGGTCAAGAGCCTGCCTGAACTGGATACGCATTGAGCATGGGGGCGCACATCAACGCCAGCTCCACTGTGCCGGATGCAGGAGCTGCTGCGCCCTGCCGTGACCGCAAGCAAGCGTCAGCATGAGTGCAGCATCCAACGTCCGCTGGATTGCGGTCACCCAGTTCGTCAAGATAGGTTCGCAGCTCGTCAACATGTTCGTGTTGACGCGTCTTATACCGCCGTCCGAATATGGCTTGATGGCCATGGCCGGCATTGCAACCAACCTGGCCTTCATCCTGCGCGACATGGGCACGGCAGCTGCCATCATCCAGAAGGCGGAGCTGCACGAGAACGACAGTTCCTCGGTCTTCTGGCTCAACATGATCGGCGGCCTGGTGCTCATGCTCATGCTCTGGGTAGCCGCGCCGTTCATGGCGGCCACCTTCCATGAACCGCGTCTGAAGCATGTGCTGTGGGTACTGGCGATTACCTTCCCGATTGCCGCCAGTTCCATGGTGCACCAGGCACTCATAGAGCGGGTATCGCGCTTTCGTCTCATCGCCGGCATCGAATCGGCAGCCTCCTTGCTGGCGTTGGCCATTGCGCTGGTCATGGCGTTCCGTGGCGCGGGCGTATGGAGTCTGACGGCGCAGGCGGTCATGACGGCGGCTTGCACTACGCTGCTGCTGTGGCGCTATTCTCCCTGGCGGCCAAAGATGATCTTCGACCGCGCTTCGGTGCGCAGCGTCTTCTCCTTCAGTGGCGCCATGGCGGGCAACCAGATGGCCGCCTATGTGTTCCGCAATGCCGACAGTTTCGTCGTCGGCAAGATGCTGGGCGCCACCATCCTCGGCAATTATTCGCTGGCCTACAAGCTGATGCTGTTCCCGGTGCAGAACATCTCGTGGGTGGCCGTGCGCTCGCTGTTTCCAGTGATGAGCCGCCGCCAGGATGACCAGGCCTACCTCTCCAGCCTGGCACTTCGCTCGCTAAGCCTGATCTCCTTCGTAGCGGCACCGATGATGTTCGGGGTGGCCAGCCTGTCGGATCTGTTCGTGGCGGTCTTCCTCGGACCGAAGTGGTCGCTGGTCGGAGACATCCTGCTGTTCCTGGGATTGGTGGGCTATCTGCAAGTCATCACCAGCGTGGCCGCGCCGGTCTTCATGGCATTGGGCAAGACCGGATGGATGCTGCGCCTGTCGCTGGTCGGCACCCCGCTTTACGTGCTGGCCTATGTGCTGGGTGCGCGACAGGGTGGCGCACAGGGGCTGGCCATGGCTTATCTGGCGGTGTCGGTCATCATGGCCTTCCCGACCTTCCATTTTGCCTGCCGGCTCATCGGTGTGGGACTGAAGCAATTCCTGTCGGCGCTGTTGCCCTCGTTGCTTTCCAGTGTGGGGATGATGTTCTGCATCCTGCTGTGCCGGGACCGCATTGCGGCCACAGGAACCCTGCTCTTCGCGCTGCTGACCGGTATCGGCCTGCTGTTCTGGGTGTTGACCGTGGCCCTGTTCCAGCGCGCTGCGGCCAAGGAATTCTTCCGCCTGGCCTTCAAACGAATCAAGAAATGACCCTTACTGCGAACGGATGCCTACCATGAAAATCGCCATCTTCGTCCTGGCCGACATGTTCGTGCCGCTCATGCTCAGCACCGGCAACTGCCTGGAAAAACGTCACGGCCATCAGGTCCGCTACCTGAATTTCCTGCCTCACGATCACAAGCTGTTGGCCAAGAATACCGACCAGCTTTATCCGCGCAACCTGGAGACGCTCGATGGCACGGCCCAGTTGGCCGAGACCGTCTTTACACAAGATGAAGTGCAAGCCATGGTCGGATTCATGCAGACCAAGCACGGCGGCAGCATCGGCGAGTGGCATGGCCGTGTCAATACCGTGGCGCGCTACGTTCGTCGATTTATCGAAAACGAGCAACCCGATCTGTTCGTAGTCTGGAATGGACAGGACCATATCGGCCAGGTCATCACCACCCTGTCGCGACGCCACGGCATTCCCGTGGTCTATCTGGAGAACGGTTACTTCGCCAATACGCTGCAAGCCGACCTGGCTGGTGTGAACGCCTCGGCCACGCTGGCTCTGCTGGACTATGATGCCGTTCTGGCGCAAGCGCAGACAGTTTCGGACGAGACCGAGACCGCCGCCCCGTCGTTCCTGCTGCGTCCGCTCACGCGCACGCAACTGGCCAGCATTGCACTGGCCCACCGCACCAATCTCGGCTATTACACCCAGTATCCGGAACAGCGCGGTTTTAGCCGCATCAAGACCTGGAAGATCAAGCGCCAGCGCGCCGCGATACCCAATGATCACGTAACGCTGCCGGAGCAATTTGCGTTCGTACCGCTACAGGTACATGACGATACCCAGGTGCTGCTCAATTCAAAACTGGTACATTCGGTGGAAGAATTCTTCGAGACCGTGTATGCCGCCATCCGACGTACCTGCGGCCCTGACTACCCCATCATCGTCAAGGAACATCCGGAAGATCTCGGCCGCTATGACTACAGCGCGCTGCGGCAGAAGTATCCGGACGTCATCTGGCTGCGCAAGTTCGATATCGAACTCTTGCTGGATCGTGCCACCATGGTCTTTGTCATCAACTCGTCGGTGGGCCTGCAGGCGGTCCGCCGCAAGAAGCCGACAGTCGTGCTGGGTGAGTCGTTCTACTCAAAACCCGAGATCGCCTTCGTGGTCAAGGATCTGGTGCAGCTTGATGCTACCGTTGGCCGCGCCGCCGGTGGTGTGGATGAGATGATGTCCGCGCGCATCGATCATTTCCTTGATGCGCTGGACCGCACCCTCTTCGTCAAGGGCACGTGGAAGCATCCGGCCTGCATTCAGGGGGCCCCGGCGCTAGCGGCGCGGCTGGTGGCCCTGCATGCGCGCAGCGTCAACGACCGACGCACTGCTGCTGCCGCACCATCGCATCAGGCCATTGCCAACGGCTAAGACCGCCGCAGGAGAGCATGAAGCTCTCCTTTTTTCATGGACTCACGCAACCTCAGGCGCGCTTGTAGACGTCATCAAATCGCACGATGTCATCCTCACCCAGATAGCTTCCCGATTGCACCTCGATCAGATGCAGCGGCAGCTTGCCCGGATTCTCCAGACGGTGGGTCACGCCGATGGGCAGATAGATCGACTCGTTCTCGCTCAGCAGCGTCACCTCTTCACCCCGCGTGACCAGGGCCGAGCCGCTGACCACCACCCAATGCTCGGCGCGGTGGTAATGCATCTGCAGGGAGAGCTTCTCGCCCGGCTTGACGATGATGCGCTTGACCTGGAAGCGCTCACCGGAGTCGACGCTCTCATAGCTGCCCCACGGGCGGAAGACGCGCTTGTGATGCACGTGTTCGGTACGCTTGGCATTCTTGAGCTTGTCGACAAAGGCCTTTACCTCCTGGACTTTTTCGCGGTTGGCAACCAGCACCGCATCGTCGGTCTCCACCACCACCAGATCTTCTACGCCAAGCACCGCCACCATCCGGCTTTCGGCGCGCACCAAGGTGTTCTTGACCTGATTCAGGTGCACGTCACCGCGCACCACGTTGCCATCGGCATCGGCCGGCAGAACTTCATGCAGCGCGCTCCAGGAGCCGACATCGCTCCAGCCGATGCTGGCGGGCACCACCACGGCACGCGCAGTGTTTTCCATCACTGCGTAATCGATGGACTCGGAAGGCGAAGCCGCAAAAGCGGTCTCTTCGAGCCGGCAGAAATCAAGGTCGGTGTAGGCCTTGGCCACGGCTTCCTTGACGGCAGCGCCAATCAGAGGACGATGGGCCTCGAGCTCGGCCAGATAATCGCGCGCCTTGAAGAGGAACATCCCGCTGTTCCAGTAGTAACCGCCCTTCTTCAGGAAATCGGTAGCGGTGGCCAGGTCCGGCTTTTCGACAAAGCTGTCGACCAGGTAGTTGCCGCTGCCGGCGGTATCGGCGGCGCCACGCAGGATATAGCCATATCCCGTCTCCGGCCCGGTAGGTTCGATACCGAAGGTGACCAGCGCACCGTTCTGTACAGACGCCAGCGCCCGTCGCACAGCTTCATGGAAGGACAGCACATCCTTGATGACGTGATCCGCCGGAAGCACAAGCATGACCGCTTCCGGGTCCAGACGCTGCAGGTGCAAAGCGGCAGCAGCCACGGCAGGCGCGGTATTGCGGCCCTGGGGTTCGAGCATGATGCTCAGCGGACGCACGCCGATCTCGCGCAACTGCTCGGCGATCATGAAGCGGTGCTCGTTGCCGCACACGATGGTGGGCGCCTGGACTTCTGCCCAAGAGCCCACGCGGGCTACCGTTTCCTGCAGCATGGTCTGGTCACTCACCAGAGGCAGGAACTGCTTGGGATACGCGGCGCGGGAGAGCGGCCACAGGCGGGTTCCCGAACCACCGGACAAGATGACGGGATAGATTTTGGTATTAGACATTAAGCACTCCTGATTTCCTGATGTGTCCCGCGCGGTTTGAGACGGCGATCCCGTGCATCGTTCCATTGCGCGTCTGTTTGTTCGGAGGTGTGTTTCATCTCACCCTCATGGGTGACGCTGTAAGCGCCATAAACGACACTGTTTTCAAAGACGGTTTCCTTGGCCACGCGAGTATACTCGAACAGTACACTCCGAATGACTTTTGCACCGCTGCAGATATGGCTGCCATGCCCTATCCAGGCCGGACCGACAATGGTTGCCCCGGCTTCTACGTGCGAACCCGCACCGATGTAGACGGGCCCTTCGATGGTCGTACCTTCCCACTCGATACGCGTATTCAAACCGACCCAGACGCCTTCCTGAATTTGCGTACCGGGCACGTACATCTGCGCCACCTCGCCCTTGAGCACGCTCTGCAGCACCGACCAGAAGTCGGTGACGTTACCGATATCGATCCAGTTGAAGAAACGCTTCTGCGCATAGAAAGGCAATTGCTTTTCCACCAGCAGCGGGAACAGGTCCGAACCGATGTCGAAGAACTTGTCCTTGGGAATCAGATCCAGCGCGGCCGGCTCCATGATGTAGATGCCGGTGCTGGCCAGATTGGAGAGAGCCTCCTCCTGCTTGGGCTTCTCCTGGAAGGACTTGACCTTGCCATCTTTCTCGGCCACCACGATACCGTAGCTGGAGACCTGCTCCATCGGGACTTCCTTGGTGATGACGCTCACCAGAGCGCCCTTGCGGCGGTGCTCGAACAAGGCGGAATGGATGTCCAGATCGATCAGGGCGTCGCCGCAGATGACCAGCGTGGTTTCATCAAAGAAGCCGCCGAATTCCTGGATTTTCTTCATGCCGCCGGCCGAGCCGATCGGATCGGGAAAGACCTGACCATCGTCATCCACATAGCCTTCGAAGGAATAGCCGATGCGCGCGCCGAAGCGCTGGCCTTCACCAAAATAATTCTCGATGCGGTCATGCAGATAGCTGACGTTGACCATGATGTCCTGGATGCCGAACTTCACCAGGTGCTCAATGAGATATTCCATCACTGGCTTGCCCAGGATGGGAATCATCGGTTTGGGCAGCGCATAGGTCAGGGGACGAACGCGGGTCCCCTTGCCCGCTGCCAGAATCATCGCTTTCATGTTATGCCTTTCTTGTCATACGAAGATTTGCGAAAACTCCTCCGGGGCGCTGATCAATGATCGGCGATTCGGATCGCCATCCGCGTCCAATCCGGCTGAGCCTGCCGATGCCACTTGTTTTCTTTACTGTAAAGGCTCAAGCAAATACTGTGCGCAATGCAGCTCGAACTGTCGGCGCACAACGGGTGATACGCCGGTCACGGTCCACGGACGCTGGGTGGCAGCGCACGCGCCGTAGAGCAGGATCAATGTCCCCAAGGCAGCGCTGTCCACATGGTCGAGTGCACTGCACTCCACCGCGACGGGAGCGCCCTTTGCCCACACCTGCGCCAATGCGGATCGCAAGCGATCGATGTTGGGCTTGCCGATCGCACCGCCCAGGACGAGTTGCGCGCGATCGGATTCAAGACGGACGTCCACCTGCGCTGCATCGTAGCGGGCAGCGCTGACCGAATGACGGCGGGCTGCCAGTGCGCCAGGCAGCACAACCGTAGCCAGCAATTGCAGCAGGGTGCGCCCATCGTTCCAGTAACGTCGCCACAGCGCCGGCTCTTCCTTGATCCGCCAGGCCCATTCAAGGCCCGACTTCTGCACCCAGCGCGGAGCACGCGAAACGGTACCGGCTACGAAATTGATCACCGCACCAAGATGCCCCATCAGCGCGACATCCAGATCATCACGATTGCGCTGGACCCATTCCTGCCCCTTCTTGGCATTGAGTGCCACCACGAGGAAATCCGGATGGCTGTCATTGATGCGCCTGATGGTCTCGGGCGTGCTCATTTCCTCGACACTGCCGAACCCCGGTGTCTCGTACCCGACGGCCAGCATACCGCCCTTGTCTGCATTGATCTTTTCGCAGGCTTGCTGACCCACGCCGGGCAAGCCGCCAAAGAAATAGATGCGCATGGGATCAACACCATTCTTGCCTGCCGTCATCCGCAGCGAATCGAACAAGGTCGAACCAGAGACCCGTTCGGTGAATGGCAGACCCAGCGCGCGTGCGATCCAGACGATAGGCATGCCATCGATCACCGACAGATTGCTCTGGATGACGGTAGAACGGAATTGACGATCCTTCAGACACGCAATGACGAAGTTCAGATTGGGGGTGGACAGAAAACAGCGCCGACGCTCCCTGGCAGCCTGGTGCATACGAGCGGTGGCCTGCTGCAAGTTCACCAGGTCAAATGGCAAACCAAGGATGCAGTAGACATCGCGAGAAAAATCCGGACCCGGGTTGGTCAAGGCCGGCCGGCTCACGGCAGCCGAAGCTGGTTCCACGAGGATATTGTCATTCAGAGTCACGTTTGGACCTCACCCACTCTACCTGGCGATTGAAAAGGAATTTGAAATACAGCGGAATCTTGCGCGCGACGTAGCCAAATGCACCCAGCAGTTGCCCCAGGTTGATCACGCCACGGGCAAATCCAGCCCAGGCCAGCAAGACTGCGCAAGCCAGCGCAATCACCAGCAGCGTCGCCAGGACAAACGGCAGCGACAAACCGAAGGCCACGGCAGTCAGCAGCGTCGCCACCCAGGCAGCCCCCGTGAGCATCACCAGCAAGGCCAACGGCGGAACGCACAAGTCCAGCGCCATCGCGGCAAGTGCCGCGTTGCGCAGCTTAAGCGAAAGCAACAGCAGGCGCGGCACGTAACTCTGGATGACGCTCAGGTGGCCATGCTCCCAGCGGGTGCGCTGTGTGGTGACGCCACTGTCGCTGGTCGGAAAGAAACTGTAGACCATCGCCTCAGGACAGAATTGCGGTGGTTGACCGGCGGTGGCCGAATCCACACCGAGCTTCATGTCTTCGACGATGTGACCGGTAGCCAGGTCCACCTGGCGGATCTGCTCCCAGCGAAAGGCCATCCCGGTGCCCATAAGCTGGCAGGGTTGCGCCAGACGCTGGAAACCCAGGGGACGAACGTGGTTCTTTACCAGCCAGGCAAACTCGGCGATTCTGCGCATCGGGCTGGATTGCTCTGGCGCATGCATCAGGTACAGCGCCTGCACCGGACGCCCCGATTCCAGGCAAGCGCGGCTCACCTTGTCGAGCGCATCGGGGCCCAGGTAGCAATCCGCATCGACGATGATGAGTACTTCAGGCGGATCCTGCGCAAGCTCTCGCACACCGTGGTCCAGCGCATAGCCCTTTCCCCGCAATTGTTCATGGAAACGTTCGGTGACCTCTGCTCCTGCTTCCCGCGCCAGCTTGGCCGTGGCGTCAGAACAGTTGTCGGCGACCACCAGGAGACGATCGCCTGCGAGCAACTGCGCCTTGACTCCGGCGATCACCTCGGAAATACCACCCGCTTCGTTATGCGCCGGCATCAGCACGGCAACACGGGGGCGCGCAGCACTCAATGGTGTGGCACGCGTCCGGGCAAAGCGCGCAGCCAGTACCTGCAGCAACAGGATGGCCACCGGAATGGCCAGTACCAGGAGCGCCAGGATCAAGATTGTTTGCAGTAGTAAGGTGAACATCATCGTTTCTGTTTCCTTTTTCGGATCAAGGATTTTTATCGTTAGTCGTCTCAACGGCTTGCCGCGCAGTCAGATGGCATTACCAGCTCGCATTCTTTCGCGACCAACTGGCGGCGCGCAATTCCATAGAATTTCAACCATATCGCCCTACGCGGAGCACAAAACAATATTCAATAATTTATATTGCTTCGCAGCATCATGAAAACGCAGACACCTTCCTGTGAAAACTGTGCACTTTGGCATTATGCGACAACCCATCGCCATTTTTGCTGCACTTGCACAATATTTATTACGTTCCTTTTAAACCTTGCTCCGAGGCAAAAACCTGTAAGGAATCCGGTCTATCCAAACGGCTTTCCGTCTTCTCTTTTCTTGATAAAAGCTCGCTATACTTGAGCGGTATAGCGAACCGATCACCATGTCCTCTATCTGACTCATGGTTCGCTTGATTCCTACGGGCTTCCAGTCGAACCATCTCTTCACCGTTACAGGAAATTGCTCATGCAACGAAAATCTCGCACGATACGCCACGCCAAGCTTTGCCTGGTCCTGAGTTGCTCCGCCTTGACATGCATGCCGGGCTGGGCCGAAGAATGGGGCACCTACCTCAAACCTTTTGCAGCGGATTCACTATGGAACAGCAGACCCATTAATCCGACTTTCTCAAATGATGTAATCCCGACTTCCGACTACTATCCGCTCGTCACCAACGGCGCCTACTCAACCGGTATTTTTCTGGCGACTCCGAACGATCCACCGGTCACCGTCACAGGCCCAACCGGCAGCAATAGTTTGAAGATCGCCGACGAGGAGACATTCCACGACATCACCATCCCGCATTGGCCCGCTGCGACTACTCCCGCCCCGGGAGGCGATGCCCATGCAGATATCGTCGATCCAAGCACCGGTATCATTCATTCCTTCTGGGGCCTGGCTCAACAGGACGGCAAATGGACCGCACGGCTTTATGCCTGGACCAAGCTCAATGGCAGCGGCTGGCCAGACCCGGCGCACTACTATCAGGGCGCACGCGCGACCGGAATTCCAGCAGGAGCAGGACTGATCCGCACTCATGAAGCTGCAGCAAAGCCTGCCTATTACCCGCATGCTCTGGGCATGTCGCTGACCTTCAATGCCCTGGCTGCCGATCCGGCATACGTCTTCCCGTCCACATCAGCCGACGCCCATGCCAAAGCACTCAATACCGGCACAATCCCTGAGGGTGCATTGATGATGCTCCCTCCCTCATTCGACACCAGCAAGATCACGAACGAGGAGTTGCGCCGCATCGCAGAAACGCTCAAGCGTTATGGCGCCTATGTTGTCGATGCCAATCGCGGCACACCCTTTGCCATTTACGCGGAGATTGGATCTGCCGCCAATCCTGCCCCCAACGGTTGGAATGCCGTCGTGGGAAATGAATTGCAAACCATTCGGGCGGCCCTGCGTCGCGTGACCGGCGCCAGCGGATGGGTCGATGGCAACGGCAAACCTTTCACGCCCAACCAAAACCTCAACCTGCTATCAATGCGAGGGGCATGGACGATACAGTCAGGTAGCGGCCAAGCCAAATTCAGCTCATGGGACCAAGCCGTGGTCTTCAGCGACAGCAGTTCCAATACGGTTGCGGTCAACTACTCAAATCGAGGCATGCAGGCCGTCAACTGGGCCAAGCCGGTCATCGGCAAGAATTACAAGCTGACTGCCCGGACCACCGGAGGTGCAAAACTGCGGTTGACCATCTACGACAAGTTAATCGGCAAAGTCGTCACCGACAGCGGCTATCTCGGCAATGGTCAAAGCACCGTGTTTTCCTGGACCGCGAATACGCCACAGCTGATTATTTATGCTCAAAGTGGCGGCGCAAACTCTTCTGTTGGCGCCGAACTGCTCAAGGCCGATTAATCGCTGACGCTGCCTCTTAACGCCTCTGCCTCCGGGTAGAGGCGTCAATACAAATCAGCATTTTTTCCGCAGGTGCAAGTTCATCATCGCGCGTTGCCCCCAATGGTTTTTTGGGGGCTGGCATCCATATTCAGATAGAGCGACCAGCCCATTCCCATCGCGATCCAGAAATACCAGTTAAAGGCCAGATAACTCAACATATTGTCCGAAGCCGATACGATCAGGTACTGCACCAGCGCACAGATCAGGATGCCGCCAGCCAGGCGATCTTTAGGATAGAGCTTCAACAGCACACGGAAACACTGGTAGAACACGGCCAGATACGCCACCAGACCAACGAATCCGACGTCGAAGAAGAGTTGCACAAACACGTTATGCGCCTTCCACTCGACGTTGCCTGCCAAGGGGAAGAACACGTTGGCGTAATACCCGAATGACTCAACGCCGTAGCCCATCAGATAGTGGGTAGCAGCCATCCAGTTCAGGGCGGACTGCCACAAATAAACTCGCCATGCGAATGAATTGAGGCGACCGTAGCCACTGACTGTATTGCCTGCGTCCAGATCAAGCAGGCGCTGCTGCACGCTCGGCACCAGCAAGGCAAGCAGGCACAGAACCAGAATGTAGATGAGATAGCGCCGTTCAAACAGCGCACCGTACAACACGAATAAAACCAAACATGCTACCCATGCGCTACGCGTCTGCGTCAAGAGCAGCATCACGAACAGCAGACCCACATAGCCCGTGAAGCAATATCGTTCTACGGGGCTCAAGGTGAATGTCGGGCTCTTGAGTACGTACAGGCCCAAGGAAATCACCAGCGTCAGATAAAACGCAAAAATGTTCGCATGCGTAAACGTGCTCTGCAGACGGAAATTGCTGAAACCGCCGCCCGCGTTGAGGCCCGTACTGATCACGCCATAAACGACCGGAATAATTGACGAAGCAATGATCACGCGGACCATGAAGCGGAAGTCCTCCGGTGTGCGCACGACATAAAATGCACAGACGAATACCGCAAAATAGGAACACATCGGCAGCACGGTCTTGATACCGCTGGCCACGTTGGGCGATACCACCAGGCCTGCGATTTCCACCACCAGCAAGATGAGCCAGACCAATGCAGCTTTGGGCGGCAACAGCTTGGGCTTTTCAATGAAATAAAGCAGCGCGATGAGGACGATCAACGCATTGATGGCGCCTCCCAGGCCCGCCGACGTCCCGGTGGAGCCCACCCGCGTCGATTCAAGCACGATGTCACCGGAGGCGCGCAGCAATAGCACAACAAGCAGCAGCAGCCGCTTGTTGAACAGAAAGACGCCAGCCAGCAGGAACAGGACAGGCACCGCAGCCAAGCGTGCATAGCTGTCGCCCAGCAAGCCCGTCACCAAGGGCAGGATCATCCCGATGAGCACAGCCACCATTACGGCTGCGCCAAGCACCAGCATCTGTGATGAGTCCAGATTACTTTTTTTCATATCATTGTCCTCGGCATGTCGCCGGCATTTGGCTGGCGCATGCACACTTCCCGGAAAGAACCCGCATCACCTTCATGGCACCGTCACACCGGCACGAGCAAACCTGGACTGCTCGCGCGCACAGCGGTCTGCAAGTCTTCCAGGAAACGATGCTGCAAACTGAAGGCTTCGGATTGACTGCCATTCTCTTCCAGCAAGGTGGAGGCACGGACCAGAATGCCGTCCGACACACGTCCGGCCATGCCGTCTTCAAAGATCTTCAGCCGCGCGGCGAGGCCGCCGTTGGGGAACCCGTCACCGATCCGCACCCAATAGGTCACCGCTTCCACGCGGTTCTGATGCGCCGCGATGAATTGCGAGCCCATCACGCCTTTCTTTGCTCCCGGCATCTCCAAGGCCAATCGTTTCTGGCCTTTCAGGCTGAAGCCCTGGGCGACGTAACACACTTCCGGAAGATGGATCTTCACGTCCTGAGTCTGCTCGCTCGCATAAGCCAACGCCAGCATCACCATCTGCCCCTCGCCGTTGACGTAAGTACGGGCGAGTACGTCGTCGTAGGGCTGATCCGAACTGCGATCCGTTCCATCCTCGACGTTGACGGTGACTTGAAGGAACGGAGAAGGGACTTCATGCCAGTCCCCAAAACGGGAGGGAATGATGTCATTGAACTTGCCCTTCTTGACGACGTTGACCTCATGTGGAATGAGCAATTGCACCGCGCCGACCGAGGCCACCATGAGCAGCGCGACGACTGTTGCCAGCCCGGGATTCATGGTGAACTTGGCCTTGTCGTCAGGACGGGGCCCGCCCGCCCGCTGGCGCTGCAAGGCTTCAGGTACGGCTACGCCGCGCCAGAGGGCATACCGTACGGCGATCCAGCGCAGCGCCCCGTCGAGCGCCATGATCAGGCCCAAGGCCACCAGGAACAGCAACATCCCGGCGAAACCGTGCAAGAAGCCCTGCCCGGCTGCATCTCCCATATAGAACGTGATGAGCGCCAGCACCATCACCCGCACGGTATTGGCCGTAAAGGAGATCGGTACGATCAGCACGGCCAACACCAGATTGCGGAACAGGGATTGGTGACGCACCAGGTTCATGTACAGCAAGCCAAGCGCTTCCAGCGTAAACAGCGAGTTCAGGCCAGCGCAGGCATCTGCCACCAGCAGCTGGTATGGCCCGATGTAGAGAATCACGCCGCTACGCGCAATCGGATAACCGAACTCGCGCAGAATCAGTTCGGAGGCGAAAGACACGCCGATCTTCAGCGGCTGGGTCAACAGGTCCACCACCGACGCCGGCAATGGCACCATGAACATCATGAAGAAAAACGCGAACCACAGCCGGCGGCAGGTACGCAATCCAAACTGCAGCAGCACGATACCGATCAGGATGGGGATCAGCGAGCCCGCCTCCATGAACAGAACCGTCTGTGACCGACCCAGTACGAAGCACGCCAGTCCCAGCAACAGGAACAGGCCGCCGAGGACCGGAGCCGGCTTGCGCTCGATCAGGCCCTCCTCCCGCAACTGTCTTACCCGCACGAACATGTAACAGCAAGCCACCGCAAGCACGATAGGCCCGTGTGCATTGCGCTCGGTACCCCAGACGCCATGGAACAGGTCGACGAAGCTGGGAATGTACATCGCTGCCAGTCCCGCCACCAGAAGAAGCCAGGGCAGGCCTGAAAAGCGCTGTTCAGGCATGGTCGGGCGGAGGGTTTCGGCAGTCATCTCGTCACTCGCACGAAGGCTGATTTTCAGAACTCGTTGACCACGCTGCCAACCACTGCCACGTGTGCACTGGTAAGTTTTTCAGTCAGGGTGCGCACGGCCGAGATATGAGTCGCGTTGGTCTTCACCACCACCAAACTGGCTCCCGTGCGGGCCGAGATCATGTTGCCATCTGCATACTGGCTGCCGGAAGGCGTATCCACCAGGATAACGTCGTAGTCCTGGGCCAGATCATTCAGCAATTGTGTGAAGTTGGGACGTCCCAACAGCTCCTGTGGATTGGGTGGCGTCGGGCCGGCCGGCAGCACCGACAGGTCCAGCAGATCGGGCACGCGCTGCAATGCATCAGCAATACTGCAGCGACCTGCGATTACGCCGGACAGGCCATTGCGATTGTCCAGGCCGAACAGCGCGTGCTGACAAGGAGAGCGCATGTCGGCATCAATGAGCAAAGTGCGTTCACCGAGCTGCGAGAACACAACGGCTAAATTGGAGGCGATGAAGCTGCGTCCTTCCCCGCTTTCAGGGCTGACGATGGACAGCGACTTGTGCTTGGCGTCCACATCGAACCAGCGCACCATCAACTGGCTGCGCAGCGCGCGCAGTGCTTCGACCTGCTTGCTGAAGGGGTTGTAGGCCGCCACGACTTTTTCACTGACCTTGCTTTCACCCTTGAGCAGATAAGGGTAGTCGAACTGGCGCGACAGGGCCTGCTCAATGTCGGACTGGGTCAGCAATCCCAACTGAATCGCCGCGTCCCCGAAACGCAGACCACGCTCGCGTTGCAGGCGGAGAATACGCTCAGCGTTCTCTGGGGAAAGCTTGCCGCTATCGACCAGGATGGCGCCGATCGAGCGATTTGGCAGGGCCGTGCCTTCGGTGAGTGTCAAGGTTGCTGTAGTCATGTTATTCCCGGAGAATCGTTTTTTTATTAGCGAAGAAATAGCCCTGCCTCAAACCGGCTTGGCACGTCCGAACCAGAAGCGACGACGGCGTTGCACGGTTGTCGGCCGAGAGATCAGACCGAGCACCGGCAGGCCAAGCTCTTCCACCAGATCATGCTCCGAGCGCACCCGACGATTGGCCAGTTCCAGGCCGACGGCCGCGATGACGCCCAGGATCGCGCCGACAAAGAGGGCCAGGATCAGGTTGAGGAAGATACGCGGGCTGGACGGCTGGGGCGGCGGTACTGCCGCCGACAGGAGAGAAATGTCCGACTGATTGGACTGGCCTTCCAGATTGGTCTGCGCGAATCGTTGCGAGGTCAGCTCATAGGCACGCTGCGCGCTGTCGAGTTCGCGGCTAAGCACGGACAGCTCATCACGGGTGCGGTTCATCTCCAGAACCTTGCGCTTCTGAGCCTCGAATTCCGCACGGATTTCCGCTTCGCGCTTGGCCAGAATCGTCGCATTGGTACCCACCGAGGAAGAAATCGAGGCAATGGCTGCGCTCAATTGGGAGCGTAGGCCATCTCGCTCTGCCTTGGCCGCGAGATAGTCCGGGTGATTAGCGCCCAGACGCTTGGATGCCTGTTCGAAACGCGCCTCCGAGGCAGCCAGATTGGTCTTGAGTGTTTGCACCAGCGGATTGGCGTTGACGTCCGGCGACTCGGTAGCGCCACCTGCAGCAGCCTGGCGACGGCGCGAATCGGCTTCCGACAGCGCCGCCTGTGCCATCACCAGTTGCGTGGACAGATCATTGAGGCGGTTGGTCTCCACATCGGTACGGTTGTCGATGTTCGTAATACCGTGCTCTTCCTGGTACTTCGACAGCTTTGCCTGGGCCTGCTCATAGGCATCGCGCAAGACCTTGACCTGATCATTGAAATAAGAGGAAGCCTTGCGGGTAGGATCCAACTTGAGTTGCATGCTCACCTTCTGGTACGAGGCTGCGAAAGCGTTGGCCACCAGCGCGGCAAACTGCGGATCCTGGGCTTTGAAGGTGATGTCAATGACGCTGCTTTCCTTGGAGGCAACCGCATCCATTTTCTTGAGCAGCAGTCCGGCCAGCCAATTGCGGATATCCAGATCGCCGTGGTCATCATCGGCATAGGCATCCTTGACTTCCTGCTGGTCGACAAGCTTCAGGCTATCCACCACGCCCAGCGCCACCGATGGACTGTTGATGATGGCCACCTGTGTCGGCATGAAGCCAGGTAATGCCTGCGGGGCAACCACAAGGCCGGTCACTGGATCGGATGCCTTGTAGTTCAGTACCACCGAGGAAGTTGCCTTGTACTGCTTGGGCAATACCAGGCTGACCACCAGGGCTACGAGCACCGTGATCGAGACGATAAGCAGGATTACCTTGCGGTAAGCCTGAAGGATCAAAAGAAATTGAGATAGATTCATGGGGTTACGCCTCCTGGTTGGCGTCTTCGATAGCTAAACGAAAAAACACTTGCTGCTGCGTAGGCATTACCCGCGCTTAGAACCAGCTTTCCTTGACGTAGACGATGTCATCAGCCTGCAACAGCTCGTCCTTCCTCACATCAATTTCTTGCAGGTTGCCTTCGGCATCCCGGCGCTTGACCATCAGGCCCCGCTCGGTTCCTCGTTGAGTCAAGCCGCCCCCCACCGACAGAGCCTGCAAGACTGTCGTACCGCGCTCCAACCTGTACATACCGGGACGCTGGACTTCGCCGTAAATATAAAAGCGCAAGGCGCGCTCCACATAGACCACATCGTTTGCCTTGACCTCCGGCAATTCGCTCGTGTCGCCGCTGTGGGTAATCGCGTAGATATCGACCAGTTGCTTAGTCACGGTCTTTCCATCATTACGCACGATGGTCAATGCATCACCGCCGTCGGGTGTTACACCTCCGGCAAGCGCGATGACGTCGGCCACGTTACGCTTGCCGTCCAGGGAGTAACGCCCGGGCTTGTTGACCTGTCCCAGCACGGAAACCATTTGGCTCTGGGGAACGGTCACCAAAATATTGACCTGCGGATTGAGCAGATAACCGCCCTTCTTCAACAAGCCGGCGATCTTGGTCTCAGCCTGGGCTGTCGACAATCCACCAACCTTGACCTCACCCACCAGCGGATAACTGATCACGCCAGCCTCGCTGATTCTGGTTTCCAGCGAGAGATCCTCGCTGCCATAGACCTTCACCCGGATGACGTCGCCCGCGCCCAGCAGAATATCGTCGGCCTGGGCAAACAAACTCCAACTGGCAAGCATCAGGCCAACCAACAGGAACACCACTTTTCTCATCATTGTCATTACTCCGCAGTACGTCAGGTTCTTGATTCAGGCGTCATGCGCCCGGATGTTGATCAACACTTGCTTACTTGAAACCGGCCACGCCGCGTGAAATCGCATCCTTGTTCACACTGGGCGCCTCCTGCGCGGCCCCTTCGACCGGCAAGGGCTCTGCAGGCGCAGCGCTCATATCCTTGAACGATTTGGCCTGTTCCGAATATTCGATCTTGGCATCCTTCTTGAGTCGCTCCACCAGTTGCTCGGAAGCCTGGCTCTGCCTCTGCGCCAGCAGATACTGCTGGATCTGCGGAGTCGCCACGGCCAGCGAGACCGGCACACTCTTGATGTCCTGCACCGATGTCAGGATGGCGGTCGGACCTTCGATCACCACAAACAAAGCACCACGCTCCATGTTCTTGAGGCTGGCATTCATCTGCGGTGGCAAATCGGCCGAGGTCTTGACGACCTGCTGACGGCCATACTGGATGCGGTGTGCATCAAGCCATGCAACGACTTCTTCCAGCCGCTTGCCCGGCTGCTCCATCAAGCTGTTGAGCTCGGGCGTCAGATTCGTACCGGCAATAATCAACTGAGAGAACTCATACTGCCTGCGCTGGGCGAACCAGTCAGGGTTCTTGCCATACAGGTCTTCGATCTCCTGCTCCGAAGGACGCGTCGGCGCCTTCACTTTGCGCGCGACGTAGCTCTGTGCCAGCACCAGATCACGCGCCCGCTCCATATCGGCCAGCACCGCCGGATCGATATCGAGCTTGTCCTTCTTGGCCGCATTGACCAGCAATTGCCGTGCCACCAGCCCATCGAGCAATTGCTTGGTCACTTCTCTGCCACCGGTCTTGGCCAGTTCGTTGTTGACCTGGTGGATGGTGATCTCCTGACCATCCACATTGGCCACCACCTGGCTGGAACCGGAGGATGCCTTCTTTTCACTGCAAGCGGCCAAGGCCATCAAGAGCATGGCCGAGACCAGCACCTTCGTGGCGAGACCATCATGCAGTGAAACTGCCGCCTTCCCTTTTTTCATTTGCGCAAGCTCTCTTCTTTTCTCTGTCACTTGTTGCCGGCAGTCTCGGCCGGTGCATGCAGCCCCCTCCCCTGTGAGGAGGCCCGGTCCATCAGTAAGCGTTGTCGCGCTTGATCACCATGCGCACGGTCTGGAAGATGATCCACAGATCAAACATCAGCGACCAACGGCGCAGATACTCCAGATCGAATTCAATGCGTGCCTTCATCTTGTCCAACGTTTCGGTCTCGCCGCGCAGACCGTTGACCTGAGCCCAGCCGGTGATCCCGGGCTTGACCTTGTGGCGCAGCATGTAGCCCTTGATCTGTTTGCGATACAGCTCGTTGTGGGCCACCGCGTGCGGACGCGGACCGACGATGCTCATGCGTCCCTGCAGGACGTTGAAGAACTGCGGCAACTCGTCCAGTGAGCTGGAACGCAGGAAACCGCCGATCTTGGTCAGGCGCATGTCGCCCTTGGTCGCCTGGGTGACCTTGCCGCCATCTTCCATGACCGTCATGGAGCGGAATTTGTAGACCACGATTTCCTCGCCATCCAGCCCGTAACGGCGTTGTTTGAAGATGACAGGACCGGGCGAGGTCAGCTTGACGCAGATGGCGATGACCATCATCACCGGCAGCAGCATGAGCAGGATGCCGGACGCCAGCACCAGGTCACTCAAACGCTTGACGACGTTGTTCGTGCCGGTAAAGGGTGTCTCGCAGATGGCCATCACGGCCATACCGCCCACATAGTCGAAGCGCGCCTGGATCAGGTTGAAGATGTAGATGTCCGGGATGAAGTAGATGGAGGCCGTGGTGTCCTGCAGCTCGTCGATCATCTGCAGTACGCGCGGCTGGGCCGAGATCGGCATGCTGATGTAGACCATGTTGATGTTGTTCTCGCGCACGTACGCGGCCACGTCGGTCATCTTGCCGTGCAGAGGCGTATAGGTCCCGGGAGGCTGGCGATTGAGCTCACGGTCGTCAAAGAATCCCATCAGCTTGATCATCAGGGAGGGATACTTTTCCATGCGGTCGGCCAGCTTGAGCGCGGCCGGATTGACGCCGATGATGATGGCCTTGCGCACTTCTCCTTTGGTATGCAGGTCGCGCATCACGCGCGATTGCAAATGCTGGGAGACGACCAGGCCGACAGGCGTACTGACCACCCAGAAGAAGATCGCCCGCATCGACAGGTTCTGGTAGAAGTCGCAGATGTACGCCACCAGCACCAGTACCGCCGCCACGGCAATCCAGTCCATGACGGGCGCGAACGACGATGGCCCTCTGGGATTGCGCCGCAGTCGGCGCTGGTGAAACTCGGTAAAGAAATAAGACGACAGGAAGAAGGCCATGATGGCGAGCACCCAGTAGTCGCCAACGAAGGGATGCCCATGCGTGCGCACCAGCACCCATAGATAAGCGACGATCAGCGCCGGTTCGACGAAGCGCTTGAATACCATGGTGATGGTATTGGGCTTGACGTTGACCAACGGCAGGCCATCATGCAGGTCGGTCATTTTGGGGGCCTCAGAATTCATAGCGCGAAGTCAAAGAGATGCCGTTGGAGAGATAACTGAAATTGGTGATGTTGGACTGCAGTTTTTCTCGGTAAACCGCCAGCACCAGAGACAGCGAATTCGTGGGCGCATAGGTCAGGCTCAGGCTGGCTTTGTCGTAAGTGTCACGACGATTGGATGGGGTGATCCCTGTAATGATTGACGCGCCGTTGTAGTTACGACGTTCGTGATCGATCAAGCCATCCACGCGAAGCTTGGCGGTGGGCAAATACGCGGCCGCCAAGTTGACACCAGTGGTCAATGCAAAATTAGCGTCGACATCATTGACTCCGCCAATCTCGCGCCAAAGGTTGGCCTTGAAGCCGGTCTTTCCGGTGGCTTGCCACTCGCCAATCAATCTTGCATTGAAACCGCGATAGCCATTGCCGCTAGCGGCCGAGTTGCGTTCACGACGGGTCAATCCCCCAAGAAACTGCAACTTTGTCTCGCCGCTGTACAACCAGACGATTTTGGCCTTGTAATCTTCCTGGGTGAAGGAGTTGTTGAGCGTGCTCGCCCCCACCACCGTATCGAAAGGATAATTCCCGACCGTCCTGCGCGCTTGCACGCCTGCCACACTTCCGCTTCGTGCCGTGTAATCCAGACCCACCTCCGCCAGATTCTGCGTGAAGTTGTTAGCCTGTTGGCTACTCAGGTCATAAGCCAAACCAAATTGCGAGGCTTGAGCACGCACTGTCCAGTCTGGATGCAGTTGCCATGCCGCACTGGCGTATTTGGTATCCATCGTTCGGATATTCGGCACAAAGACCCGCAAGTTCTGAAAAGGGGTCAAGGAGCGAGAATAGACATAGCCGACGTTGCCCGAGAATCGCTCGCCCAACACCCACGCCCAATCCGCCTTGAGATCCCGCGCGTCATTATCAAACTGCTTGAAAAAATCAAAAGTGTTCTTGGTGGCGCTTGCATCCACCAAGATGTGCTGCCGACTGATCATCCGATCAATCCGGATGCCGCCCACCTTGCTTTGAACGTTATCGGACAGCTTGGACGTTCCTAACGCTGCCTCCGCCGCCTCCGGACTGCTTAACCGCAACAAGTTGTCATCATGCAAATACGTGTACTGCACATACGGGACGACCACCTGACCGGGGTCTGCCGCGTATACAAAAGGGCAAGTCAGCGACACCACCAGAGCACACGCTCGCACCCGGGTCTTGCGCTTGCTGCTATTGCGAAACTGCCGTGGCATCACGAATCAGCGCCCTTTCTTTATAGTTTTACTTTTTAAAACAATGGCAACATTTAGCATTCAAATTGCTGCATTGCAACACGCAAAATTTAGGAGTAATCATGCATCATTTTTGAAATTTAGGCAAAAAAATATGATGAGAATTGCCTCACAGAAAAACAATCAGATCATGATACGCGCCAGTCAGCTCGCGGCAATCAGACAAGGACGCATGACTTTGTAGGACAACCAGATAATTTGCGATTTAGCAACAAACACATCAAATCACACAAACTATTTATATCGCGTTGCAGCAAAACTGAACGTTTATCTTGTGACAAGAGTCCCAGCGCTTTGTGCGCGCTGCACAACCCGTTAAGATGCCTTGGCAAAATCCCTTCAGAACCCTTTACAGACATCACAGATTGCTTCATGAACTGGCACACCATCACCTTCCTCGGCGATAGCACCATGACCATTCCAGGCGCCTGCATCCTTGCACTTTGGCTGGGCGCCAACCGGATGTGGCGTCAGATGTTCGCCTGGCTACTTGCCTTCGGCACGGCCATGTCCATCGTCGTCATCAGCAAGTTGCTGTTCATGGGCTGGGGCATCACCCTTCCCGGGCTCAACTTCACCGGCTTCAGCGGCCATACGGCTTCCTCCAGCGCGCTTTACCTGTCCATCGCACTGCTGCTGACCCAGGATGGCAGCCGCACCCGCCGCGCACTGGTACTGGCACTGACGGCGGTGCTGGTCACCGCTGTAGGCCTGTCACGGCTGATGATCAAGGTTCACTCTGAATCTGAAGTACTGCTCGGCCTGCTGGTGGGCGCCGCTGCGGCTTGGGGCTTTGGGCTGTCGCTGCGGCAATCGGCTCCGCCGTTGCGCCACCTGCTGCTACCAGTGGGCCTTGCTGCCGTGCTGATGATGACCGGCTTCGACAAACCCGCCCCTACCCAGAGCTTCCTGCAGGAATTGGCCAAAAACCTGTCCGGCCGTTCCGAACCCTACATGCGCCACGAACCACTCTGATGCGACTACTCTTTTCATGAAAACTGCCGCCCGACTGAAAACCTGACGGCAGCGCAGGCAGAATTTGCCTGCACTTACCTGCTTGAACTCACCCAAAATGTTGTAACTTTTTTATTAATTCTACGAGTTAAGTTGTCAATCGATCAAGCAAAAATCGAAGGCTGTAACAATTTAGGAAATATTTACCACAGTAAAAATAATCCCCTTGACTACCTTGGCCGGTGCCTCAGCGCCTGGCGGCCTCGTCCGGCACGCGCATGGACATGTAACATGCCTCTGCGCCATAGCTTTCCAGGCCCCGCCCCTCTGGCACGTCGGCCAACGCATCGACAGTGAACCCCGACGCCTGCCAGTAAGCACTTGATGCATGCACCGCCACCAGCGTGGCGCGCGGCAAGCCACTCAGTACGCAAAGACGCAGCAATTCCTCCACCAGCGCCCGCCCCAGTCCTGAACCGCGCGCCTGAGGCAGCAATGCCACGTCGTGCAGGTGCAGGCAGTCGGCGCCATCCAGACCGCCCAGCAAGGTATTCAACGCCGGCGCATGACCATACCTGGCTGGATGCATGAAGGCGTAGCCGATCACGTCTTCCGGCGCCTCTGAGGCCATCGCAATCCGGCAGCCCTGAGGAAACAAGGCCAGCCGCTCGGCGAAGACTTCTTGCGCCTCGAAATATGCTTCATGCACCTGTGCCGCGATATGCATCACGCGTGACAAGTCGTCGGCCCTCATCGGGCGCCATTGATAGTGAGTCATGAATGTTCTCCTTGCGGGCAGCGATCTGCGCACTGATCGCCCTGAAAAGAAAACGCCGCAGGGTGGTCAGGAAAGACCCGCCTGCGGCGTTTCAAGGGTGGCCTACGCCACGAATACGAACAAGTCTCCGTGCCAGGACACGGATGCGTCAGCTCGGGACCATCAGAACTGCTCAGGCGGCAGCTGCGCCCGGCTTCAAGGTCTCCAGCACGGCCTGCAGTTCTGCACGCAGCGCATCGATGGCAGCCTCATCCAGGCTGATGACGGGACGTTGCGGCTCCTGCGGCTGCTCGGCCTCGTGGGTGCCATCGAGCTTGTTGCGGGCTCCGCTGATGGTGAAACCCTGTTCGTACAGCAGTTCGCGGATACGACGGATCAACAGCACTTCATGGTGCTGGTAATAACGTCGGTTGCCGCGACGCTTCACGGGTTTCAACTGGGTGAATTCCTGTTCCCAGTAGCGCAGTACGTGCGGCTTGACGCCACACAGTTCGCTGACCTCGCCTATCGTGAAATAACGCTTGGCCGGGATGGGCGGCAAGACGATGGCCGCCGGTTTGTTGACACGATCATTCATAGATTAGACGGACATTTCAACGGGGCTGCCGCTGGAGAGTTCCACCATTTCCTTCAATTTCTGGCTGGCATGGAAGGTCACGACACGTCGCGCCGTGATCGGGATTTCCTCGCCAGTCTTGGGATTGCGACCAGGCCGTTGCGGCTTGTCGCGCAGCTGGAAATTACCGAAGCCGGACAGCTTGACGGCCTCGCCACGTTCGAGTGCGTTGCGGATCTCGTCGAAGAAAGTTTCCACCATGTCCTTGGCTTCGCGCTTGTTCAGACCGACCTGCTCGAACAAAAGTTCGGCCAGCTCGGCCTTGGTCAGCGTGGGCAGGTTCTTGTCGGCCTGCGAACGTGCCTGGGATTCCAGTACGGCACGATGCAGGTCGGCGTCCAGCACGGATTGAAATTCGTTCGAATTCACGTTGTTCATGGCGATGAATGGCTGGGCCTCAACCGATTCCGGTCTGTAATTATTTTCGCTCTCGGACATCACATCAGGCACGCAACCTGGCACCGAGCTTGGCGCTCGCCGCGGCCACCAGTGCATTCACCGCAAGGTCAACCTTGTCATCCTGAAGGGTGTTTTGAGTATCTTGCAAGGTGCAGCGGAACGCAAGGCTTTTTTCGTCCGCTTCAAGCCCACGGCCTTGATATTCATCAAATAAAACAAGGGCTTGCAAGATGGCGCAATCCGCGTTGCCCTGCTTTTCAGCGGCAAAGACGTCCAGCAATTGCTGGGCGGCGACCGATTGCTTGACCACCAGAGCGATGTCGCGGCTGACTGCCGGGAACTTGGAAATTTCCGTATAGGACGGCAGGTCGCGCTGCTGCAGCGCCTCGGCATCCACCTCGAACACCACTGGCGCCAGCGGCAGGTCGTACTTCTGCTGCCACTTGGGATGCAGTTCGCCGATCACGCCGACCACCTTCTCACCCAGCAGCACGTGGGCGGTGCGGCCAGGATGCAGGGCCGGATGTTGCGCCTTGACGAAGCGCAGCGCGCGCGGAGCGAACAGGGCTTCCAGATCCGCCTTGACGTCGAAGTAATCGACATTGCGGGTGGACTGCCCCCACTGCTCTTCGGCGACCGGGCCATAGGCCAGTGCGGCAACGCGCTTGGGCTGCTCGAAGCCGGCAACCGCCAGCGGGCCATCGGCGATGGCAGCGTTCTTGCTGAACACGGCTCCCACCTCGAAGACGCGGATGCGCGCCGCCTTGCGGTTGACGTTGTAACGCGCATTGGCGACCAGACCGGCGATGAGCGAAGAACGCATCACGCTCATCTGGCTGGCGATCGGATTCAACAGCTTGATGGGATCGGCATTGCCGGCGAAGTCGGCTTCCCAGGTGCTCTCCACGAAGCTGAAGTTGACCACTTCCTGGTAATCCTGATCGGCCAACAGGCGGCGGATGGCGAACAGCGAACGGGTGTTCTCGGGCGCGATGCGCATGGCATTGGCAGCCACCGGCGGCAGCGCCGGGATGTTCTCGAAGCCGTACACGCGCGCGACTTCCTCGATCAGGTCTTCCTCGATCTCGATGTCGAAGCGGTAGGACGGCGGGGTCACCGAGAACAGTCCAGGCTGGTAGTCGAACGACAGGCCGAGGCGCTTGAAGATGTCCGACACCATCTCGTCAGTGATCTCCACCCCGATCACCTTGGCCGCGCGGGCGGTGCGCAGCGACACCGGTTCGCGCTTGGGCAGGTTAACGATCTGGTCGTCCACGGGACCGACGCGGGTCTCGGGCGTGCCGCAGATTTCCAGCAGCAGCGCGGTAATGCGTTCGATGTGATCGACCACGGTGGCGAAGTCCACACCACGCTCGAAACGATGCGCCGCATCGGTCGAGAAGTTGTAGCGGCGCGCACGCCCCTGGATCGCCTGCGGGAGCCAGAAAGCGGCTTCCAGGTAGATGTTGGTGGTCTCCAGCGAGACCGCAGTGGCGTCGCCACCCATGATGCCGGCCAGCGATTCGATTTCCTTGTCGTCGGAGATCACGCCGACCCATTCATCGACTTCCACGGTATTGCCGTTGAGGAGCTTCAGGGATTCACCCTTGCGGCCCCAGCGCACGTCCAGGCCGCCATGGATCTTGTCGAGATCGAACACGTGCGAAGGACGACCCAGCTCCAGCATCACGTAGTTGGAGATGTCCACCAGCGCCGAGATCGACCGCTGGCCGCTGCGCTCCAGGCGCTGCTTCATCCACTGCGGGGTGGCGGCCTTGGCGTTGAGGCCACGGATCACGCGGCCGGCAAAGCGGCCGCACAGGTCGGGTGCGGAAATGCGTACCGGCAGCTTCTCGTCCAGGTTGACGGCAGCGGCCTGATAGACCGGGGCCTTCAGCGGGCTGCCCGTCAGTGCAGAAACTTCACGTGCCACGCCCAGCACCGACAGGCAATCCGCCTTGTTGGGGGTCAGCTTGATGGTGAACTTCAGGTCGTTCAGTTGCAGGTAGTCGCGGAAATTCTGGCCGACCGGTGCATCGTCGGGCAGCTCCAGCAGGCCGCCATGATCTTCCGACAGCTTCAGTTCGCGGGCCGAGCACAGCATGCCCTGCGACTCCACGCCGCGCAGCTTGCCGACCTTGATCTCGAAAGGCTTGCCATCGGCACCGGGCGGCAGCACGGCACCGACCATGGCGCAAGGCACCTTGAGACCGGGGCGCACATTGGGCGCGCCGCAGACGATGTTGAGGATGGTGCCGGTATGAACATTGACGCGGCAGACGTTCAGACGGTCCGCATCCGGATGCTTGCTCACTTCCAGCACCTCACCCACCACCACGTTGGTGAAGGGAGGCGCGACCGGTTCGACTTCCTCGACTTCCAGACCGGACATGGTCAGCAGGTGCGACAGTTCATCCGAGGTCATGGTCGGGTTGACCATGGTACGCAGCCAGTTTTCAGAGAATTGCATGATTCAGACTTTCAGCTATCGGCTATGAGCCAGAGGCACGCCGCGACAGCGCGGCGCCCTGCGTGATCGAATTAATTGAATTGCTTCAGGAAGCGCAGGTCGCCTTCGTAGAACAGGCGCAGGTCATTGATCCCGTAGCGCAGCATGGTCAGGCGCTCAAGGCCCGAGCCGAACGCGAAACCGATGTACTGCTCGGGATCCAGGCCCATGTTGCGCACCACGGTCGGGTGCACCTGGCCGGCGCCGGAGACTTCCAGCCAGCGCCCCTTCAGGGGACCGCTGCCGAAGGCGATGTCGATCTCGGCGGAGGGTTCGGTGAAGGGGAAGTAGGACGGACGAAAACGTACCTGCAGATCGTCGGTCTCGAAGAAGGCCTTGACGAAGTTGAGGTACACGCCCTTCAGGTCGGCGAAGCTGATGTCCTCGGCGATCCACAGACCTTCGACCTGATGGAACATCGGCGAGTGAGTCGCATCGCTGTCGACACGATAGGTGCGGCCCGGGGCGATGACCTTGATGGGCGGCTTGTTCATGCGGGCGTAACGCACCTGCATGGGGCTGGTGTGGGTACGCAGCAGCAGGGGCTTGCCCTGGGTATCGTTGCCTTCGATGTAGAAGGTATCCTGCATCGAACGCGCCGGATGGTTCTCGGGGCTGTTCAATGCGGTGAAATTGGTCCAGTCGGTCTCGATCTCGGGACCGTCGGCGACGTCAAAACCGATGGAACGGAAGATTTCCTCGACGCGCTGCCACGAGCGCATCACAGGGTGAATGCCGCCCACGCCGCGGCCGCGGCCCGGCAGGGTGACGTCGATAGCTTCCGCATTCAGGCGCGCCTGCATCTGGGCATTGGCCAGGGCATCGCGGCGTGCGGTCAGCGCGTTTTCGATCTGTTCCTTGGCGACGTTGATGATCGCCCCTTGTACCTTGCGCTCTTCCGGCGCCAGCTTGCCCAGTCCCTTCATCTGCTCGGTGATCTGGCCGGTCTTGCCGAGGTACTTGGCCTTGGCGTTTTCCAGTGCAGCGGCGTCGGGCGCGGCGGCGAAATCAGCCTGCGCCTGCGTGACCAGTTGGCCCAGGAGTTGGTCTAGGGGATTCATGCGGTAAGTCTCGCTCCAATCGAAAATCCGACGACGAAGTCGAAAAGGAAAAAAATCCACGAAACCGTGGATCAAAAACATACGGGGCATCGGTGTAACACCTTTGCCCCGCAGGATTTTGCAGCGCCGGCTGCTCGTCAGACTTGCGTCGGATGTTGCGGCCGGCTACCGCAAACACGCTGTCGATTTAGGCGGCAGCGATGTTGGCCTTCACCTGATTGACGATGGCAGCGAAAGCAGCCTTGTCGGTGACAGCCATGTCGGCCAGAACCTTGCGGTCCAGTTCGATCGCAGCCTTCTTCAGGCCGTTCATGAACACGCTGTAGGTCACGCCGTGCGAACGCGCAGCGGCGTTGATACGGGCGATCCACAGGGCGCGGAACACGCGCTTCTTGTTACGACGGTCACGGTACGCGTACTGACCAGCGCGCATGACTGCTTGCTTGGCGATACGGTAGACGTTTTTACGACGGCCGCGGTAACCCTTGGCGAGTGCGAGGACTTTCTTGTGGCGGGCACGTGCTGTTACCCCACGTTTGACTCTAGGCATAGTAGCTCCTTAGTGTATGGTGAGGTTAAGCGAACGGCAGCATCGCGCGAACGGAGTTCAGGTTCGTCTCATGGACGCCCTCGGTACCGCGCAGTTGACGCTTGTTCTTGGTGGTCTTCTTGGTCAGGATGTGACGCTTGAAGGCTTGACCGCGCTTGACGGTACCGCCCGGGCGGACGCGAAAACGCTTCTTCGCGCTGCTCTTCGATTTCATCTTAGGCATAGCAACTCTGTCCTTTCGGACAGCTCCATTTTTTGATGATTGCAGGTGGCAGCACGCTCGCTGCTCTTGGATGCCTGCTCTCACTTATTTGACAGCGGGATAACCCGCTGCTTTTGCCTGGCGCAGTCACCTGCGCCAGGCAAATCCTTTGTCGGCCTTGGCTGCCGCAAGGTCTGCGGCATGGACGACACCGGGGTGATGTCGCCCTGATACGGCTAACTGCTTAAAACCAGGAAAACTGAAAAAGATATAAATGATTTATTTCTTTTTCTTGGGCGCCAGCACCATGATCATCTGGCGACCTTCCATCTTGGGAAACTGCTCGACCTGACCATACGGCTCCAGGTCAGCCTTCAGGCGCTCCAGCACGCGCATGCCGATTTCCTGGTGAGCCATTTCACGGCCACGGAAACGCAGCGTGATCTTGGTCTTGTCGCCGTCTTCCAGGAACTTGGTCAGGTTGCGCAGCTTGATGTTGTAATCGCCATCATCGGTACCCGGACGGAACTTGACTTCCTTGACCTGGATGACCTTCTGCTTGAGCTTGGCCTCGTGTGCCTTCTTCTGCTCCTGGTACTTGAACTTGCCGTAGTCCATCAGACGGCAGACCGGAGGTTGCGCAGTGGGCGCAATCTCGACCAGATCGACTTCAGCCTCTTCGGAAAGCCGTAAGGCTTCGGCCAGGCTGACGATGCCCAGAGGCTCGTTGTCGACACCCGAAAGGCGCACTTCCGGCGCAGTGATCTCGCGGTTGAGGCGATGCGACTTGTCAGTAGCTATTGCAGTTTCCTTTTAAAATCCAATGAATTAAGCCGTGCTCTTGCGCTGGGAGGAAGCCCTAGGCTTCCCCGTCTCAGGCTTTGGCGGCCACCTCATCCTTGAGGCGCTCCACCAAGGTGTCGATGGACATCACGCCCAGATCGACATTGCCCCGCGCACGCACGGCCACAGTGTTGGCATCCCGTTCTTTATCGCCGACAACCAGGATATAGGGCGGCTTCTGAATAGAATGCTGCCGTATTTTATAGGTAATCTTCTCGTTGCGCAAATCGGTCTCGACCCTAAACCCTTGTTTTTTCAGCGTTTGTGCAACGTTCTGCACATAATCGGCCTGCGCGTCGGAAATATTCAGGATGACAACTTGCGTTGGCGCCAGCCACAAGGGCATCGCACCGGCGTGGTTTTCGATCAGGATGGCGATGAAGCGCTCCAGCGAGCCAACGATAGCGCGGTGCAACATCACGGGCACCTTGCGGTTGTTGTCTTCCGTGACATATTCCGCACCCAGGCGCGCCGGCATCGAGAAGTCCACCTGCATGGTGCCGCACTGCCAGGAACGGCCGATGGAATCCTTCAGGTGGTATTCGATCTTCGGGCCATAGAACGCGCCCTCGCCCGGCAGCTCCTCCCACTCCGAACCGGAGGCGCGGATGGCTTCACGCAGGGCGTTCTCGGCCTTGTCCCAGACTTCTTCTGCGCCGATGCGCTTTTCCGGACGCAGAGCCAGCTTCACGGCCACGTCCTTGAAGCCGAAGCAGTCATAGACTTCACGCACCACGCGGTTGAAGGCGGCGACTTCTTCCTGGATCTGGTCTTCGGTACAGAAGATGTGACCATCATCCTGCGTAAAGCCACGCACGCGCATCATGCCGTGCAGCGCGCCGGAAGGCTCGTTGCGGTGGCACTGACCAAATTCGCCATAGCGCAGCGGCAGGTCGCGATAGCTGTGCAGACCGGAATTGAAGATCTGGATGTGGCCCGGGCAGTTCATCGGCTTCAAGGCATAGGCGCGGCTTTCCGATTCGGTCGTGAACATGTTTTCACGATAGTTTTCCCAGTGGCCGGTCTTTTCCCACAGCGAGCGATCCAGAATCTGCGGCGCCTTCACTTCCTGATAGCCGTTGTCCTGGTACACGCGGCGCATGTATTGCTCCACCTGCTGCCAGATGGTCCAGCCCTTGGGATGCCAGAAGATCAGGCCAGGCGCCTCATCCTGGAAATGGAACAGGTCCAGCGCGCGACCCAGCTTGCGGTGGTCGCGCTTTTCGGCCTCTTCCAGCATGTGCAGGTAGGCTTCCTGGTCTTCCTTCTTGGCCCACGCGGTGCCGTAGACACGCTGCAGCATCTCGTTGTTGGAATCGCCACGCCAGTAGGCACCGGCCAGCTTCATCAGCTTGAACACCTTCAGCTTGCCAGTGGACGGCACGTGCGGGCCACGGCACAGGTCGGTGAAGTTGCCTTCGGTGTAGAGCGAGACATCCTCATTCTGCGGAATGGAGGCGATGATCTCGGCCTTGTAGTCTTCGCCGATGGACTTGAAGTAAGCCACGGCCTCGTCACGCGGCAGCACCTTGCGGGTGACCGGCTCATCCTTCTTGGCCAGCTCGGCCATCTTCTTTTCGATGGCCTGCAGGTCTTCCGGAGTGAAGGGGCGCTTGTACGAGAAGTCGTAATAGAAACCGTTGTCGATGACCGGACCGATGGTCACCTGCGCCTCGGGAAACAGCTCCTTGACCGCGTAAGCCAGCAAGTGGGCGGTGGAGTGACGGATCACTTCCAGGCCGTCCGGATCCTTGTCGGTGATGATGGCCAGATCCGCATCCTTGTCGATCAGATAAGAGGTATCGACCAGCTTGCCATCGACGCGGCCCGCCAGGGCGGCCTTGGCCAGACCGGTGCCGATGTTGGCGGCGACCTGCGCCACCGTGACCGGGTTGTCGAACTGGCGTTGCGAACCATCGGGAAGACGAACTGAAACCATTTTGCACTCCATGTCGGCAGCCTTGCTGCCTTGCCTGTTGAGGGTAATGTCGAAAAGACGGACGAAAAAAAACGCGGACCAGCCGCGCTTTTTCAAAGGACGAAAAAGAACCCGACTAGCGTCGCGTGAAAACCTCGGTGGTAGTTCGCGGTGTCATAACCGGTTTGCCTTTCTCGCTCTTACAGATGAGGGGGGAATGTAATCCGGGAGCCGCTGCCCACACGGGCAGATCAGTCCGAAGCGCCGCATTATAGCAAACTTTGCACGAACATCGGCGCGCTTGCCACACAGCACCACGCCACACCCCGGACGGTACGGCACTGTCGGGCTGCCCGTGCCCGGCGCAAAGGGCGATAACCGGCAAGCCTCTTCACTTCCATCGATCGGAAATGAAGCCACACGCCAAAAAACGAAACGGCATCCGAAGATGCCGTTGCGGTCTCAAGCGAAGCGAATCAAGCGACCATCAAGCGTTGGCCATCGCGGCGCGGCGCGCCAGGATCTTCTCGATCTTTTCCTTGAGGGTAGCCGCAGTGAAGGGCTTGACGATGTAGCCATCGGCGCCCGACTGGGCCGCCACGACGATATTTTCCTTCTTGGCCTCGGCCGTGATCATCAGCACCGGCAGATGCGCCAGCGAAGGCGTCGCGCGGATTTTCTTGAGCAGCGTCAAGCCATCCATGCCCGGCATGTTCCAGTCGGTCAACACGAAGGTCACCGGCAAGGCGCCCGCCTCCAGGATTTTCAAGGCCGAGGAGCCGTCATCAGCCTCCACCATCTTGGTATATTCAAGCTCCTTCAGCAGGCCGCTGACAATGCGACGCATTGTCGAAAAGTCATCAACCACGAGGAAATACTGATCATCTGCCGCCATAGGAAAATTCGTTGCGCCGTGAAATGAGGATTGGAGATGTTATCCGCGAAAAAATTCGGGGCAAGTGTAAAGCATTTGAAATGCTTCCGCGAAACATCTGACCCATTCCTTCATAAAAATTCACTTTTTCTCGCCCGCCATTGACCACCCGCAAACCATGGAGGCCGCCGCCACGCCATCGGCGTCGGCAGCCATCAGCAATCGCGGGGGAATGTATAGAAAGGAAGGGCGGCGCAGAAAAACAAAAAGGAAGCCGCCAGCGCGCTTCCTCTTGTGGATTCCTGCCATGTTTGCATATTCTTCGCCTATTTCTTCACCCAACCCCTCAGCCTCATCAGGAAGCAAAAGAATTGGTAGGCACGATTGGACTCGAACCAACGACCCCTACCATGTCAAGGTAGTGCTCTAACCAGCTGAGCTACGCGCCTATCGAAGAATGCTGCTTAACTTTGCTTAACTTGCTACTCGATAAAACAAAAAAGGAAGCCGAGAACGCGCCTCCTTTTTATCGCTTCGCGCCAATCCGACCATCCCGTACGGGACCAGAAGAATTGGTAGGCACGATTGGACTCGAACCAACGACCCCTACCATGTCAAGGTAGTGCTCTAACCAGCTGAGCTACGCGCCTAACGAAGAAGCGAGAGTATAGGAGGCTTTTTAAAATTTGCCAAGGGGTAAATGCTGAAAATGATGAAAAAGTAAAAATAGTTCTCGTCTTTCAACAGGCATCCGCCCCCCCTGCCCGCGCTCTTCCTATTGCCGCTTGGCCTCGATCACCCCTTTGACTTCACGGATCACCGTCAAGGCTTTCTGCAACTGCTCGGTCGAACCGATCTCGGCCGTGAAGGCCATGCGTGCCTGCCCCTTCACGCTTTGGGTACTGACGCCGATGACGTTGATCTTGTCGCGCAGGAAGATATCGGAGATATCGCGCAGCAAGCCCTGCCGGTCACTGGCCAGCACGAAGATATCGACCGGATACACCGTATCGCGCGCCGGCGCACCCCAGGTGGTCTGGATCACCCGTTCCGGCGCGTGCGAACTCATCTCGGCGAAGTTCTTGCAGTTCACCCGGTGGATGGAAACGCCCTTGCCGCGCGTGACAAAGCCGGCAATCACGTCCGGCGGCGCCGGCTTGCAGCAGCGCGCCAGTTGGGTCAGCAGACCATCCGTGCCGACCACCAGCACGCCCGACTTGGCGCCCTGCACGATGCTCGACGCCCGGCTCTTGCGGGTGATCAGGGCTTCGTCGTCGATCTCGGGCTTCTTTTCCTCGCCCACGTGCAGCGCCTGCTCCACGTGCCGCAGGCTGAATTCCTCCTTGGCCAGCGACAGGCACAGGTCATCGACCTTGGCAAAGCCCAGTTTCTGGGCCAGCTCTTCCAGGTTGACGGCGGTCTTGCCCTCACGCTGCAAGGTCTTTTCCAGCAGGCCACGACCTACCGAAAGTGTCTCCTGCTGCTCGATGGCATTGAACCAGGCGCGGATCTTGGAACGCGTGCGCGAACTGGCCGCATAGCCGGGACTGAGCCAGTCGCGCGAGGGGCCCACGCCGGGGCCGCTCTTGGCGGTGATCACTTCCACCGTCTGGCCATTCTTGAGGGTGGTATTCAACGGCACCATCACGCCATCCACGCGCGCACCACGGCAGCGATGGCCGACATCGCTGTGCAGGTGATAGGCGAAGTCGATGGGCGTGGCGCCGCTGGGCAGTTCGATCACACGTGCCTGGGGCGTGAGCACATAGATGCGCTCATCCAGCGTGGCCGACTTGAGCTTTTGCACCCAGTCGCGGCGCACTTCTTCCTGGTCCACCACGGCATCGGTGACTTCATTCTTCCAGGCCAGCAGCTGGCGCAGCCAGGCGATTTTCTCGTCATATTTCTGCGCCGAGAAATTCGATCCGCCGCTTTCCTTGTAGCGCCAGTGCGCCGCCACGCCGTATTCTGCAAAGTGGTGCATCTCGTGCGTACGGATCTGCACCTCGAGCGCCCGGCCATCCTCGGCCATCACCACCGTGTGCAGCGACTGGTAACCGTTCTGTTTGGGACGCGAGATGTAATCGTCGAACTCTTCGGGAATCGGCGTCCAGATGTTATGCACGATGCCCAGCACCGAGTAACAAGTCTTCACATCGTCGACGATGACACGGAAGGCACGCACATCGTAGAGCTCGGAAAAGTCGATGGACTTGCCGCGCATCTTGTTCCAGATGCTGTAGATGTGCTTGGGCCGTCCGCTGACCTCGGCGCGGATGTCCTGGGCCGCCATCTCGGCGCGCAGGCGTGCGATCGCATTGGCCACGAAGGCTTCGCGCTCGAGGCGTTTTTCTTCCAGCATCTTGGCGATGCGCTTGTAGGTCACCGGCTCCAGGAAGCGGAAGGACAGGTCTTCCAGCTCCCACTTCAACTGCCAGATGCCCAGCCGGTTGGCCAGTGGTGCATACAGATCGAAGGTCTGGCGCGCGTACTGCGCGCTGGCCTCGTTCTCCTGCTTGGTCTCGGCGAAGTAGCGCAAGGTGGCCACGCGCGAGGCCAGGCGCACCAGCACCGCACGCATGTCGGTGGCCATGGCCAGCAGCATCTTGCGCAGGGTTTCCACCTGGGCGGCGGCCTGCTGGGCGGCGTTCTTGCCGCGCAGGACTTCCTGGTTCTGGGGTTGGAAGCTGAGGCTGTGAAAGCGCATCAACTGGCGCACATTGCCCACCAGCTCGGCGATTTCCTTGCCGAAGCGTTCTTCGAGCTTTTCGTCCAGCTCGGGATGCAGCATCTGCGCCTCAAAGGCCAGCCCGGCGATGCGGGTGGCGGCATCGACGTTCAGGGCGGTCAGCACGGTGGCCACCGAGACGGCGAATTGCAGCGCATTCTGCCCGGACAGGATCTGCCTGTCGGCATACAGCGGTTCGAGTTCAGCCAGCGCCTGCTCGACCCGTGCCACATCCTCAGGACCGAGACCGGCAGTGATGGCCGCCAGGCCTTCGCCCTGGGTACTTGCTACCGAAACCATACCCGCTTACTTCTGTGCGGCGACGATGATGATTTCCACCAGCAGTTCAGGACGGGCCAGCTTGGCTTCGACGGTGGCGCGCGGCGGCGCATTGCCGGGAGCGACCCACTCGTCCCAGACCGCGTTCATGCCGGCAAAATCCTTCACATCGGACAGGAAAATCTGGCACGACAGGATCTTGGTCTTGTCACTGCCGGCCTCGGCCAGCAGGCGGTCGATGTGACCCAGCACTTCGCGGGTCTGGCCTTCGATGTTCTGGGTGGCGTCTTCGGCGATCTGGCCGGCCAGGTAGATGGTGCCGTTGTGAATGGCGACTTCGGAGAGGCGCTTGCCGACGTGCAGACGTTGTACTGACATGAAATTTCCTTCCTGGTGAAACCCGGCGCCAGTGAGCGCCGGTGATGATAAAAATTGATCAGACCGGGGACCGCTCAGCCCAGCAGGAACTGGCGCGCCACCTCGATCTGCGATGCATGCATGAAGGTCGGCGCATGGCCCACGTCGGGCAGCTCGACCAGTGTGGCCCTGGGGCCGCGGCGCGTCATTTCCTGCGCCACTTCCGGCAGCAACAGGTCAGACTGGGCGCCGCGCACCAGCAGCGTCGGGCAGCCGATGGCATCGTAGGCCGCCCACAGCATCTGTTCGGCCGCGCTGGCCGCTTCCGGCGTGGTCAGCTTGAACGGCACGGCCAGGCCCAGATCGTAATGGCGCACCCACTTGCCCTCTTCATTCTGGCGCAGCACGTCCTTGGCCAGCTTGTGCCATTCTTCATCGCTGTGTTGACCGAAGCTGGCCGAAATGGTGCGGATGTATTGGGCCGCTTCCTCGAAGGTATCGAAGCGCACGTCCTGGCCGATGTACTCGCCGATGCGCGCCAGTGCGGCACCGTTGAGGGAGGGTCCGATGTCGTTGAGCACCAGGCGGCGGATCGGGTTGCCCGGCAGCGAGGCCAGCGCCATGCCGATCAGGCCGCCCATGGAGGTGCCGAACCAGTCGACGATCTCGGCATCGGCGCGCGCCAGCAGGGTCACCATGTCGCTCACGTACTGCGGCACGGTATAGAACTGCGGATTGGCCAGCCGCCCGGAACGGCCGCGGCCCACCACATCGGGACAGATCACCCGGTAGGTATCGCACAGCTCGCGCGCCATGCGGTCGAAATCGTCGGAGACCCGGGTGACACCGTGCACGCACACCAGCACATTGGGATTGCGCGCATCGCCCCACTCCTTGTAGGCCATGGTATGCAGGCCGGCGGGCGAAATGCACTGCACTGTCTTGACTACGGCTTCAGTCATGGTGAGGGCTTTCCGGATGAAAGAAGACGTCATTCTACCCTCTCACGACAGCTTGTCGGCCGGAAATGACACCCTCGGACAGGATGGAATGCTGTGCGGCGCGCGCAAACGGGCTCTGCGATGGGCATCGGGCAGCCTCATCAAAAAACCGGAGTTTTCCGCAGGAAAAAACGGATGATGTGGCGCAAGTCGCTGCTATAATGCGTCCCTTTTCCGGCGGCCCTCGCCGGCATCCCTCATGCCTGAGTGGTGAAATTGGTAGACACAGCGGACTTAAAATCCGCCGCTTACCCGGAAGGGGGCGTGCCGGTTCGACCCCGGCCTCAGGCACCAGTCACGGTTGCAAAAGCAATTCCGCCGGCCGCGGCTTTCCTGGTCGGATGGTTGCCAATTCCGATGAGGCAGCGAGCCTCATCCATTTCAAGCACATTGAACCCTGTAGAGAAGAGTGTCGCCCGACCGGAGCCGACTTGGCGGCGTTCGTCCATCCATCATGGAGTCTGCCCCAAAGTCCATATTGTGTAATCGTGTGTATAATTCACAATACGCTGCATGGACAGCGCAACCCTCATCAAAAGACTCAAGGCCGACGGCTGGTATCTCGCGCATACGGTAGGCTCGCACCACCAGTTCAAGCATCCAGCCAAGCCCGGCAAGGTGACGGTGCCGCATCCCAAGAAGGATTTACCCCTGGCAACGCAGAAAAGCATTCTCAGGCAAGCAGGCCTGAAATGACGTCCATCAGGAGAACCCCATGCTCTACCCGCTCTACGTCCACAAGGATCCCGACAGTGCCTATGGCGCTGCCTTCCCCGATTTCCCCGGCTGCTTCGCCGGCTCGGACGAACTGCAGCATCTGCCCGCCGCCGCGCAGGAGGCGGTGGAGGCGCATTTCCATGGGCAGGCCGAGCCCATTCCTGCCCCGAGCGCGCCTGAAGACTGGGCTGACGATGAACGATTCCAGGGGGGGTACTGGATGTTGGTGGAGATCGATCTGTCGCGCGTGAACGCCAAGTCAGTGCGACTCAACGTCAGCCTGCCGCAGAACCTGGTGGCGCGCATCGATTCCGTGGCACAGGCGCGGCGCATGTCACGCTCTGCCTTCCTGGCGCTGGCGGCCGAGCATGAAATGCGGGCCGGGATGCGATGACGCCCAAGGCAGGACATCGACAATAGCAGTGAAGGCAGGCACCGGAACTGCCCGATCAGGATGAGGCTCAGCGCTTGAGCAACTCCAGCGCATCCTCCGCCACGCTGCGCAGATTGGTAATGGTGGCATTGAGGTCAGCCAGTTCGGCCGGCGTGGGCGGCTGGTCCATGCCGTTCTTGACCAGCGAGGCCTTGATGATCGTCGCGGCCATCTGCCACGCAGCCTTATTGTGTGCGTCCACCAGTTCCTTCTGGATGCGCTCCAATTCCGCTTTCTGATTTTTATCCATTATCCTTGACGAGGCCGTATGCGAATTTGCCCAGCGTGCTGCGCAGATTCGTGATCGTCCCGATGGAAGACCACTCCCTTGAACTTCCTAACATTACTTTCAGTCAGGCAATTCGACAAGTGATTTTACCTTCATGTCAGCAAACTGCGGGAGCGGCTTCATCCGCTTTCTCAGACACTGATAAGCACCCTGTTACGGTTCTTTACCATCCGTCCAAACCCTGCACTGCGTGAATCCTTTACAATCCACGCCATCCTCTTCTGTCCCGTCTTTCTGTCGCTGGAGATCCGCTGCATGCCGCGCTTGCGTTTTTCTGTTCCGTTTTTCTTCGTCACCTCGCTCAGCCTGGGCCTGACTGCCTGCAGTACAGGCAAGACCGCCTTCTATCATCAGGAGGAATTCAGCGATACCAGCGCCTTCTCGCGCAGCTTCCCCGGCAGCGAAAAAGCCGTCTGCGAAGCCGCCCGGCGCGCACTGCTGGGCCAGGGCTACGTGATCAGCAAGTCGACGGACAATACCCTGGATGGCAACAAGAGCTTCCAGCCCGCCAGCGACAAGCACATGGAAATCGCCTTCCACGTGGTCTGTGCCTCCAATGGCAACGGCAAGAGCTCGACCATGTTCGCCAGCGCCACCCAGGATGGCTACGGCATCAAAAAGAGCAACAGCTCGGCCAGCCTGGGCGTGAGCGTGCTGGGATCGGTGTCGATGCCCTTTGCCGCCAGCGATGATTCGATGGTGCGCGTGTCCAGTGAAACCATCCGGTCGGCCGACTTCTATGACCGTTTCTTCGGTGCAGCCGAACGCTATCTGCTGGTGGACGTCGATGACGACACCGCGCCCGCCAAGAAATGAAGGCCAAGGAAATTCACCCGCTCAGTACTTCCCGGGGATGAACGTGACAATGGCGGCCGAGGCCGCCATTTTTCTTGTCCGGTTTGTCCGATATTGCCGGCTCAACGAGCCCAGTAGCCCGGAGGCGGCGGACGGTGCCAGTGACGATGATGGCCGCGATAGTAGTACTCCCGTTCCACATAGACCGGCGGCGGCGGGTTGACGTAATAGACAGGAGCCGGACGCACATACACCGGCGGCGGAGGCACATACACCGGCGCCGGCGCCACGTACACAGGCGGGGGAGCCACGTAGGCCGGCACGCCGATATTCACGCCGATCGAGACATGCCCGGCCATGGCCGGCGCTGCGCACAGACCGGCGACGGCTGCAAAGACGGCCATGCCGGCCATCATGGGAATCGACTTGTTCACGATAGCTCCTCGTTGTTCTGAATGACGTAGCGTGACTATATCCCCCGATTCCTGACAACTCTAGGCGAAAGCCGTAAGGTTTGTAAGCAAATGCTTCACAATTTATGAGGCGAAAGTGACGCAAATTTACGGCACTTTCGCCTCCAGCGGGCTGTTCAGGCCGACTGGCCTCCTGGCGTACTTCAGGCGGGCATCAGGCCGCGTTCAGGGCCCGCTGCGCTGCCTCGGCCGCCCGCACCTCGGCCAGCTTGGCCACGGTGGTGGCGCAAGCCTGTGCAACTTCGCGGCCCTTGACCAGGAAATGCTGATGGAAGTAGTCATGGTGCTCGCTGTGCGCGTGGAAATGATGCGGCGTGAGCACGGCCGAGAAGACCGGCACCTCAGTGTCCAGCTGCACTTGCATTAGCGCCGAGATGACCGATTGCGCCACGAAGTCATGGCGATAGATGCCGCCATCGACCACCAGGCCGCTGGCGACGATGCCGGCATATTTACCGGTCCTGGCCAGGACCTTGGCGTGCAGAGGGATTTCGAAGGCGCCCGGCAGTTCGAAGAAATCGATGCTGGCGGCGGGCCAGCCCAGCCTGGCCATTTCCTCGGTGAAGGCGATGCGGCACTGGTCGACGATATCCTTGTGCCAGCTGGCCTGGACGAAGGCGATGCGTTGACCGTGGTGGGAAGGGACTGCAGAGAGATGCGCTTGCGACATGGTTCAGGACTCCTGTTCGATGAATAAACAGGGCGTGGGAATGCGCGGCCGCACGCGCAGCCCGAGCAGCTGCGCGACACCGGACATCCCGTTCTCTTTCATCCGGACTGTGACCGTCGGCCCCGGAATCGCACCAGGTCTGCTGACCCCGGCTCGTCGTGGAGACAGGCCGGGCGCTCGCGGGCTACACGCGGCACCGAAGGCGCCGCCTGATTACCGCCGGTGGGGAGTTTCACCCCGCCCCGAGAACTTGTTGCCGCGCAGCGGACCGAGGGTCCGCTGCGATAGCAGCCGCGACTTTAGCATGTGAAGCAAAATGCTGCAGGCGCACCGCTTTTTCTTGCCTCAGCCGCCCTGCCCCACCGCGTCCAACATGCCCCGCGCAATCTCGCGCTCGCCCATGATGACGCGCTGGGCGCCATGCTTTTCCAGATGCTCGATCTCGGCATCGGAATGTGCGCGCGCCACTACCTTCAGGCCGGCATTCAGTTCCAGTGCATTTTCGATCACCTGCCCCGCTTCGAAGACTTCCGGAATCGCCACCAGCAGCCAGCGCGCGCGCTCCACCGCAGCGGCCTTCAGCAACTCGCTCTGGGCCGCATTGCCATACAGCGCCGGCACGCCATCCTGGCGCAGGGCATCGAGATGCTCGCGCTGCGCCTCGATCACCACGAAGGGCTTGCCCTGCGCGCGCAGCTGCTCGCCGATACCACGGCCGACACGACCATAGCCGACCAGCACCACGTGATCCTGCAGGTCGACCGTGGCCGGCACGTCCTGCACGTCAGCTGGCTCGGCGTGACGCGCCTCGTAGCGATCCAGCAGCGAGAACAGCAAGGGATTGATCAGGATCGACAGGATCGCCCCGCCCAGGATCAGGTCGCGCGCCATCGGCGAGAGCAGGTCCAGAGACAGGCCGAGTGTGGCCAGGATGAAAGAAAATTCACCTATCTGTGCCAGGCTGGCCGAAATCGTCAGCGCCGTAGAATTCGGGTGACCAAATGCGCGCACGATCAGCCAGGCCGCCAGCGACTTGCCGACCACGATGATGAGCAGCGTCGCCAGCACCAGCAGCGGTTCGCGCACCAGAATGGAGGGATCGAAGAGCATGCCCACCGAGACGAAGAACAGCACCGAGAAGGCATCCCGCAACGGCAGCGATTCTTCGGCGGCGCGGTGGCTCAGTTCAGATTCGGACAGGATCATGCCGGCAAAGAAGGCCCCCAGCGCGAAGGACACCCCGAACACATAGGCCGAGCCCAGCGCAAACCCCAGCGCGATGGCCAGCACCGCCAGCCGGAACAGTTCCCGCGAACCGGTATCGGCGATACGTTCCAGAATCCACGGAATGACGCGGCGCCCGACGATGAGCATCACGGCCACGAAGGCCACCACCTTGCCCAGGGTCAGCCCCAGCGTCAGCAGCACGGCGTTGCCGGAGAGCGCCTCGCCCTTGCCGCCGAGAATGCCCGAGAGCGCCGGAATGAGCACCAGCGCCAGCACCATGGCGATATCCTCGACGATCAGCCAGCCCACCGCGATGCGGCCGCGCTGGGTCTCCACCAGGCGGCGTTCCTGCAACGCCTTCAACAGCACCACGGTACTGGCCACGGAGAGCGCCAGTCCAAACAGGAAACCCTCGCCGAACGGCCAGCCCAGCAGCCCGCCCAGGCCCATGCCGAGCAAGGTGGCGATGGCGATCTGGGCGACCGCGCCGGGAATGGCGATGTTCTTGACCGACAGCAGATCCTTGAGGGAAAAGTGCAGACCGACCCCGAACATCAGCAGGATCACCCCGATCTCGGCCAGTTCCTGGGCCAGGTCGGCGTCACCGACAAAGCCGGGCGTGAATGGGCCGATGGCGATACCGGCCACCAGATAGCCGATCAGGGGTGGCATTTTCAGGCGATGGGCCAGCGTACCGAAAATGAAGGCCAGGACCAGGCCGGCGACGATGGTGGCGATCAGGGGCGTGTGATGGGGCATCAGTCAGGGATCCTTTCTAATGTGGATGAATTGATTGGAGATGACTGGAGCACTGGCTCATGCCCGTACCTTCATGAAGACTAACACGCGCATGAAGTCATAGGCATGACAAGCACAATCAGCAGAGCGCGCCAACGGCAGACGGCGCCTGGCGCGGCGCCCTCTGCCATTGGGGAGAGCCGCTCAGCTCAGCGCATCAGCGTGCCGACTGCAGGGCGGCGATGCGCGCCTCCAGCGGCGGGTGGCTGGAGAACAGGCCCAGCCAGGATTGACGGCCGGAGATGCCAGACGCCTGCAGGTTCTGCGGCAAGCCATCCGCCTGCAGTCCGCCCAGGCGTCGCAGCGCGTTCATCATCGGCACCTTGCTCCCCATCAGGGCAGCCGCACCGGCGTCGGCGCGGTATTCGCGCTGGCGCGAGAAGTACATCACGATGATGCTGGCCAGGATGCCGAAGACGATTTCGCAGACGAACACGGTGACCATGTAGCCGATGCCGGGGCCGGAATTCTCTTCATTGTTGCGGCGCAGGAAGGAATCGACGAAGTAGCCGACGATGCGCGCGAAGAACATCACGAAGGTATTGACCACACCCTGGATCAGGGTCAGCGTGACCATATCGCCATTGGCGATGTGCGCCACTTCGTGGGCCAGCACGGCTTCCACTTCTTCCTTGGTCATGCTTTGCAGCAGGCCGGTGGACACCGCCACCAGCGAACTGTTCTTGCTGGCACCGGTGGCGAAGGCGTTGGGCTCGCCGTCATAGACCGCCACTTCCGGCATGGGCAGCTGGGCGCGGGTGGCCAGGGTCTGGACGGTCTGCAGCAGCCACAGTTCGGTGGAATTCTGCGGCTGTTCGATCACGCGCGCGCCGGTGGACCACTTGGCGATGGTCTTGGACATGAACAGCGAAATGAAGGAACCGCCAAACCCCATCAGGCCGCAGAACACCAGCAGCATGCCGAAGTTGAGACCGTTGGCAGTGAGGTAGCGGTTCACACCGAGCAGGCTGGCGGTGAAGCTCAAGACCAGCATCACGGCCAGGTTGGTGACGAGGAACAGAACAATGCGTTTCATGGTTTTTCCTGTAGAACAAAAGGGGCCGTACGGGCAAGGTCGTACGGCGGAGCACACGATGGGAATGGGAAATGCGGGCGCAAGAGCGCACGGAGGCAGCCACGGATGCGCCCTGCCCCTCAAGGCAGGCGCGCAACCCGGCCGGTTCATGCCAATGGAGGAGGACGCAACTGGTCGCGCAGGAAGGACGACCAGCTCAGGCTTGCCGGAAAGGCGTGGGGAAACGGCATCCAGTGCAATCCGGGCGTGGCGATGGCCACCGGCAGGGCCGGGTCTTCCAGCTCGCCCTGGGCGGTCGGCTGGTCATCGTCTTCGCTACCGGACGATTGTTCATCGCCGGACAGGCTTTCGTGGCCCGAAAGATCGACCAGGGCATGAGTCCATCGCGCATCGGCGGCCAGACAGGACTCTCCGTGGGCAGACGACGACACCTGGCCGGCGACCGGCAACTGCTCGCGCAACCGTTCACGCAGCTGCAGCTCTCCCGTGGCTGCAAGCAATTGCAGCGGGATCAGCAGAGTCAGCAGCAGGAGCAGCAGTCGGCGCATCAAACCCTTGGTGAACGAAAATGTGAAGAAAACGCGGGTACCGGTATCCGGCAGGCATTTCAAGCGTGTCAGGCGATGGTCAGCATGAACGGATGCGCATTATACGCAAAATCGCTGTTGCGCCGACCCAGCCCGTTCCCCCCGGAAATCAAGCTACCCGGCAAGTTATCCACAAAAGCTGTGAACAAGCCTGTTGATAAGCACCCTCGCAGATTCTGACATGCTTGCTCAGCAAGGGTTTCCTATAAATTGCCCTTGTTTTACACAAATATGAAGAAATTTTCCCGCAGGCACGCCAGCCGTCCGAGGGAGCGCGCCGCATTGGTCGCCGGCATGTGCAAACGTCCATGACCCTCTCGTTGCACGGTACGGATGTCCGGCTTGCCTGCCTTTTCCCCGGCGCACGGGCCGCCGGAAAAAAGAAAGAGACCCAGCGGTCTCTTTCGATCTTTTTCTCAGTGGCCGCTACAGAGGCGCCCTTCAACAGCAACGCCCCACCCGCCCCTTGCCGCCGTAACGGGCTTCTTGCCGTTCCCGGAAGAATTCTTCATAGGTCATCACGCAATGATCCGGATGGGCCGCCTTCATATGGGCCACGTAGGTGTCATATTCCGGCATGCCTACCATCAGGTTCAGCGTGCGGCCGACCTGGCGCCGCCAGGCCATCAGTTGCGCCAGTGCGCCAGGTTTGCTCATGCTGTTCTCCTTGCTGCAAAAAACTTCACTGCGGCGCCACTGCACTGGCCGGCAGGGCCTGGTAGGCCGATTCCTTGACGCTGGGCTGATGGGCAGCGCGCGCCTTCAGGACGGTACGCAGACCAAACACCAGCACGCTCACCACCACCAGCATGAACATCGCGGCCAGACCGGCATCCACGTAGTCGTTGAAGATCACCTGGCGCATCTGCTCGACGGACTTGGCCGGGGCCAGCAGCCTGCCTTCGTCCAGCGCCGCCTGGTACTTGCTGGCGTGCGCCAGGAAGCCCACGCGCGGGTTGGCATCAAAGACCTTCTGCCAGCCGGCGGTCAGGGTGCAGATCAGCAGCCATGCAGTGGGCAGCACGGTGACCCAGGCGAAGCGGTCCCGCTTCATCTTGAACAGCACGCAGGTCGCCAGGATCAGGGCGATACCGGCCAGCATCTGGTTGGAGATGCCGAACAGCGGCCACAAGGTGTTGATGCCGCCCAGCGGATCGACCACGCCCTGGTAGAGGAAATAACCCCAGCCGGTCACGCACAGGCCGGTAGCGGTCAGGCTGGCGGCCCAGGAGTCGGTGCGCTTCATGGGCGGGATGAAGGCGCCCAGCAAGTCCTGCAGCATGAAGCGGCCGGCGCGGGTACCGGCATCCACGGCGGTGAGGATGAACAGCGCCTCGAACAGGATGGCGAAGTGATACCAGAAGGCCATCATCGCCTCCCCCGTCACACCGGAGAGAATCTGGGCCATGCCCACGGCCAGGGTAGGCGCGCCGCCGGCGCGCGAGATGATGGTATGTTCACCCACCGCCTGGGCGGTATGGGTCAGCATCTCGGGCGTGATGTGGAAGCCCCATTGCGAGATCACCTGGGCCACGTTCTCGGGCGTGGTGCCGATCAGCGCGGCCGGACTGTTCATGGCGAAGTAGATGCCCGGCTCGATGCAGGAGGCCGCAATCAGCGCCATGATGGCCACGAAGGATTCCATCAGCATGGCGCCATAGCCGATGAAGCGGGCGTGCTTTTCGTTTTCCAGCAGCTTGGGCGTGGTGCCCGACGAGATCAGCGCATGGAAGCCCGAGACCGCACCGCAGGCGATGGTGATGAACAGGAACGGGAACAGCGAACCCGACCATACCGGACCACTGCCGTCGATGAAGCGCGTCACCGCATGCATCTTCATGTGCGGGGCAATGAAGATGATGCCCAGCGCCAGCGCCACGATGGTGCCGATCTTCAGGAAGGTCGACAGATAATCGCGCGGCGCCAGCAGCAGCCACACCGGCAGCACCGAGGCCACGAAGCCGTAGCCGATCAGCATCCAGGTCAGCTGCTTGCCGTTGAAGGTGAACAGTTGGCCCAGCACGGCATGTTCCTGCACATACTGGCCGCCGACGATGGCCAGCATCAGCAGCACGAAGCCGATCCAGGACACTTCACCGATGCGGCCCGGACGGATGTAGCGCGAATAGACGCCCATGAAGAGCGCGATGGGAATGGTCGCAGCCACCGTGAAGGTACCCCAGGGCGACTCGGCTAATGCCTTGACCACGATCAGCGCCAGCACCGCCAGGATGATGACCATGATCATGAAGGCACCGAACAAGGCAATCACGCCCGGCACCTGGCCCAGTTCGGACTTGATCAGGTCGCCCAGCGAGCGGCCGTCGCGGCGGGTGGAGATGAACAGCACCATGAAATCCTGCACCGCACCGGCAAAGACCACGCCGGCCAGGATCCACAGCATGCCCGGCAGATAGCCCATCTGCGCGGCCAGCACCGGTCCCACCAGCGGACCGGCGCCGGCGATGGCGGCGAAGTGATGGCCGAAGAGCACGTACTTGTTGGTCGGCACGTAGTCCAGACCATCGTTGAACTTGTAGGCCGGTGTCATGCGGGTGCCATCCAGGCCCAGCACACGCTCGGCGATGAATTTGCTGTAGAAGCGATAGGCGATCAGGTAGACGCACACCGAGGCCACGACCAGCCAGACGGCATTGATCGATTCGCCGCGCTGCAATGCGACGTAGGCGCAGGCCCCGGCGCCGCCCAGGGCGACGGCCAGCCAGCCCAGTCTGGAAACCAAGCGGTTCATTGTTCTCCTCCTTGCGGATATGAATTGTTGTGGGAAATCTTGTCGTCGTCGGTGCGTCGGGATATGAAGACCTTGGACGCACTGCGCAGGATGAGCGCCAGTATCGGCATGGCCCTCCCGCCCCACAAGCGCAGCACTACGCAGAGCCGCTACGTAGAACTACGCAGGGCCACCGCTCAAGGTGAAGATTTACGCGGTCTGCGGGTGGCTTTGGGTAGAATCGCGGGCATGAAACTGCGCCAGAAAATCATCTTCCTCGCCATCGTCCCGCTGTGCCTGGCCTTTGCGGCCATCGCGCTGGTGGTGCGTTACCAGGCGGTGGAACTGGCGCGCCAGCAGCGTTCCACCATCGAGACCGCCTACCTGGCCAGCAAGAATACGGAGCTACGCCACTATGTCGACCTGGCCCAACATGCGCTGGCCCATCTCTACGACACCGGACGCACGGATGACGCCATCAAGGAAGAAGCCCGGCGCATCCTGGCCGACCTGGAGTTTGGGGACGATGGCTACTTCTTCGTCTATGACGACCAGGGCCGCAGCATCATGCATCCGCGCCAGCCCGAACTGGTCGGGCGCGAGATGTGGGACTGGCGCGATGCTTCCGGCAGCCCGACCATCCGGCACCTGATCGAACGCGCCCATCAGGGCGGCGGCTTTGAGCGCTACCTGTGGCGCAAGCCGTCCAGCAAGACGGTGGCGCCCAAGCTGGGTTACGTGATTGCGCTGCCACGCTGGGGCTGGGTGATCGGCACCGGCATCTATCTGGATGACGTGGAAGCGGCGCTGGCCCAGGTGGATCACCAGAATTCCGGTTACCTGCACCAGACCATGCTGTTGATCGCCGCCATCGCCCTGGCCAGCGCCCTGGCGGTGGGACTGGCCGGCCTGCTGTTGAATCTGAGCGAACATCGTGTGGCCGATGCCAAGCTGCGCCAGCTGGCCCAGCGCGTGGTGCGCTCGCAGGAAGACGAACGGGCGCGCCTCTCACGCGACCTGCATGACGGCATCAGCCAGTGGCTGGTGTCCATCAAGCTGCAGATCGAAGCGGCGCTGGAGCGCCTGCGTGGCACGCCGGAACAGGCGGCCGCAGCGCGCGTGGGCTTCGAGAAGACCGCGACGCAGATCAACGGCGTGCTGGCCGAAGTGCGTCGCATCTCGCACGACCTGCGCCCGGCCATCCTCGATGACCTGGGGCTGGCAGCCGCGCTCGAACACCTGTGCGGCGAATGGCGCGAGAGCAGCCCGCAGACGCAGATCGTCTTCGAGCACGAGGGGCTGCGCGAGGATGGTGCCGCCCTCTCCGATGTGATCAATACGGTGCTCTTTCGCGTGGCCCAGGAAGCGCTCACCAACATCGCCCGCCACGCCAACGCCAGCCAGATCCGCATGCGTCTGTATGACGGCCACAACCTGCTGATGCTGCAGGTACAGGACAATGGCGGCGGCTTCGATCCCGGCCACGTCGATGATCACTCGCGCCACGGCATCGGCCTGCGCAACATGCGCGAACGCATGGAGGCCGTGGGCGGTGAGCTGGCCATCGATTCCTCGGCCGCCGGCACCAGCATCAGCGCCGTCATTGCCCGTTCTTCTCTCTTCCCTTCGCCCCATGTCTGACGCCACTCCCGCCACTCCCGCCACCACGCGCATCATGCTCATCGACGATCATCCGCTGGTGCGCGACGGCTTGCGCGCGCGTCTGGAAACGGTGCCCGGACTGGCGGTGGTGGCCGAGGCTGGCAATGCCGACGAAGCCCTCGCCGCCGCCGCGCAGCACCAGATCGACCTGACGCTGATGGACATCAATATGCGCGGCGTCAATGGCATCGAGCTGACCGCACGCTTTCATGCGCTGCATCCCGAGATCGCGGTGCTGATCCTGAGCATGCATGACAAGGCCGAATACGTGATGCAAGCCATCCAGGCCGGCGCCCGTGGCTATGTGCTCAAGGACGCGCCCAGTCAGGACATCGTGCATGCCATCGAGGCGGTCCGCTCGGGCGGCATCTACTACAGCGCCGCGCTGGCCCGCCAGCTGACCCAGCCACTGCCGGTGCGCGAGCTGCTGACCCAGCGCGAGCGTGAAGTGCTGCAGCATATCGCCAATGGAGAATCGAACAAGCAGATCGCCCGCGAACTGGACCTGAGCGTGCGCACGGTGGAAACGCATCGCCTCAACATCAAGCGCAAGCTCAATATCGATGGTCAGGCGGAGCTGATCAAGTTTGCAGTGGAGTCGCGCGGCGCGGGCTAGCGGACGTTCACGTCCAGCGTGATCGGGCGGGCGTAAGGAATTTCACTGCGCAGGGCGACGGCATGCAGGGCGATGTCGGCGAAAGCAGCTTCATCAGGCTGGGTAGAAATGCCCTGCTCAGTGCGCCACGCGGCACAGGCGTGCAGCATGCGGATGGAGCCGGCGTGGCAGACAACGATCACGCCCTTGGAAGGCTCGGCCAGCAAGTCCGTGAAGGCCTGCCACATGCGCTGCGCCACGGCGCACAAGGTCTCCCCGCCGCCTGGCGCATAGCCGGGGAGATCGGCATTCCAGCCCTCGACCTCGGCCCAGGGGATGTCGTCCCACAGGCGCAACTCCCAGTGGCCAAAATCCATTTCCTGCAGACGTGCATCCAGCCTCGGCCCGGGCTTTTCCAATGATTTGGCCAACGCGCCGGCCAGCGTTGCGCAGCGCTGCAGGGGACTGCTCACCAGGGGCCAGTCACGCGGCAGCGCCTGCAACTGCGGCAGCAATTGCGCCACGCTCTGCGCCAAAGTCTCGGGTGCCACGGCGATGTCGCTGCGGCCATAACAGGTGCGCTTGTCCAGCACCGGCTGGGGATGGCGAATCAGTTGCAGTTGCATGGTCAGGCGTTCCACCAGCCCGGCAGCGTGACCAGCGCGCCAAGATAGAACGCGGTCTCGCTCAATTGCTGGACCGCGCCCAGGCAATCTCCGGTGTAGCCACCCAGGCGCCGCTGGAAGCGCCAGGCCAGCCAGGCTGCCGCCAGCACCGCCAGCAGCACGCCGGCGGCGATACGCTGCCAGGCCATCATGCCCAGCGCGACCACACCGATCACCGGCAGCACTGCAAAGAGCGAGGCCAGCAGGAATTCTCCAAGGCTCATCTGCTGCGCCAGCGGCTTGGCCTTGCCTTCTTCGCGCACGTAATCCATGCGCCAGATCAGGCAGGTGGCCAGCCAGCGCGAGAGCGGATGGGCCATGCCGAGCGCCGCGAGCACCTGCAACGGCAGCAGCGCCTGCAATGCCGCCAGCTTGCTCAGCAAGAGCAGGACGATGCCGATCACGCCATAACTGCCCAGGCGCGAATCGCGCATGATCTCCAGCGCACGTTCACGGCTGACTGCACCACCGAGGCCATCGCAGACATCGGCAAATCCATCCTCGTGGAAGGCACCGGTGAGCCAGATGCCGGCCGCAGTGGACAGCAGCACGGCCACCATCTGCGGCCAGAACTGCACGGCCAGCAGATACACCAGCGCGCAGGCCCAGGCCACGATCCAGCCGACCAGCGGAAAATAGCGCGTGGCGTGCTGCAACCAGTGCGGCTGGAAGCCCACCCAGCGCGGGATCGGGAGCCGTGTGAAGAATTGCAGCGCTGTGAAGAACAGGCGCAGTTGGTAGAGCGGGCCGTCGCTGCGTTGAGGCGGCGGTGATGTGAAGTCTTTTTCAGACATGCTTTTCGCTGACGCTGGCCGAGGAGAAGGTAGCCATGCGCGCCAGGAAATTGACGGCCGCCCGCAGCAAGGGCAAGGCCAGCGCAGCACCGGTCCCCTCGCCCAGACGCAGGTCCAGCTGCATCAGCGGCGTGGCGTCCAGGGATTGCAGCATGCGGCGGTGGCCGGCTTCATCCGAGCAATGCGAGAACACGCAATACTCCAGCACGGCCGGTTGCAGGGCGGCAGCGACCAGCAGCGCCGAGGTGACGATGAACCCGTCGATGAGCAGCACCTTGCGCCGCTGCGCGGCCCGCAGCATGGCGCCCGTCATGAAGGCGATCTCGAAACCGCCCAGCGCAGCCAATCGGTCCAGTGGCGCAGTAGCGTGCGCATGCAAGCGCAGCGCACGTGTGATGGCATCGGCCTTGCGGGCGATGCCCTGGGCATCCAGGCCGGTGCCGGCGCCCACGCACTCCGGCACGGGCACGCTGGTGAAAGCGGCCATCAGCGCGGCGGCGGCAGTGGTATTGCCGATGCCCATTTCGCCAAAGCCCAGCACGTCGGCTTGCAGCGATTCCGCAAATTGCATCCCCGCCTGCATGGCCGACTCGCACTGCTGCGCCGTCATGGCCGGGCCCTGGCAGAAGTTGGCGGTGCCGGGCGCGACCTTGCGATCCAGCAGGCCGTCGCGGGCGCCGAAATCGTGATTGACGCCGGTATCGACGATGTACAGCGCGCACTCGTTCTGGCGCGCGAAGACGTTGATCGCCGCACCACCGGCGAGGAAGTTCTCGACCATTTGCCAGGTCACGCTTTGCGGGTAGGCCGAGACACCCTCCTCGGTGACCCCATGGTCGCCGGCACAGACCACGATGGCGCACTGGCGCAGCACCGGGTGGTCCGTGCCCTGGATCAGGCCGATCTGGCGCGCCAGACGCTCCAGCGCCCCGAGGCTGCCCAGGGGCTTGGTCTTGTCGTTGATGCGGGCCTCGAGGCGGGACGCCAGCGAGGCGTCGAACGGGGAAACGATGGCGGGAATCTGCATGAAAGGACGCTCTGCGCCGCCGGCTGCGGCAGGATCAAGGGAGCGTCAGTATACGAGATCGCGCCGTTGGCGGCATGGCGACGCTGGCCTGATGGCAAAAAGAAAGGGAGCCTGGGCTCCCTTCTTTTTGCCGCAGCCAGGGTGCTTCAAGCCCTTGCGGCAGACTTGTCGAGCACGCCGAAGATGGTCGAGGCCAGTTCGTTGGCTTCGAACTTGGCCACATAGGCGTCGCCGCCCACGCTTTTCACATGGTCCTCGTTGGCCGAACCGGACAGCGACGAGTGGATGATGACCGGGATATTCTTCAGGAAATCCTCGCGCTTGATATTGCGGGTGAGCGTAAAGCCGTCCATTTCCGGCATTTCCAGGTCGGTCAGCACGAAGGAAATCTTGTCGGCAATCGGCTTGCCTTCAGCGCGGGCTTCAGCGGCCAGCTTCTGGATCTTGTCCCAGGCATCCTTGCCGGTGACGTGCATCTCGAAAGGAATCTCCATGGCCCGTAAGCCCTGCTCGATCAGCGAGCGCGCAACCTTGGAATCATCGGCGGCGATGGCAATGGCACCAGGGCGCATGGAGTGGCCGCTGCTCTTTTGCAGGCGCTCCATCTTGAGATCGCGGTCACTGGGCATGATCTCGTGCAGGATCTGCTCCACGTCCAGCACCTGGGCCAGGCGACTGGTGTCCTTGTCCTGATCCAGGCGTGCGATGCTGGTGACGAAGGCGCCGCCGCTACTGGTCTCGGCCGAGAGCACCTGGCTCCATTCCAGGCGCACGATCTCGTCCACCGATTCGACCGCAAAGGCCTGGGTGCTGCGCGCATATTCGGTGACCAGCAGGATGTTCAGGCCGCTCTTGGGCACACAGCCCACCACGGCCGGCAGGTCGATCACCGAAATGATCTGGCCACGGATGTTGACCATGCCCAGCATCGGCGACTGCGTACCCGCGGCCTTGGTCACCGGCGGCATGGGGACGATTTCACGGATCTTGAAGACGTTGATGCCGAACAGTTCGGAACGCTCGCCATGCGGGTCCGCCCCCAGGCGGAACAGCAACAGCTCGAACTTGTTGGATGCGGTGAGATTGGTTCTTTCATCAATCTCTTTTTGAAAATTATCCATGCCCCCTCCCCAGGATGCGAATGATTAGACAGGCAAACCCCTGCCCCAGCAATGTAGTAGGGAAAAATGGCCGTGGCAATCAGGCAATCACCGATAGCCGGTTTTTTTGACGTTGGGCAAATGTACATGCACCGAAATACCACGCTGGCACTGATGCGACAAGACGCTCCGTGCCGCCAGCACACAAAACCGCTGGGCCGCACCTGCAGAGAAAACGGAGAAAAGGGGAACGAAAAATGCGGCGCAGAAATGAAAAGAGGAAGCCCGAAGGCTTCCTCTTTCAATCTGGAGCGGGAGAAGAGTCTCGAACTCTCGACCTATACCTTGGCAAGGTATCGCTCTACCAACTGAGCTACTCCCGCATGGGAACTTACATCTACTGCAACAGGAGCCGAAGCTGCCTGCCTTGAAACTGGAGCGGGAGAAGAGTCTCGAACTCTCGACCTATACCTTGGCAAGGTATCGCTCTACCAACTGAGCTACTCCCGCATGGGAACCTGCATCTACTGCAACAGGAAGCCGAAGCTGCCTGCCTTGAAACTGGAGCGGGAGAAGAGTCTCGAACTCTCGACCTATACCTTGGCAAGGTATCGCTCTACCAACTGAGCTACTCCCGCATGGAGCGTTTTGGAGGCGGGGGTCGGGATCGAACCGGCGTAGACGGCTTTGCAGGCCGCTGCATAACCACTTTGCTACCCCGCCTTGGGGACACGCATACTACCTAAAACACGTGTTGTTTGCAAACATCTTTTTTGACTTTCTTCGACTTGCGCCGCAGCCAAAATTTCAATGCATGCTCACCTATCACAATAAAAAAAGGAAGCTTTGTTAGGCTTCCTTTTTTCCAAGTAACCTGGAGCGGGAGAAGAGTCTCGAACTCTCGACCTATACCTTGGCAAGGTATCGCTCTACCAACTGAGCTACTCCCGCATCGAAAACAGAACGCTATTATAAGGCGCCGTTGGTATTTGTCAACTATCGATCTTAATTATTTAATTATTTTTTTCTGTTCCCAGCATCGGCATCCTTGATCATCGGCATCGCGCGGCGCAGGTAGTACAGCATCGACCACACCGTCAGCACCGCCGCCACCAGCAGCAGCAGGCTGCCCCACAGGCGGGTATCGACCAGGCCGAACAGGGTGTCGTAGTACAGCAGCATGGGGATGGCGATCATCTGCGCAGTGGTTTTGATCTTGCCCAGCGAACTGACGGCCACCGACTTGGAGGCGCCGATCTGGGCCATCCATTCGCGCAGCGCCGAGATCGCGATCTCGCGTCCGATGATGATGAAGGCGATCACCGGATGCACACGCCCCAGGTGCACCAGCACCAGCAAGGCGCCGGTCACCATGAGCTTGTCGGCGACCGGATCGAGGAAGGCGCCGAAGGCAGAGGTCTGGTTCCAGCGGCGGGCCAGGAAACCATCGAACCAGTCGGTGGCGGCGGCGACGACGAAGATGGCCGTGGCGGCGATCCCCTGTTCGTAGCGGTTCAGGCCAATCTCAGGCAGGTAGTAGACCCCGACGACCAGAGGAATGAGCGCCACCCGCAACCAGGTCAGCAGAATCGGAATATTGAAAGGCATACGTCTTGGTGGGTTGGAGCGGCGTACACGAAAAAAAATTTAACGAATAGTAGCAGAGTCACCCTCTGCTGCGCCCGCCTTTACGTCGGCGGCGGCACTAACGATGGGCGGGACTGGCGGTCTCAATGCAACTGCCGATAGATTTCCTCGGCCAGCTGACGCGAAATGCCTTCCACCGAAGCGAGGTCATCCACGCTGGCATCGGCCACGCCGCGCAGGCCGCCAAAGCGCACCAGCAGGCGCTGGCGACGCTTGGCGCCGATGCCTTCGATCTCTTCCAGGCGCGAACTCTGGCGCGCCTTGGCGCGCTTGGCGCGCATGCCGGTGATGGCAAAGCGGTGCGCTTCATCGCGGATCTGCGCGATCAGCATCAGGGCGGCCGATTCCTTGCCCAGCTCCTTGGGCGCACGGCCATCGGCGAAGACCAGGGTTTCCAGGCCGACCTTGCGCCCTTCTCCCTTGGCCACGCCGACGATGAGACTGATGTCCAGGCCCAGTTCGGTGAGCACCTGGCGCGCCATCTCGACCTGGCCTTTGCCGCCATCGATGAGCACGATGTCCGGCATGACGCCCTCGCCATTGGCGACCTTCTCATAGCGCCGCGTGAGCACCTGGCGCATGGCGGCGTAATCATCGCCTGGCGTGATGTCGTTGATGTTGTAGCGGCGGTATTCACCGTTCTGCATCGCGTGGTGATGGAACACCACGCACGAGGCTTGCGTGGCCTCGCCTTGCGTGTGGCTGATGTCGAAACATTCGGCGCGCAATTCGTCGAGGTCTTCACGTTCCAGTTCCAGCACCTCGGCCAATGCGCGCGTGCGCGCCTGCTGCGAACCCTGTTCGGAGAGCAGCCGCGCCAGCGCGATCGCGGCGCCCTTGGCAGCCATCTCCAGCCATTGACGCCGCTGGCCTTGCGGCTGGAAGGTCAGCGTGATGCGGTGGCCGCACTGCTCCATCAACGCCATCATCAGCGCCGGATCATCGAATTCCGTGCCGACGATGAGCGAGCCGGGGATGAACTTGTCGATGTAGTGCTGGGCCAGGAAAGCCTTCAGCACTTCGACCTCGATGCTGTCCTCGGCGGTGTCCATCGCATCATCCACATGCGTGGGGAAATAAGCGCGGTCGCCCAGGTGGCGGCCGCCGCGCACCATCGCCAGGTTCACGCAGGCGCGACCACCCTGCACCACCACCGCGATGATGTCGATGTCGGCGTCGCTCACCGTTTCCATGCTCTGCTGGTGCAGCACGCTGGAGAGCGAACCGATCTGGTCGCGTACGGCGGCAGCCTGCTCGAACTTGAGGTCGGCCGCGAAGGCGTACATCTTTTGCTCCAGCGCTTCCATCACTTCGCTCTGGCGGCCGCGCAGGAATTTCGATGCGTTCTCCACGTCGATGGCGTAATCCTCGGGACTGACCAGATTCACGCAGGGACCACTGCAGCGGTGGATCTGATGCAGCAGGCAAGGCCGCGTGCGATTGGTGAAGACGGTATCTTCGCAAGTGCGCAGCTGGAACACCTTCTGCAGAATCTGGATCGATTCCTTGACCGCGCCGGCATTGGGGAACGGGCCGAAATACTGGTTGCGCTTGTCCACCGCGCCGCGATAGTAGGCCATGCGCGGGAAGGCATGGCCGGTGATCTTCAGATAGGGATAGGACTTGTCGTCGCGGAAGAGAATGTTGAAGCGCGGACGCAGTGTCTTGATGAGGTTGTTTTCCAGCAGCAGCGCTTCGGCCTCGCTGCGGGTGACCGTGGTTTCGAGGCGCGCGATACGCTCGACCATCATGGCGATGCGCGGGCTGGTCAGGGTCTTCTGGAAATAGCTGGAGACGCGCTTCTTGAGGTCGCGCGCCTTGCCCACGTAGAGCACGTTGTCTTCAGCATCGAAGTAGCGATACACGCCCGGCAGGTGCGGCAGCCGGGCGACCGTCTCCAGCACGACCTCGCGGGGGTCGGGGAGCGGGGAAGCAGGAAGTTCGGACATGAGCGAAAAGCGAAAGACTTACAGCGACTGCACCAGCGTGCGCGCGGCCAGATAGCGCGGATCGGCTTGCAGCGCATCCCATTGCAGCGCCTCGCCACAGGGCAGCAAGGTCGCGCGGCGAGCGGCAGAAGCGGCATCCCTGCCCCCCTGCAAGCCGGCCAGGATGGCATCGGCCTTGTCGGGCGAATTGCAGATCAGGGCCACGTCGCAACCGGCATCCAGCGCCGCTTGCGCAGCCTGCAGCGGACCACCGGCGACACTGGCCCCATGCATGCTGAGGTCGTCGCTGAAGATCACGCCCTGGAAGCCGAAGCGCTCGCGCAGCATGGACAGCCAGATCCTGGAAAAACCGGCCGGTTGCGCATCCACCTTGGGATAGATGACGTGCGCCGGCATCACGGCGGCCAGGCTCATGCCCAGCCAGTCATACGGTGTGGCATCGTCACCCAGGATCTCATCGAGTGTGCGCTCGTCAACCGGAATGGCCACGTGCGAATCGGCCGTGACGAAACCGTGGCCGGGGAAATGCTTGCCGCAATTGGCCATCCCGGCCAGTGCCAGGCCGTGATTGAGGCTCTTGGCCAGCAGCGTGACCACGCGCGGATCACGATGGAAGGAACGGTCGCCGATGACGCTGGAAACCCCGTAATCCAGATCAAGCACCGGCGTGAACGACAGGTCGATGCCACAGGCGCGCAGCTCGGTCGCCAGCACGAAGCCGGTGGCCGTGGCCACCTTGGTGGCTTGCAGCACGTCACGGTCCCACAGCTGTCCAAGCTGGCCCATGGCAGGCAGGCGCGTGAAGCCATCGGTACGGAAGCGCTGCACGCGTCCGCCTTCGTGGTCGACCGTAATCAGGATGCCGGGACGGGCCTGGCGGATCGCGCTGGTCAACGCGACCAGTTGTGCACGGTTTTCGTAATTGCGGGCAAACAGGATCACCCCGCCGGTCAGCGGGTGCTGGATACGGGCGATGTCGGCCGCATCCAGCCGGGTGCCGACCACATCGAGCATCACCGGACCGAGCGGCTTGACGGCTTGATTCATGACTTCTCCACGATGACAAAGGCGACGGCGTATTCCGCTTCGTCGGTGATGGAAACCTGGGCGCTCAGGCCCTGCTCTTCCATCCATTGTTGCAGGCTTCCGCTACACACCACCACCGGCTTGCCGCTGGGCGCATTGAGCACCTGCATGGCGCGCCAGGTCATGGGCATGCGCATGCCCATGCCGATGGCCTTGGAAAAGGCTTCCTTGGCGGCGAAGCGGGTGGCCAGGAAGCGGATGCCACGGGCTTGGACCTTGGCCTTGCGGCGCAGGTATTTTTCCATCTCCTGCGGGCCCAGGATCTTGCCGGCAAAGCGGTCGCCATGCCGTTGCAGCGCCGCCTCTACCCGCGAAATCCGGAGGATGTCGGTACCGATGCCATAGATCATGCGGCGCGCCTCAGCCCCGGGCCTTGATGGCGTCCAGGCGGGCCTTGACCATGATGGCCTTCATCTCGGACACCGCATTGCGCCAGCCCGCGAAGACCGCATGAGCCACCACGGCGTGACCGATGTTGAGTTCGGCGATCTCGGGGATGGCTGCGATGGCCTGGACGTTGGTGTAGTGCAGTCCGTGGCCGGCATTGACCTTCAGGCCCAGCTTGACGCCAGCCTGGACGGCGACGCGGATGCGTTGCAGTTCTTCCTGCTGTTCCTGTTCGCTGGTGGCGTCCGCATAACGGCCGGTATGAAGTTCGATGACAGGGGCACCCGATTCAGCGGCGGCCTGGATCTGCTCGACATCCGGATCAATGAACAAAGAGACGCGAATGCGCTCCTGCTGCAACTGGCGGATCGCCGCCTGCACGTCGGCAAAATGGCCACGCACGTCGAGGCCGCCTTCGGTCGTCACTTCGGTGCGCTTTTCGGGCACCAGGCAGACATCCTGGGGCTGGATGGCACAGGCGAAATCGATCATCTCCTGCGTCACGGCGGCTTCCAGGTTCATGCGCGTCTGCAGCAGCGGACGGATGGCCTTGACGTCATCGTCGCGGATATGGCGGCGGTCTTCGCGCAGATGCAGGGTGATGGCATCGGCACCGGCTTCCTCGGCTTCCAGCGCCGCGCGGATGGGGTCGGGATAGCGCGTGCCGCGCGCATTGCGCAGGGTGGCGACGTGATCGATGTTGATGCCCAGGTCAATGACCGGGCCGGCAGGCTGCAGGAAACTCATGGCGTCAGAAAGCTTCGGTTGAATGATGTTCGGATGTGCTCAGCGCTGCACATGAAGGAATGTGCAGCCAGATCTGGATTGTAGCGGCTCGCGATCCAATGCGGGAGCAGACGGGGCCGGCGGCGCGGGCCGCCGTCTCGTCACAGTTGCATGAGGTCGATCAGGATCTGGCGCGTGTTCAGCTGCGCACCGCCCAGGTGATGCGACAGCAGGTAGCGCATCAGGAACTTGCTCTGCAATTGCGTGGTGGGATCGCTGTAGTCTTCGCGTTCCATATCCAGCAGCGTCTTGCCGGACACCTTGGGCGCGCGGTCGGAAATACGTTCCGGACGCGTGCCCTGCTCCGGATCGACGACGTAGATGCCATCAGGCTGCACGGTCTTGCCGCTGACCACGCAATGACTCCAGTTGCCGGCCACGCCGGTCTGCTTGAGGAGGATGCGTTCGAACTGGCGCAGCACGATGGGGGCATTCTCGCCATGAGCCAGCTTGTTGAGGGTGGCCACGTAATGGTCGAACAGCGCCGGATGCGCGTCTTCGCGCGCCAGCAGCTTGACCAGCAGTTCATTGAGATAGAAGCCGCACAGCAGCGCCGATTTTTCCAGCGGCAGCATGCCGCCCACCCATTCGGCATCGGTCAGCGTGCGCACCTCGGACTTGCCGCTCCACGACAGCGCCAGCGGCTGGAAGGTCTGCAAGGCCCCGCGCAGCTTGGAATGCGGACGCTTGGCCCCCTTGGCCACGAGCGCGATGCGGCCGTGATCCCGCGAGAACACGTCGATGATGAGGCTGGTTTCCTTGTAGGGATAGCTGTGCAGCACGAAGCCCGGCTGCGCCAGTACCTTGTGCTCCTTTTCCGGCACGACGCGGCTGCGCGCGCGCGGCGTGGCCGCTTTGCGCGCGGGCGCCTTGGCGGGTGCCTGCTCCACGGCCGGAGTGGCCGGCGTAGCCGCAGCGGCGACCTGGCCGTCGAGCTTGGAATCGGTGAGCATGGTAGTCATGGATATCCGTCCTGAATGCGTGAAGCCACGTCGTTGGGGCGCGGCGTAGTGCCATGATGATGCCGGAATGTCGCGCGGCCCGCAGAGGGCCGCGCACGGGCTCATTCGTAGCCGTAGGCGCGCAGGCCAGCCTCGTTGTCGGCCCAGCCCGATTTGACCTTGACCCAGATCTCCAGATAGACCGGCCCACCGAAGAGGCGCTCCATGTCCAGCCGCGACTGGGTGGAAATTTCCTTCAGGCGCGCACCCTTCTGGCCGATCACCATGGCTTTGTGGTTGTCGCGTTCGACCAGGATGGCGGCGAAGATGCGGCGCAGGTTGCCTTCCTGTTCGAACTTCTCGATCAGCACCGTGCTGGTGTAGGGCAGTTCTTCGCCGACGAAGCGGAACACCTTTTCACGCACGATTTCGGAAGCCAGGAATTTCTCGCTGCGGTCGGTGATGTCGTCTTCGTCGAACATCGGCGGATTCTGCGGCAGCAGCTTGCGCACTTCTTCCTGCAGACGGTCCAGCTGGAAGCGCTGCTTGGCCGAGACCGGCACCACGGCGGCGAAATCATGATGCGAGGCCACTTCGCGGGCGAAGGGCATGAGCGTGGTCTTGTCCTTGTTGCGGTCAGCCTTGTTCAAGACCAGGATGCAGGGCACGTTGGCCGGCAAGAGATCCAGCACCTGCTTGTCGGCCGGGCCGAAGGTACCGGCCTCGATCACGAACAGGATCACGTCGGCCGCCGTCAGGGTATTGGTGACGGTGCGGTTCAGGGTCTTGTTGAGGGCGTTGCTGTGACGGGTCTGGAAACCCGGGGTGTCGACATACACGTACTGGGTATTGTCGATGGTCTGGATGCCGGTGATGCGGTGGCGCGTGGTCTGGGCCTTGCGCGAGGTGATGCTGACCTTGGCGCCGACCAGTACGTTCATCAGGGTCGACTTGCCAACGTTGGGACGACCGACGATGGCGATGTAACCGCAACGGTAATCGTCATCGGGGGTCTGCGCCGACGCGTCGCCGGCCATGGGGGAATCTATCATGCTGTTCTGGATTGCGTGGCGGATGAAGCCGCCGAAATGGGCTCTGCTGCGACCGTTTCAGCGCGGTCGCCGGTGTTCTTGCCTTCACTGCGAGCCGTGGCCGGCGCGCTCTTCTGCTCCTTGGATTCCTTCGGCGGCTTGGCGGGCTTGCCGCCAGTGGCCGTCGACACCTCGGGACGATTACCCTTGAGCGCCTCGTGCTCGGGTGCATCCGGCTGGATGGTGGCGATGCCGGCCAGCTTCAGCTGGGTGGTGCGGGTGCGCGGCTTGCGCCCCGCCGAAGGGGTCTTGGCCAGGGCCAGCTGCACCGCTTCCAGCGCCAGCTTGGCCGCTGCCTGTTCGCCGGCGCGGCGGCTGCCACCGGTACCGAAGACCTGGATGTCCAGCTTGGGCACCAGGCACTCGATCTCGAATTCCTGGCTGTGGGCGGCACCGTGAGTGGCGATCACGTTGTATTGCGGCAGCGGGATCTTCTTGCCCTGCAGGAATTCCTGCAGCAGGGTCTTGGCATCCTTGCCCAAGGTCTTGGGATCGACGTGTTCCAGCACCGGGACGTAGAGCGAGCGGATCACCGCACGCGCCGCCTCGAAGCCGGAATCGAGGAAGATCGCGCCAAAGAGCGCCTCCAGCGTATCGGCCAGGATCGAGGGGCGGCGAAAACCGCCCGACTTCAGCTCGCCCTCGCCCAGGCGCAAGAATTGCGACAGCTCCAGCCGCTGGGCGATTTCATACAGGGATTGCTGCTTGACCAGATTGGCACGCAGGCGCGAGAGGTCGCCTTCGTCGATCTTGTCGTAACGTTCGAAGAGCAGCGAGGCCACCACGCAGTTCAGCACCGAATCGCCGAGGAATTCCAGCCGCTCGTTATGCAAGGCGCTATGGCTACGATGGGTCAAGGCCTGCTGCAGGAGCGAGGCGTCCTTGAAAGTGTGGCCTAGCCGTTGTTGCAAGAGTTGAGGATCCATTTTTTCATCCGTCATTCAGTCTGCCGCCCCGATACGCGCAGCAGCGCGTGGATCGGGGATTACCAGCCTGACCAGTCAGCGGGATCGGTTCAAAGCAAAGCTGAAAACTGCTCCGGGTCTGCCTCCACAATGCGAAGTTGCCAGTTGGAAACTGCGGAAACTACGAAAGCTGCTGGACCAGGATGCGGCGCGCTTTTAGTGGAAGCTGCCGATCCGCTTGATATCGCCCAGGTTCATCCAGACAAAGAAGGCCTTGCCGACGATGTTCTGGTCCGGTACGAAGCCCCAATAACGACTGTCGAGGCTGTTGTCCCGGTTGTCTCCCATCATGAAATACTCACCCGGCGGCACCGTGCAGGCGAAACCTTCGGCGTTGTAGGTGCACAGTTCGTGATGCGGGAAGGCATCGGGATTGGGCACGAAGTTGGGGGCACGCTCATCGGTCAGGATCTTGTGCTCCACGCCGGTCAGGTTTTCCTGCCATTGCTTATAGTACGTCAGATTGTCGTCGTCCAGATAATCCGGCAGCGCTTTGTAAGAAATTTGTTCACCATTAACCGTTAAGCGCTTGTTTTTATAGACTATTTTATCACCAGGCACGCCGATCACGCGCTTGATGTAGTCCACCGACGTATCCTTGGGGTACTTGAAGACCATGACGTCGCCGCGCTGCGGCTCGCCCACTTCGATGATTTTCTTGTTGATGATGGGCAGGCGGATACCGTAGGTGAATTTGTTCACCAGAATCAGGTCACCGACCAGCAGGGTCGGCACCATCGAGCTGGACGGAATCTTGAACGGCTCATACAGGAAGGAGCGCAGGCAGAACACCAGCGCGATCACCGGGAAGAAGCTGCCCGAATACTCGATCCAGGCCGGCTGCTTCAGGTGGCGTGCCTGCAGTTCGACGCGGCTGCTGGCCACGGCACCGTCACGCTTGATGCCCTGCGCCTCGTCGCGCGCCACGCGGGCATCGAATTCGGCCAGGGCGGCATCGGCGCGTGCACGGCGCTGCTTGGAGAGGAAGAAGGTGTCTGCGAACCAGATGACGCCGGTCACCAGCATCAGGACGAACAGAATGAGTGCGAAGTTGCCCAACAAAGCCTGCATGTTATTTATCTTCCACTTGTAAGATTGCCAGGAATGCTTCCTGCGGAATTTCGACCGAGCCCACCTGCTTCATGCGCTTCTTGCCGGCCTTCTGCTTTTCGAGCAGCTTGCGCTTACGTGAGATGTCGCCGCCGTAGCACTTGGCCAGCACGTTCTTGCGCATGGCCTTGACGTTTTCACGCGAGATGATGGTCGCACCAATGGCCGCCTGGATGGCCACGTCAAACATCTGGCGCGGGATCAGTTCACGCATCTTTGCCGCCACCTGGCGACCGCGGATCTGGGCTGCGGCACGGTGCACGATGATGGCCAGCGCATCGACCTTCTCGCTGTTGATCAGCATGTCCACCTTGACCACATCGGCGGCGCGGTATTCCTTGAACTCGTAGTCCATCGAGGCATAGCCGCGCGAGGTGGACTTCAGGCGATCGAAGAAGTCCAGCACGATCTCGGCCATCGGCATTTCATAGGTCAGCTGCACCTGCTTGCCGTGGTAGCTCATGTTCATCTGGATGCCGCGCTTCTGCGTGCAGAGGGTGATGACCGAGCCCACGTATTCCTGCGGCATGTACAGGTTGACGGTGACGATGGGTTCGCGGATCTCGTCGATCTTGGAGACTTCCGGCATCTTCGACGGGTTGTCCACCATCAGCAGGGTGCCGTCGCGTTGCTGCACTTCATACACCACCGTCGGCGCGGTGGTGATGAGGTCCATGTCGAATTCGCGCTCCAGGCGCTCCTGCACGATTTCCATGTGCAACAGGCCCAGGAAGCCGCAGCGGAAGCCGAAGCCCAGCGCCTGCGAGACTTCCGGTTCGTACATCAGGGCGGCGTCGTTGAGCTTCAATTTTTCCAGCGAGTCGCGCAGGGCATCGTACTGGTTGGCTTCCACCGGGAACAGGCCCGCAAACACCTGCGGCTGCACTTCCTTGAAGCCGGGCAGCGGCGCCGGAGCCGGCTTGCTGGCCAGGGTGATGGTGTCGCCCACGCGCGCGGACTTCAGTTCCTTGATGCCGGCGATGACGAAACCGACCTGCCCTGCCGTCAAGGCTTCACGCGATTGCGACTTGGGCGTGAACACGCCGATGCTTTCAGTGAGGTACTGGGTCTCGGTGGCCATCAGCAGGATCTTGTCCTTGGGACGCAAAGTGCCATTGACGATGCGCACCAGCATGACCACGCCGACGTAGTTGTCGAACCAGGAGTCGATGATCAGTGCCTGCAGGGGCGCGTCCGGATCACCCTTGGGCGCCGGCACCTTGGCCACGATAGCTTCCAGCACGTCTTCCACGCCCAGGCCGGTCTTGGCCGAGCAGGGAGTGGCGTCGGACGCATCGATGCCGATGACGTCCTCGATCTCGCTCTTGGCGTTGTCCGGATCGGCGGAGGGCAGGTCGATCTTGTTCAAGACCGGCACCACTTCCACGCCAAGGTCCAGGGCGGTGTAGCAGTTGGCAACCGTCTGCGCTTCCACACCTTGGGAGGCATCGACCACCAGCAGTGCGCCTTCGCAGGCCGACAGCGAACGCGAGACTTCATAGCTGAAGTCGACGTGACCGGGGGTATCGATCAGGTTGAGGTTGTAGATCTGGCCATCCTTGGCCTTGTAGGACAGGGCTGCGGTCTGGGCCTTGATGGTGATGCCGCGCTCGCGCTCGATATCCATCGAATCCAGCACCTGGGCTTCCATCTCGCGGTTGGACAAGCCCCCGCACAACTGGATGATGCGGTCGGCGAGCGTGGACTTGCCGTGATCGATGTGGGCGATGATCGAGAAATTACGGATATTGTTCATTAACAGACTGGAAACGATGAAAAAAGGCGCTCCGAAGCGGGCAGTGCCCAGCCGAGCGCCTTTGCAGCAGCTTATTCGACCCGGCATTTTACCGGAATTCACAGGGACAAGCCCGACTTTCCGGTACCCCCGCCGTACAACGGCGCCTGGCTGCGACAGCGGTCGTTATTGCCTAAAAGCAATAAATTCACGCAGCCGCACCGGGTCCAGATGGTAATGGCACAGCTCCTGCCATTGCCCATCGGCGCCCTGCCCCATCAGCACCGGGACCAGCTCGTCATAGCGCGCCACCAGGGCTTCATCGGCATCGACGTCGGTCATCTCGATAACGGCGGGAATCTCGCCCAACGCCTGGCGCAGGGCCTCATGCAGGTCTTCGCACAGATGGCAGTAGCTGCGCGAATAGATGATGAATTGCAATGGACGGGCGGGCGCTGCAAGCGGATCGGGGGTGGTCATAGGCTCATATGAAGGTTTTTCCCTCAGCACGGCCGAGAGGCAAGGAAAAAGGCTGCGGCCCGTGGGAGCCGCAGCCTTCATGCTGAAGTTTCTGGCAATTTTCCGGGGAAATTTCCCGTCAGTTGCCGCCGTTCGGGCGCAGCGGCACGAACTGCGAAGAGTCGCCACGCCGCACCAGGACGGCCGCGCGCTTCTTGGCATCCAGCTTGGCCACCAGCTGGCCGAACTGCTTGGTGTCGTTGACATCCACTTCGTTGAGCCGCTGGATGACGTCGCCCGGACGAATGCCGGCCGCTGCAGCAGCGCCACTGACAGCTTCCACCAGCACGCCGTTGTCGACCTTCAAGTCCTTCTTCTGCGCATCGCTCAGGTCGCTCACCACCAGGCCCAGGGAATTGGGCGTGTTGTCGGGCTTGGCCTTCTTTTCTTCGGTCTGCTTGGGCTTGTCGGCTTCCATCTCGACCACGGTCAGGGTGACGTCGCGGGCACTACCCTTGCGCCAGATGTTGACGGTGGCCTTCACGCCCGGCTTGGTGGAACCGACCATGCGCGGCAGGTCGCTCGGGCGCTCGATGGCGGCGCCGTTGTACTTCAGGATGATGTCCCCGGCTTCCAGTCCCGCCTTTTCGGCCGGGCCGCCGGCTTCCACGCGCTGCACCAGCGCACCCTGGGCACGCGCTAAGCCCAGCGATTCGGCCACATCCTTGGTCACTTCACCGATCTGCACGCCGATACGGCCGCGCGTGACGCGTCCGCTGGCCTTCAACTGGTCGGCCACGCGCAGCGCTTCATCGATGGGCACCGCAAAGGAAATCCCCATGAAGCCACCGGACCGGCTGTAAATCTGCGAATTGATGCCGACCACTTCGCCCTTCAGATTGATCAGCGGACCGCCCGAGTTGCCCGGATTGACCGCCACGTCAGTCTGGATCAGCGGCAGGTAGTCGCCGGTATCGCGCGCCTTGGCCGAGACGATACCTGCAGTTACGGTGTTTTCCAGACCGAAGGGCGAGCCGATGGCCAGCACCCATTCACCCACGCGGATCTTGTCGGAGTCGCCCATGCTCAGGCGCGGCAGGTTGCTGCCATCGATCTTGAGCACAGCCACGTCGGTACGCGTATCGGAACCCACGATCTTGGCCTTGAATTCGCGCTTGTCGGTCAGGGTCACATAGACCTCGCTGGCACCATCGATCACGTGGGCATTGGTCATGATGAAGCCATCTGCCGAGATGATGAAGCCCGAGCCCACGCCGCGCGGCACTTCTTCCTGCTGGCCCTGGCCACCCTGCTTGCCATTGCCGCGCGGGGTGCCGGGCTGCTGCTGGCGCGGAATGGGAATGCCGAAGAAGCGGCGGAAGAATTCCTGCATCTCCGGATCATCCATGCCGCCCTGCCCCTGGGCATTCTGGCGCACGCGTTCGGTAGTGCGGATGTTGACCACGGCCGGTCCGGTCCGCTCGACGATATCGGCAAAATCAGGCAGCGCTACTGCAGGCGCAGCCACCGGGGGCGCGGCCAGCACGGCCGGCGCGGCAGCAAGGACGGAAACGGCCAGCAAGGCGCCGGCAAGGGTATTCTTCAAGGGAGTCATTGGAACGGTCTCTATTATTTGGATTTCAGTTCAATAGAATTGGCGACCTGCCGGATCGCCGCGGCAGGCACTTCCCCCACAACGGTGAGCCAATAATCACCCTGGCGACGGCCGAGGATGTTCATGGCGCCCTGCTGTATCGTACCTTCTTCCCGACCCTGGCTGCCAGGCTCGATGAAGACCGAGATCGCGGCCAACCCGTCGGAAAACACGATCTGCAAGACCTCACGCTCCGCCGGGCGGTTCTGGGCCGGTGCAGCACCCGCCGGACCGCTGTCGGAAATCATGCGTCGCACCTGCTGGATCTTGCGGAAACCCGGGGGCGGCGTCACCTGCCAGGCCGACAGATCGACAGGGGCCATGGCCGCCTTCTCGATACGCCAGCCGTGCGTGTCCTTGTAAGTGGGGTTGACCCGGGCACGATCAATACCGCCGATCTGGATCTGGGTGAAGGCAATCTGCTCGATCACCTCGCCCTTGGCATCCAGCGTTTGCGCGCGCAGCAGCAGGCCGGTGGCCTGGTCGGCACAGAAACGATAGCCGTAGCGCAGCTTGTCGCGCGGCGCCAGCACGATGGACTGGCAGGCCCGCCCGGCCACACGCTCGTCGGCATCGGCCTGGATGCGATAGTGGCTGGCAAGGTCCTCCGGACGGGCATCGACGATGGCCGGGAAAACGTCGCGGGTGACCCGCTTTTCCATGCGTACGATGCGCAAGTCGGGCTCGTAACTGGCTACGTCGTCGTTGTCGCGCACGAATTCGCGCGGCTTGCCGTCTAGCAGCTCCAGCTTTTCCAGCTCGCTCTTGCCGGCCACCACGTGGGTGACCCGCGAACTGCGCATCAACGCGGCCTGCTGATAGACAAAACTGCCGGAATAATTGAGATGCTGGGCGGCAGATTGCATTTTTTGCAATTGCGCCAACAGCGCGGAAGAAGCGGAGGCTTCACTGACCGTAGTTGCAGAAACGCCATCCGCCGCTAAAGCGGATGGCGCCAAGGAGAACCCTACCAACGTGGACAGCAAGCACAGTACGCCGTACAGACGCCCGGTCAGATGCATCTTACTTGTCTGCGTCCGAGGAGAAGGCTGCGGAACGGGCGTATTGCGCCGAACTGTAGGAAGGCGAGAAGCGCTGGTGGGCGAACAGGTACTCGTCGATGCGCGGATCGCGCTTGACTTCACCCTGCTGGGCCAGCGAGCTCAGCTGGCTCACGTTTTGCGGATTGCCATTGGTCTCGGCGACGGTCGCAATGGCCGAAGGCACATTGACCGGTGCCGACGCCACCTGGGCCATCGGCACCACCGCCTTGGAATCAGCCGTCACCACGGCCTGCTGCGGCATGGCCACGAAGACTGCTGCCACGGCAGCGGCAGCCGCTGCGGCGCTGGGCATGAGAAAACGTACCAGGCGGCCGGGACGGCGCGCACGGTGGTCCCCATTGGCCGCACCCGCTGCGGTTGCCGTCGCCACGGCTGGCGCGGCAGGCGCAGCCACCGACTGCGCAGGCGCAACCTGGGGCTGCGGCGCGACGATGGCCGGCTCGGCATCTAGCCACGCACTCATCTTGGCGGAGAAGCCAGCGCTGAGGGAAACATCCATCTCCTCCGAACGCAGCACCTCGCCGATGCGATGGTAATCCTCCCAGGCGTCCTGGGCGTCCTTGGAAGAACGCAAGGCCGCAAGGGCAAGGGTCATTTCTTCAGAGCCCAGCTCGCCATCGGCGAGGGCTGAGATCTGCTCTTTGGTCGTTACTTTGGTATCCATGTGCAGTCACCCGGCAAATATCTTAGTTCCATACCCGCTTTATTATTTTCTTTTTGACAACAGGCTTGTCGCCTCATCACCAGCGCTTGTCCGCCGCCGTATCCAGCAGTGGACGCAACTTCTCGGCAATTGCTTCCCGGGCGCGGAAAATGCGGCTGCGCACGGTGCCGATCGGACAATTCATCGCATCTGCAATCTCGTCGTAGCTCAACCCCTCGATCTCGCGCAACGTGATGGCAGTACGTAATTCTTCCGGCAATGCCTCCATCGCCACGTTGACCGTCTGAGCAATCTGCTTGGTGGCCAACATCGACTCTGGAGTGTTGATGTCCCTCAGATGGTCTGCATCGTCAAAAGTTTCAGCTTCTTCTGCATCTGCTTCTGTCGAAGTTGGCGCCCTGCGGCCCATCGTTACCAGATAGTTCTTTGCAGTGTTGATGCCGATGCGGTAAAGCCAAGTATAGAAGGCAGAATCGCCACGGAATTGGGGCAACGCGCGGTAAGCCTTGATGAAGGCTTCCTGCACCACGTCCTCGGCTTCGGCCTGGTCGCGCACCAGGCGCGACACCAGGCGCATCAGCTTGCGTTGATACTTGACTACCAATAGCTCGAACGCCTTCTTGTCGCCACGCTGGACGCGCTCAACAAGCTGTTGGTCAATTTCGCGTTCTGTCGTCAAACCGGGTTCCTTGTTTTTTATAGCCGTGTTGTTTTATCGTCATTGCCTAGGGCAGATGCCTCCAGCTCGGCAATTTTCAAGGCTGCCGGGCTTATTTTTCCAGCATCTTCGCCTTGGCCGTATTGTGACTGATCAACCAGCGGCACGCCACGGAAAGTGCACGGAATGTATCTTCGGAGACGGAATCCGTGAGAATGGGGATAGTACGGGTCTTGCCATTTTCCAGCCGCAGGCGCAGAAACAGCATGCCCGGCCAGATGGTACTGCCCGCCAGGAGCTGGGCCAGTCCGGCTTTCATCACCTGAGGCTTGGCGCGCGCCGACGGCAACAGGTGTTCCACCACGCGGATCTGCCCGGTGCCGGAAATGTGCAGCCAGATCACCTTGCGACCGCGCAACACCAGCGCCAGAGCGAGTGCGGCAGCCAGTATGCAGGCCATGGCCAGAAGACAGCGCGCAGTCCAGGACAGCGAACCCGACATCCCGAACGCCAGCAACACACCGGTCAGCGCCACGCAAAGAGAGGCGAAGGCAGAGACCAGGAGGAGCAAGCGGGAAGGTTTGATATCCGCAGAAACTGCTATCGACATAAGCTGCCCGGGCGGAAGCGGCGCAATGCGCGCCATTAAAACGACAAACCCGGCTTCCGAAGGGAAGCCGGGCCTTGCATTTTACATCTTGCCGATGACCAGGGTGCCGTTGGTGCCGCCGAACCCGAAGGAGTTCTTGACGGCAATGTCGATCTTCATGTCCCGCGCCTGGTTGGCGCAGTAATCCAGATCGCATTCCGGATCCTGGTTGAAGATGTTCATCGTCGGCGGCGACACCTGATTGTGCACTGCCAGCACGGTCAACACCGTTTCCAGACCGCCAGCGCCACCCAGCAGGTGACCGGTCATGGATTTGGTCGAATTGACAACCATCTTGTAAGCATGGTCGCCGAATGCGGCCTTGATCGCGTCGGATTCGTTCTTGTCGCCCAGCGGGGTCGACGTACCGTGCGCGTTCAGGTACTGCACTTCATCCGGATTGACGCCGGCATCGCGCAGTGCATTGAGCACGCAGCGGCGCGGACCATCCAGGTTGGGCGCAGTCATGTGGTAAGCATCGCCGCTCATGCCGAAGCCGAGCAGTTCTGCATAGATCTTGGCACCACGGGCCTTGGCGTGTTCGTACTCTTCGAGCACCATCACGCCGGCGCCCTCGCCCAGCACGAAACCGTCGCGATCCTTGTCCCAGGGACGGGAAGCGGTGGCGGGATCATCGTTGCGGGTCGACAAGGCGCGGGCCGAAGCGAAACCACCGATGCCCAGCGGCGAAACGCTGGATTCGGCGCCGCCGGCAACCATCACATCCGCATCGCCGTACATGATCATGCGTGCGGCAGAGCCGATGCAATGCAGGCCGGTGGTGCAGGCGGTGACGATGGCCAGGTTGGGGCCCTTCAGACCAAACTTGATGGACAAGTTGCCCGAGATCATGTTGATGATCGAGGCAGGGATAAAGAAGGGGCTGATGCGGCGCGGACCACGGTTGGTCAGTTCGGCGTGGGTTTCTTCGATCAGCGGCAGGCCGCCGATGCCCGAACCGATCATGACGCCAATGCGCTCGGCATTCTCATCCGTTACCGTCAGGCCACTGTCCTGCATGGCCTGGATACCGGCGGCCATGCCGAAGTGGATGAAGGTATCCATATGACGCGCTTCCTTGGCGGGGATGTAATCCTCGATATTGAAGCCCTTGACTTCACCGGCGAAGTGCGTGGTGAAGGGGGTTGCGTCGAACTTGGTGACGGTAGCGATGCCGGACTTGCCTTCCTTGATGGCACTCCACGTATCGGCGACGTTGTTGCCGACAGGCGAGATGCATCCCAGGCCGGTAATGACTACACGACGTTCACGAGTGCGGCTCAAGCAATTCTCCTGATACTTTGACCAAAGCCCTTATCAGGCCTTGACTTGCGACTTTGCGTAGTCGATCGCCTGTTGCACGGTGGTGATCTTTTCGGCTTGTTCGTCGGGGATTTCCATTTCGAACTCATCTTCCAGTGCCATGACCAGCTCGACGGTGTCCAGCGAGTCGGCGCCCAGGTCGTCCACGAACGACGATTCGTTCTTGATGTCGGCTTCGGCGACGCCCAGTTGCTCAGCGACGATCTTCTTCACGCGTTGTTCGATATCGGACATAGTGTTCCTCCAGAGGGATGATAGGTTACAAAAGTGCGCGCATTTTAGCAGGTTTGCGCGCGGAAAATTTACTTTTAACTATTCCTGGCAAGATTGCGCCAAGTCCAGCTTAACTGCAAACAAAAGTCGTCAAAAGGACTTGCATCAAGCCCGGAAGACTTGCTTAACCCATGTACATGCCGCCGTTGACGTTGAGCGTCGTACCGGTGATGTAGGCGGCCTGGGGCGAGGCCAGGAAGGCCACCGCATAGGCGATTTCCTCGGCCGCACCCAGGCGGCCCAGCGGGATCTGCTGCAGGATGGCGGCAGACTGCTGTTCGTTGAGCGCCTTGGTCATATCGGTATCGATGAAGCCGGGCGCCACGCAGTTCACGGTGATGTTGCGGCTGCCGATCTCGCGCGCCAGCGCGCGGCTCATGCCGGCCACGCCGGCCTTGGCGGCGGCATAGTTCATCTGGCCTGGATTGCCGGCCTCGCCCACCACCGAGGTGATGTTGATGATGCGGCCGGTGCGGGCCTTCATCATGCCGCGCAGCACGGCGCGCGAAAGACGGCCCACGGCGGTGAGGTTGGTGGCGATGACGCTATCCCACTCCTCATCCTTCATGCGCATGGCCAACTGGTCCTGGGTGATGCCGGCGTTGTTGACCAGGATGGAAAGCGTCCCGAATTCCTTCTGCACCTGTTCCACCAGAGCCACGCTGGCTTCTGCGTCGTTGACGTTGAGGACCGCGCCACGGCCGGCTTCCGGGTCCAGCGCTGCCAGGTACTCGGTGATGGCGGCCGCACCCGATTCGGAGGTAGCCGTACCGACCACCTTTGCGCCCTGCTTTGCCAGTTCGGTGGCGATGGCACGGCCGATGCCGCGCGAGGCGCCGGTCACCAGGGCGACCTGGCCTTGCAGATTCTGTGCACTCATTTCAGCAACTCCAATACTTTGTTCAGGGATTCCTGGTCGACGATGGCCTCACCCACCAGTTCGCCATTGATGCGCTTGGTCAGGCCGGTCAGTACCTTGCCCGGACCGCATTCGACCAGATGGGTGACGCCATCGGCAGCCATCTTCTGCACCGTCTCGACCCAACGCACGGGCGCAGCAGCCTGACGCACCAGGGCGTCCTTGATGGCGGCCGGATCATTGACCACGGCCACGTCGACGTTGTTGATCAGGGGGATCTGCGGGGCGGAAAACGCCACGTTGGCCAGATAGGCCTGCAGGCGATCCGAAGCGGGCTTCAACAGCGAGGAGTGGAACGGCGCCGACACCGGCAGCGGCAGCGCGCGCTTGGCGCCCTTGGCCTTGGCGATGTCGCAGGCGCGGCCCACCGCAGCCTTGTGGCCGGCGATCACGACCTGGGCCGGGGCGTTGAAGTTGACGGCTTCGACCACTTCGCCTTGTGCAGCTTCGGCGCAGGCAGCACGCACATCCTCATCGGACAGACCGAGAATGGCCGCCATGCCGCCCTGCCCGACGGGCACGGCTTCCTGCATGGCTTGCGCGCGGAAGCGCACCAGCGGTACCGCATCCTTGAAGGCGATCACGCCAGCGGCGACCAGCGCCGAATACTCACCCAGGCTGTGGCCGGCGACCAGCGCCGGTGCCTTGCCGCCTGCGGCCAGCCAGGCACGGCAGAAGGCCACGGCGGCCGTCAGCATGACCGGCTGGGTGTTGGTGGTCAGGTCCAGGTCTTCCTTGGGGCCTTCGGCGATGAGCTTGCCGAGGTCGAACTGCAGGGCATCGGAGGCTTCGGCGACGGTCTGGCGCACGACGTCGTTGTCGGCAAAACCATTGAGCATCCCGATCGCCTGAGAACCCTGGCCGGGGAAAACGAAAGCAAATGTTGTCATGCTTGGATGTGTGTGAAGTTGTATAAAAATGCAGTAGATGAGCGAGCAATGTGAAGCACGATGCCACGACGGCGGCGCATCCCTGCCTTACATGCGCACCAGCACGGCGCCCCAGGTGAAGCCGCCGCCCACGCCTTCCATCATGACGGTGTGGCCCGGCTGGATGCGGCCGTCGCGCACCGCCTGGTCCAGCGCCAGCGGAATGGAGGCCGCCGAGGTATTGCCATGTTCGGCTACGGTGACCACCATCTTTTCCAGCGGCAGGCCCATCTTCTTGGCCGTGCCCTGCATGATGCGGATATTGGCCTGGTGCGGCACCAGCCAGTCGACGTCGGTGGATTGCATCTGGGCCGCTTCCAGCGCTTCGCGCGCCACCTTGTCCAACAGGGAAACGGCCAGCTTGAAGACCGCCGGACCATCCATGTACAGATAGGCACTGCCAGCAACGGCGCCGTTGTTGACGCTACCCGGCACGCAGAGGATGTGGCCGTGGCTGCCATCGGCGTGCAGCTTGGTCGCCAGCACGCCCGGCTCCTGCGAGGCGCTCATGACGACGGCGCCGGCGCCGTCGCCGAAGAGCACACAGGTGGTGCGATCCTTGAAATCCAGAATGCGCGAGAACACTTCCGCACCGATCACCAGAACGTTCTTGTGCGCACCGGATTTGATGAAGCTGTCTGCCACCGACATGGCGTACACGAAGCCGCTGCAGACCGCCTGCACATCCATGGCAGGCGCACCGTTGGTGATGCCCAGCTTGCGCTGGACCACACAGGCGGTGCTGGGGAAGCCACCCAGGTGGTCCGGGGTGGAAGTGGCCATGATGATCAGGTCGATGTCATTGGGCTGCATGCCCGCCGCTTCCAGCGCACGCTGCGCCGCTTGCAGGGCGAGGTCGCTGGAGAGCTGGGCCGGTTCAGCGTAGTGGCGCGCGGAAATGCCGCTGCGGGTGACGATCCATTCGTCCGAGGTCTCGATACCCTGCTCGGCCAGCTGCGCGGCCAGTTCGTGATTGGTGACGCGCTTGGCCGGCAGGTAGCTGCCGGTGCCGACGATTTTGCTGTAAGTGGTCATGCCGTCTTCTTGCTCTGTTAGTTCGGTTGATCCAGCGAGACCGGTGCCGACTCGAAAGCCACGGCAGCGGCCTCGGCCGTGCGCCCCTGTCCCTGGGGCATGAGCTCCGCCATGCTGGCGGCAATACGGGCGAGCACATCATACTTGGCCGCGTCATAGGCGCGGCGGATGGCCCATTCGAAAGCGTACACATCCGCCCCGCCGTGGCTCTTGAAGACCAGGCCCTTCAGGCCCAGCAAGCTGGCGCCATTGTAGCGGGAAGGATTGAGGCGGCGCGACAGCGCCTTGATGGCACCATAGGCGATCAGGGCGCCGAGCTTGTTGATGAAGCCCTTCTTGAATTCACTGGTGAGCACCTGCTTGACGAAACGCCCCAGGCCTTCGGACGCCTTCAGGGTCACGTTGCCCACGAAGCCGTCACACACCACCAGGTCGGTGGTGCCTTCGAAGATGTCGTTGCCTTCCACGTTGCCGTAGAAGTTGAGGATGCCCTTCTCATGATCGGCACGCAGCAGGCCGGCAGTCGCCTTGACCAGCTCGTTGCCCTTCATGTCTTCCTCACCCACGTTCAACAGGCCCACGGTCGGTTTGGCCTTGCCTTCCATGACCGCCACCAGGGCCGAGCCCATGAGTGCAAATTGATGTAAATGCTGTGGCTCGCAATCGACGTTGGCGCCGAGGTCGAGCATGTAGGTGGGGCCATCCTTCTGGTTGGGCAGGATGGTGCAGATGGCCGGACGGTCCACGCCCGGCAGGGTCTTCAACACATAGCGCGAAACCGCCATGAGCGCGCCGGTATTGCCGGCCGAGACGGCCGCATGAGCCTGGCCATCCTTGACCAGGGTCACGGCCACGCGCAGAGAAGAATCCTTCTTGCGGCGCAGGGCGACCTCGATTGGGTCGTCCATGGTCACCACTTCCGTGGCGTTGTGAATGCGGATGCGGGCTTCGCCGGCCAGCTTGTATTTCTTCAGCAGCGGCTGCAGCACGGCTTCCTGACCGACCAGGATGAGCTCTGCATCAGGTTGGCGCTTGAGGAAGGAGGCAGCGGCCGGGAGCGTGACTGACGGGCCATGATCGCCACCCATGCAGTCGATTGAAATTTTGATGGTCATCGATTTGATTCAGAGCCTTGCCAGCCCACATTATGAGGCAGATTGCAAAGCCTTCAAAATGGCACACTTGGACAGCGCACCAGATGAAGCTTCACGCAAGCAGGCAGGCGGGTCCGCTGACGGATGCCGCGGACATAAAAAAGCGGCGCAAAATGAACCTCTTGAAACAGAAGCTCATTGCGCCGCTTTTCTCCAAAAACAGCAAGCTCAATGAATGAGATTACTCGTCGTTCTTGGTCTTGAGCACCTTGCGACCACGGTAGAAACCGTTGGGGCTGATGTGGTGACGCAGGTGGGTCTCACCAGTCGTCGGCTCCACAGCCAGCGGGGGTGCAGTCAGAAAGTCGTGTGCACGATGCATACCGCGCTTGGACGGGGTCTTTTTGTTCTGTTGAACGGCCATGATTACTCCTAAACCTTACTTAAGATTGAAAATTTTAACACACCGGATTCCTGTTTTAGGTAAACCCGCCGTGCCGCTGCCCGGCCTTTGCCAGACATTCCCCAACAATACTTGTTACTGCTTCAACTTCTTCAGTACCTCAAACGGGGAAGCCCGTTCAGCACCTTTGGCCTGGTCCGCCACGCCACCATCAGGACAGACGTCATGCTTGGGCGCCACCGGCAGGGCCAGCAGTGCTTCGTCTTCGATCAGGTAGTTCACGTCGAAGGCGGCTGATCCGACGATGACATCGATCTCGTCATCGTCCAGCAGTTCTTCGATGGTGTCGGCTTGCGCCTCATCTTTTGCCAATACCAGCAGCGACTTCGAATCAATCTCGAAATTCAATGCCGTCAGGCAACGCTGACAGATCAGATTAACTGCACCCGACACTGCCAGACTGAGTTGAGCATGTCCCAGCTTGTCGATATCGCCGGACAGAGCCCAACGAATCCTGCCGGAACGGTCAACCGTCTCTTGCGCCAGACGACCTAATTCAGCAACCGGAATCTCACCCTGCGCCTGCTGTTTCAGCCTGCAGAATTCGAACGCGTCAATGACAAATGCATTCATAGCTAAAGCAGAATCCGGAAAACCTGCGATCATAACAGAAAATTTCCTTACCAGTCAAAGCCTTAGCGCGCCAGGTGCGTGTTACGCGCAAAAAAATCCGCCACAGGTGGTAACAAAGACGCTTTGGCGAGGTTTTTCGGCCAAAATCCGGGTTTTACCTGCCAACAGCATCACATTGATCGCTTCCGATATGTCGCAAAATCACCCCAATCCAACACCGGTGCGCCTCATCCTCGGCTCCAGCTCCGTCTACCGCAAGCAATTGCTGAGCCGCCTCGGCCTGCCCTTCGAGACCATCGCACCGGACATCGACGAAACCCCGCACCCCGGCGAGACGCCCGAAGCAACCGCCCTGCGCCTGGCACGCGAGAAGGCCGCCGCCATTGCCGCACGCGTCGGCCCGGCCCTGGTGATCGGCTCGGATCAGGTCGCCACGCTGGACGGACTGCAGATCGGCAAGCCCGGCAATCACGCCAATGCCTTAAAACAATTACAACTGATGCGCGGCCGCGAAGTGATCTTCCATACGGCACTGTGCCTCTGGGATGGCCGCCGGGCCGATGCCGCCGCAGCGGCACAGGTCCGCAACGTGCAAACCCTGGTGCGCTTTCGCCACCTGGACGACGCCGAGCTGAATGCCTACCTGCGCATCGAGCAGCCCTATGACTGCGCCGGCAGCGCCAAGAACGAGGGCCTGGGCATCGCCATCCTGGAGAGCATCCGCAGCGACGACCCGACTGCCCTCACCGGACTGCCGCTGATCGCCCTGACCGGCATGCTGCGCCAGGCTGGCGTGACTTTCTTTGCGGCCGGTGCCGCGAATCAGTAATTGCGGCGCGGATAACCTTCGGCCAGGATGCGCTGCCACACCACTTCGCGCTGCGCCTGGTCCATGAAGACCCATTGCGCCACCTCATCGACGGTCCGGCCGCAGCCACGGCAGACGTCATCGAAGGTCGTGGAGCACACGGCCACGCAAGGCGTGTCGGGGCGCTCGGGTGCAGGCTGGGGGGCGGACGGCAAAGGGAGACTGGAAGACATTGACTGAATCTGCATGAGGAAGGTGAAGCAGCGCGCAGGCGCTTGCCCCGCGCTCAGGTAAAAACATTCACCTGGACGGGGCCGCAATGCTTCATATCTTACCAAGAACCGGCGCCAGCCTCTCCCTACCGACGGAAGGGATATGCACGCGACAGGCAAAAAAAAGCCCGCGACCATCAGGTGCGGGCTTGAATCCAATTTCTTAAGGAGGAGATTGGAGGAGACAGGTGCAACTATAGCGATGCACTCCGGCTGAGTCTGCTTTATTGTGGCAATAGCAGATATTCACGCCGCTCATATCTTTCGTCCGAACGGCGCCACAGGCCCGCTCAGCCGCTCCTCTTCTCCCTCTTCTTCCCCTTCCCTCTCCCCACATTCATCCCATCCGCAGAGGGGTCTGCAGTGCGGAGGTCACCGGCTTCGGCGGATTGCCGCCTTTGCGCTCGCAGGCTTGCAACAGCAGCAGTGCAGACATCAGCAAAATCAGCGCATTCGTTCTCATCGCCGCCCCCATGAATGAATTGTCTTGCATAAAATGCCACCTTCCGCCCGACCTGCCCGGCTGTCAAGCCCATCAGGCGGCGCTACGCAAGCCCTGTTGCGCCACCATTGCCGGGACGGCGCGTGCGGTAGCAAGGTTCTTCTCATAAAGCGCGGCAATCATGTCCGATTGCGTCAACATGCCGGCCAGCTTGCCATCGGCCTGCACCACGGGAATCTGATGCAGCCCGTCCGCCATGCGCGGCACCAGCGCCAGCACCGGCGTATCGACCTGGGCGGTGACGACGGGCCGGCTCATGATCTGGCCGACCACTTCAGGCTTGTCCGAATGCGTGAAAGGCACCCGGTGCAACAGCCGCCGCAACTGCGCTGCCAGGCCGGTGTGCACCTCCACCCCGGCATGCTCGAGGAAGTCACTGCGGCTGACGATGCCGATGACGTGCCGGCCACGATCAATCACCGGCAAGGCCCGCAGGCGGTGCTGCCGCAGCAGGCGCCAGGCCTCGTCCAGGCCGGTGGCGAATTCGACCGCCACCACGTCGCGCGACATCACGGCCGCACAGAGCGTCTGACCGAAGCGGCGGTGATAGGCGCGCATTTCGGTCTGCAGGAAGATTTCCTCCAGATCGTCGCGGCCGATGTCGAGCACCTGGTTGAAATTCTTCAGGACCTCATCCAGATCTTCATGTGAAAACCCCAACCGCGTGATCGGCAATTCATCCCGGGTCTGGTGCGGATGCGGCGAGGCGCTTTGCTGGGCGTGCGGATAGCGGCGCCCGGTGGCGTTGTTGTAGAACAGCGCTGCCGCCAGCAACAGCAGCGAATTGAGCAGCACCGGCGAAAGCACGAAGGCATAGCCCATCTCATGCACCACCGGCCCGCCCAGCACCGCCGTCAAGGCCACTGCCCCGCTGGGCGGATGAATGCAACGCAGCAGGAACATGGCGCCGATGGCCAGCGAAATGGCCAGCGCCGCCGACAGGGCCGGCTCCTGCACCAGCTTCGCGCAACTCACGCCAATCAACGCCGCGCACAGGTTGCCGCCGATGATGGACCAGGGCTGGGCCAAAGGGCTGGACGGCACCGCAAACAGCAGCACCGCCGACGCCCCCATGGGCGCGATCAGCCAGATGGTGCGCGCTTCATGCGGCAGCAGCGCGTAACTGATGAGCCCCACCAGCAGAATACCGAACAGACTCCCGGCGCAAGCGCGCATGCGCTCGAAACGATCCACATTGGTCTTGGCAGGAACAAAACTTTTTAACCACAGCAAGATAGAATCGGGCATATCCGTTCCGAGAAGACGGTTCTCACCAAAGCCTCAATTACATCACAAGATGATACATATGTCCTGTTTGCCGCTCTTCCTTTCCTTTCACCACGCAGGGTCGTTCCAATGAACGCCGCGCCCCGCCTGCAAAAGGACGATTTCGAGGCCTTGTCGGAATTTCGCTACCAGTTGCGCCGTTTCCTGCGTTTTTCGGAAGAGGCGGCGCAGAGTGAAGGCCTCACGCCCCTGCAATACCTGCTCATGCTGCACATCAAGGGCTATCCCGGCCGCGACTGGGCCAGCATCAGCGAGCTGGCCGAACGCCTGCAAGCCCAGCATCATGGTGTGGTGGCGCTGGTGACGCGCTGCGTGAAGGCCGGCCTGGTGGTCCGCCGGCCGGATGACCGCGACAAGCGCCTGGTTCAGGTGCGCCTGACCGAACTGGGAGAACAATACCTGCACCGCCTGGCGCAATTGCATCGCAATGAATTGCACTCGCTGTCGGGGGTGTTCCAGGTCTCGCACATCTCGGCCTTCAACGACCGCGACTGAACCGGCGCATCCCTGTCGAAACCGGGCTTTCGGATCGCCGAAAGCCCGGCGAAAGCAAGCAGCTGTTATGCTTGCGACAACTTGCCATCACCCGCCCCCCCATGACCCGCAAAACCGATCCTGCCGCCCCGCTCGCCCGCGCCATTACCAAGGAAGACGTGGCACGCGCCGCCGGGGTCTCGCACATCACAGTGTCGCGGGTGATCAATACGCCTGAAAAAGTCGCCCCTGCCACGCGCGAGCGGGTTGAAGCCTTCATCAGCAGCATGGGCTACATTCCCAACATGCTGGCCGGCGGCCTGGCCTCGCGCCGTACCCGCATCGTTGCGGCCATCGTCCCCACCATCAGCCATTCGATCTTTGCCGAAACCGTGCGCGGCCTGTCCGAGCAGTTGAGCCTGCAGGGTTACCAGTTGCTGCTGGGGCAGACCAATTATTCGGAAGAGGCGGAAACCGGCCTGGTGGAAGCCTTCATCGGCCGTCGCGTGGATGGCCTGGTCTTGACCGGCGTGCAGCACTCGGCCCGCACGCGCCAGCGCCTGAAAGCGGCCGGCATTCCGGTGGTGGAAACCTGGGACTTGAGCACGCAGCCCATCGATATGCTGGTGGGCTTCAATAACCATGCCGCCGGGCACGCCATGGGGGATTATCTGGTACGCAAGGGCTATCGCCGCATGGCCTTCGTGGGCGGCGAGGACCCGCGCGCACTGGCGCGCTTTGCCGGCATGCGCGATGCCTTGCTGGCCCAGGGCGCACCCGAGCCGGTGCATCTGGTGGTCCCGGTGGGCAGCTTCCTGCAGGCCGGGCGCGAGACCCTGTGCCGGCTCCTGGCGCTGCAGCCGGCCATCGAGGCCGCCTTCTTCAGTAATGACGTCATGGCCGCCGGCGCCGCCCTCGAATGTGCGCGACGCGGCATCGCCGTGCCGCAGCGCATGGCACTGGCCGGTTTCGCCAATCTGGAAATTGCCACCGAAGTGCTGCCCGCCCTGACCACGGTGCAGATCAGCGCGCACGAGATCGGCGTGACGGCGGCCGAGATGCTGCTCACCCGTTTCGATGGACAGGCGGTATCCGAGCCGCTGTGCGACCTCGGCTATTGCATTTTGGAACGCGACAGCGCCTGAACCGGCTGCACCGGCTCAGGGCTCCTCCAGCGCATCCCCGGCCAGTACGACACGATTGCGCCCCAGCCGCTTGGCACGATAGAGCGCCACGTCGGCGCGCCGGGTCAGCTTGTCCAGCGCCTCGCCTGCCACGTGGGTGGCCACGCCGAAACTGGCCGTCACCCTGATCTGGCGATCGCACTCAGTCTCGAAGACACGCTCGGCCAGCGCCGCGCAGAGCTTGTCGGCCACCGCCCCGGCCTGCGCCAGGTCGGACTCGGGCAGCAGGATGACGAATTCCTCGCCGCCATAGCGCGCCAGCACATCCACCTTGCGCAGCAGTTGCGCCACGCACTGTGCCACGCCGATCAGGATGGCGTCCCCGGCCTGGTGACCATGGCTGTCGTTGATGCGCTTGAAGTGATCGATGTCGAACAGCACGACCGACAATCCCCGTCCATAGCGCTCGGCCATGCCCAGCTGCTGCTCGGCATGGGCGTAGAAGGCGCGCCGGTTCAGCACCCCCGTGAGGAAATCCGTGTTGGAGGAAGCCTGCAACTGCGTGATCAGAGCTTCGCGCTCCCTGGCCAGGCTGTTGCGCTCGACCATGCGCTGCTTGAGCACGTGCAAGGCCCGCATCATGGCACCGATTTCATCCTGATGGCGGGCCTCGGGAATCTCCTGTTCCAGCCTGCCTTCCACCAACCCCGCGACCAGATCGGTCGCCTCTACCAGGGGCCGGACCACGCGCCGGCCGATCAACACCACCAGCAACTGGAAGAACAGGCAGGCCAGCAGGGTCAGACTCACCACCAGAATCAGCAGATTGCGGGCGCGGGTATTGTGGCGCTCGGCCTGCCTCTGAAGATCGCTCAGCAGCAGGTCGCGCAGGTCGGTAAGCGGGGCCAGCTGGGGCACGTAGAACTTGAAGAGATCATTGGGCATGGCGCCATAGTCGCCCGACTTCAAGCCCATCTGCAGCAGGAAATCCAGGAACTGGAAGCCGCTATCGAAGTATTCCTTCCCCACCCGCTCCTGGGCTGCCGCAATGTCGGGCCGGCTGCTGTAGCTGGACAACTGCGTATTGACGAACACGCGCAGCAGTTCGATGCGACCGTAGAGGCGGCCGATTTCGATCACCTCATCCTGGGTCAACTGGCGATGCGCGATCATGGGCGCCACGAAGCGCGAGCCGAGCTGACCCGCATATTCGCGCAGCGTAGCCACGCCGCGCACCGCCGACAGCCCATCCCGCAGCAAGGGATCGGCCCGGTCCACCTCGTTGCCCAGCTCGGTCATCACCCGCAGCATCGGCGGCATCAGATCCACCATGCGGGACACCGCCGACGCCACCAGCACGTCCCTGCGATCCTCCGGCGCCAGGGCCGCCACCCGATCAAGGTTGGCGCGCGCCGGGCCCAGGCCTTCCTCCACCAGGCGCACCTTGTCCATGGCCCACGACTGGCGCAGCTGCGGACTGGCTTCCAGCGCCGCATGCAGTTGCGCCAGCGCTGCATCGCTCTCGCTTCGGGCAGCGGCCAGTCTGCCCTGCAGTTCAGCCGGCAGCGGCACACCACTGGCTATGGCCGCATTGGCCGGAGCGCGCTCGGCGGAAATCTTTTCCATGGCCAGCAACGCCAGGCGCAACCTGCGCAAGGCCGGCACACTGTTGGCACCATGGTGATAGGTATTCCATTCCGTCCAGACCAACGCCACCGCAAATGCCAGAAACAGCATCAGCAAGGCGATGGAGATAAACCGGAACAGACGATTCAAGGACATGACAATCCCGCCAAGGAAATCAAACGCAAATGCACATGCATGAGACGAATATAACAAGCCGCAGTCCGGCACAGCACGGCGACTTCTTGAGCGGGAAGAAAATTTGGCCCAGGCATCGCAGCAACGCCGCGACACTGGAAGCCCCCCCCCCTCCCGTAGTCCGGGATGGGCCTGGCGCGAACCCGGTGTTCTCCCCCTCGAAAAACACCTGGCGGCCAAAAACTGCCTGCCCGCAACTCGCACTCCCTCCAGCGCGGAACCGACGGACAAAAAAATAAGGCCCTGACAAAATCAGAGCCTTATCTCTACAACTTCTACAACATGTGAGCCAACTGGCGGAGAGGGTGGGATTCGAACCCACGGTACGGGAAACCGTACGCCTGATTTCGAGTCAGGTACATTCGACCACTCTGCCACCTCTCCGGTTAACTTCGGTCGTTTCACTGCGTGGTGCAGCAAAGACAGCGACTATAGCAGAACTATTTTCAGAAGGGAACTATTTTTTAAAAAAACTTCCAGAAAATTATCTGATCGCCATTGCTTCTGGCAGAAGACGTACTAGCGGAAGCATACTTCATCTATAAAAACAAAAAGCTGAATTGCTTATCATCATCTTGTCATAAATCACTTCTAGCATCCGTAAACTATTTTCTGATGCTTAGCCGTCCTTTGGACCTATCAACTCCGGATTCAGCCAGATGGCTCCCCTTTCCAGCACTTCCTTCCCGCTCGGCGCCGAAGCCGTCGACCTGATCGCCCGCGCCTCGGGAGCGGCCCTGCGTGGCGTCGACGATCCGATGTTGTCATTGCTGCACGAGATCATTGCCCAACGCAAGCTGTCGGCGCTGTTCCAGCCCATCGTGCGCATGCGCAACGGGGAAATCGTGGGATATGAAGGTTTGATCCGCGGCCCGTCCAATACCCCGCTGCATTCGCCGCTGGCGCTGTTCAAAGTGGCGCGCGCGCACAACCTGTCGGTGCAGATGGAATACCTGTGCCGCCACATCGTGCTGACCCGCTTTGCCCAGTTGGGCTTGCAGGGCAACCTGTTCCTGAACGTCTCGCCGGGTGCGCTCATGCAGCCCGAGGCGATTCAGGGAGAGACCCTGCGCTACCTGGAAAAGCTGGGAGTCAATCCGCAACGCATCATCATCGAGCTGACCGAGAACGAGCCCACCTACGACTATGCGCAGTTGCGCAATGCGGCTATGCATTACCGCGACATGGGCTTCCAGATCGCCATCGACGACCTCGGCGAAGGCTTCTCCAGCCTGCGCCTGTGGTCGGAGCTGCAACCGGAATACGTCAAGGTGGACATGCACTTCGTGCAAGGGATCAACCATGACCCCATGAAGCTGCAGTTCGTGCGCTCGATCCAGGAGATTGCCGAGAAGTCCGGCTCCATCGTCATCGCCGAAGGCATCGAATCGCAGGCGGAGCTGCTGACCATCCGCGACCTCGGTATTGCCTGCGGCCAGGGCTACCACATCTCGCGCCCGCTGCCGGAGCCGCCGGTCTCGATCTCGGAGGATGTCAGCAAGACCCTGCGCCGCGACAAGGTGCCGCTGTCGGCCAACAAGTATGGCCCGGGCAAGCGCAGCGCCACCGTCGCCAAGCTGCTGCGCGAGACCCAGTACGTCAGCCCGGAAGTGACCAATGATGCTGCCTACGACATGTTCGTCAACGATCCGCAGTTGCAGGCGCTGCCGGTGGTCAGCAATGGCCTGCCGATCGGACTCATCAACCGCTACAGCATGGTGGAGCGCTTCGCCCGTCTGTATGGACGCGAGCTGTATGGCAAGAAGTCCTGCGCCTTCTTCATGGACCCCAATCCTATCCTGACCGAACAGGACACCAGCCTGCAGGATCTCTCCAACCTGCTGGTGCATGCCGAGTCGCATCACCTGTCCAACGGCTTCATCATCACCGACCGGGGCCAGTACATGGGGCTGGGCACCGGCCACGATCTGCTGCGCGAAATCACGCAGATGCAGATCGACGCCGCCCGCCACGCCAATCCGCTGACGCAGTTGCCGGGCAACGTGCCCATCAACGATCACATCGAATACCTGCTGCAAAGCGGCGTGGAATTCTGCATCTGCTATTGCGACCTGGACCAGTTCAAGCCCTTCAACGATGTCTACGGCTACCGCAAGGGCGATGACATGATCCAGACCACCGGCCGCGTGCTGCAGCAGGCCTGCGATCCCAACCTGGACTTCATCGGCCACATCGGCGGGGATGATTTCCTCATCATGTTCCAGAGCGAAGACTGGGAAAAACGCTGCCGCAGCATCCTCGAGCAGTTCGAGGCGGAAACGCGCGCGCTCTACTACGACGAAGACGTCCAGCGCGGCGGCTACTACACCGAGGATCGCCAGGGCAACCGGATATTTCACCGGCTGGTGTCGCTGTCGCTGGGCTCGGTGAGGATCGAACCTTCGCAATACTCGTCGCCGCACCAGATCGCCTCGGCCGCCACCCGCGCCAAGAAGGAAGCCAAGAAGATCCAAGGCAACAGCCTCTTCATCGAGCGCCGCATCCCGACCACCTTCTCCTGGGCCCTCAAGGACGTTTAGCCAGCGCCACCAGGAAAACGTTTTCGCGCCCTTCCCCCCTTGCTGCGACGATAAAAAAACGGCTGCCTCTTGCGAGACAGCCGTTCTTCATATCAGAAGCCCGAAAAATGAATCAGGCGCCCGGCACCAGCCTGGTCACGCCGCCCATGTAGGGCTGCAGCACCTCGGGGATGTCCACGCTGCCATCGGCCTGCTGGTAGTTTTCCAGTACGGCCACCAGGGTGCGGCCCACCGCCAGGCCGGAACCGTTCAGGGTATGCAGCAGTTCCGGCTTGCCCTGGGCATTGCGGAAGCGGGCCTGCATGCGGCGCGCCTGGAAGGCTTCGCAGTTGGAGACCGACGAGATTTCACGATAGGTATTCTGCGCCGGCAACCAGACTTCGATGTCATAGGTCTTGGCCGCGCCAAAGCCCATGTCGCCGGTGCACAGGGTGATGACGCGATACGGCAGGCCGAGCTTCTTCAAGATGGTCTCCGCGTGGCCCAGCATCTCCTCCAGGGCTTCGTAGGACTTCTCGGGATGGACGATCTGCACCATTTCCACCTTGTCGAACTGGTGCTGGCGGATCATGCCGCGGGTGTCGCGGCCATAGGAACCAGCTTCCGAGCGGAAGCATGGCGAGTGAGCCGTAAATTTCATCGGCAGGGCATCGCCTGCGACGATTTCATCCCGCACGAAGTTGGTCAGCGGCACTTCGGCCGTGGGGATCAGGTACAGCGCGGCGTTCTCGGCCTCGCCTTCCTGGCCACCCTTCCTGGCTGCGAACAGGTCGGCCTCGAACTTGGGCAGCTGGCCGGTGCCGCGCAGGCTGTCGGCATTGACGATGTAGGGGGTGTAACACTCGGTATAGCCATGCTCCATCGTGTGGGTGTTGAGCATGAACTGCGCCAGCGCGCGGTGCAGGCGGGCGATGCCGCCCTTCAGGACGGCGAAGCGCGAGCCGGTCAGCTTGGTCGCGGTATCGAAGTCCAGGCCCAGCGGCGCGCCGACGTCGACGTGATCCTTGATCTCGAAGTCGAAGCTGCGGGGCGTACCAACCTTGCGCAGCTCGACGTTGCCGCTTTCGTCATTGCCGGCCGGCACGGATTCGTGCGGCAGGTTGGGCACGGCCTGCAGGAACAGGGTCATCTGCTGCTGCACCTCTTCCAGACGGGTAGCGGAAGCCTTCAACTCGTCGCCGATGCCGTTGACCTCGGCCATGACGGCAGAAGCGTCCTCACCTTTGCCCTTGAGCATGCCGATCTGCTTGGACAGCGTATTGCGCTTGCCCTGCAGTTCTTCGGTACGGGTCTGGATCTGCTTGCGCTCGGCTTCCAGCGCATTGAAGCCGGCCACGTCCAGGACGAACTTGCGGGCCGCCAGGCGGGCTGCGACGTTCTCGATGTCTTTACGGAGGAGTTGAATGTCGATCATGGGAAGAAATTACGATAGGGTTGATGCTCGAAACCGCGATTGTACCAAGTCGCGCACCCGCTACGGGCTTCCCGTGCGGCCGCGCCGCAATAAAATGCCACGGCAGCGGTAGCGGCCACCGTCCATGCGGGTTACCATGCCGCCCATTGCCTCCCTCTTGAGACCCGTTTGCCCATGTCCGTCCAGCCCGATCCCCGTCCGCCGCGCGAAGTCCCTGTCCTGTTTTCCCTGCTGGGCCTGGTGGCCGCCCTTGCCATCGGGCTCTGGGCCGGCATCCACTACATGTCCAACGACGCCAGCCTGTTCTATGGACTGATCGCCGGCCTCTCCTTCGGCGCCGCCTTCGCCTTCGGCCAGCAGATCAAGAACCGCCTGGTCCCGCCCAAGGAGCGCAAGACCGGCTGGAAGGTGCAGGCGCCGGGTGCCGCCGAGCTGTCCCCCACGCGCGTGGCCGCACAGCAGGCACGCAAGATCAGCGTCGAATTCGATGAAGAAGAAATCCGCACCATCGTGCGCGGCGCCAGGCGCGAGGGCATTGCCTGGCGTGAGGTGGACGACGTGACCATCCGCATCAGCGAGGATGCCCTGCCGCAACCGCAATGGATTCTGGCCGGCAAGAGCGGCGAAGATCACAAAGGCGTGTTGATTCCCAACGATGCCGATGGCCTGGAAGCGCTGATGGAGGCCATGAAGACGCGCCTGCCCGGCTATGACGATGACAAGAGCTATGAGACCGTGATCGCCGCCATGTCCGCCATGGAAGGCAGTTTCCACGTCTGGCACCGCCCGGCCGCCTGAGGCCCGCCTCAGTGCGGCGACTTGCCGCTTCCTGCCAATACCGGTTCCTCTGCCAGCCGCTGCGCCAGGAACTGGACGAAAGCACTCAGGCGCGGCGGCAGGTGACGCGTGGCCGGATACAGCGCCCACAAGTCGCCGCAATAACGTGTCCTGAAACTCCACTGCGGCAGCACCTGCACCAGACTCCCCTGCTCCAGCGCCGGCCTGGCGATGAAATACGGCAGGCTGGCAATCCCCAGATGCCGCAGCGCCGCGTCCAGCCGCACGCCGGTATGGTTGGCCGCATACCTTCCCCGCACCTCGACGTTGACCGATTTGCCCTGGCGGCGAAAGCGCCAGCGTGCATCTGCCGGTGATTCACCCAGGTAGATGCAGCTGTGTTCCTTCAGGGCCTGGGGCTGGGCAGGCGTACCGTGGCTGGCCAGGTAATGCGGCGTGGCGCACAGCAGGTGATCGATGCGCATCAGACGCCGCCCCATCAGCCCGAGCGGCGGCTGGTCGGTGATGCGGATGGCCAGGTCCACCTGGTCGTCGATGAGGTCCATGTAGCGGTCTTCCAGCCGCAGCAGCACGTCCACCCTCGGATGCGCGGCCAGGAAATCCGGCATATGCGGGTGGACCAGCGCATGTCCGACCGCCTTGGGCACGCTCACGCGCACCTGCCCTTGCGGTTCGGTATCGAAAGCGCCGGACACCGACAGCACGGCTTGCGCGGCGCTGAGCATGTCGCGGCAGCGGGCGTGGATCTCTTCGCCGCTTTCGCTCAGGCGCAGCTTGCGGGTGGTCCGCTGCAGCAGTTGCGTGCCGAGGGCTTTTTCCAGGCGGGCGACGGCGCGGCTGATGGCCGAGGGCGTGGCGCCCAGCTGGCGGGCGGCTTCCGAGAAGCTGCCGGTCTCGACCACCTTGGCGAAGACAGCCATTTCGTTCAACAGAGCGATGCTTTGATTTGTGCTCATGGTGCAAAGATCCTTTGCGTCGGTGCCGGATTATCGCAACTTGGTCCGGCCGATACAATGCACGACACTCGCCGCAAGCCACATTGAAAGCCTAGCCATGACCGAACGCCTCTACCTGACCGACCGCGCCCTGCGCGCCGACATCCACGTGCAGGACTGCACCCCGCAGGACGATGGCCGCTACGCCGTGCGCCTGTCGGCCACGCCCTTTCATCCGCAGGGCGGCGGCTAGCCCAGTGATACCGGCTGGATCGGTGACGTGGAAGTGCAGCGTGTGGTCAGCGAAAGTGAAGGCATCGTCCATTACACCGCAGCCCCCATCGCGCCGGGCCCGGCCGTGGCGACCGTCGACGCCGGGCCGCGCCGGTTGCATGCGCGCCTGCATTCGGCAGGCCATGTGATCGGGCAAGTGATGGCGGAACGGGGATGGAAGCCGACCAAGGCCCATCACTGGCCGGGAGAAGCGCGCGTAGTGGGCGTGGCTGCCGCGGCTGATGGGGCTGATGGCGCGGCGCAGGAACTGGTGCCGGCAGAACTGGAGCGCCGCTGCAATGACTTGCTGGCGCAGGATCTGCCCTGTGTGATGGCCATGGAAAACGGCTTGCGGCAGATCGGATTTGGCGATCTACCCGCCTATCCTTGTGGCGGCACGCATGTGGAGGCACTGGGGGAGATCGGGCAGATCCGGATCGAATCAGTGCGGGTCAAGAAGGGGGAGGCCTTGGTTCGGTATGACGTCTTCGCCTGAACACTATTGCTTGCGCGCTTCTTCATCCCACTGCCGCAGCGTATTGAGCTTCTCACCGATCTTGATCTCCAAGCCCCGCGGCACCGGCTGATACCAGCCGGGCTCGGCAATACCGTCGGGCAGATAAGTCTCCCCCGCCGCATACGCATTGGGCTCATCATGGGCATACCGGTATTCATGCCCGTAGCCCAATTCCTTCATCAGCTTGGTCGGCGCATTGCGCAGATGCACCGGCACTTCGCGGCTCTTGTCCTGCTTCACGAAAGCACGCGCCGCGTTATACGCGTTGTAGCCGGCATTGCTCTTGGCCGCCACCGCAAGATAGATCACCGCCTGCCCCAGCGCCAGTTCGCCTTCAGGGCTGCCCAGCCGTTCATAGGTCAGCGCGGCATCATTGGCGATCTGCATGGCGCGCGGGTCAGCCAGGCCGATGTCTTCCCAGGCCATGCGCACGATGCGCCGCGACAGGTAGCGCGGATCGGCACCGCCGTCGAGCATGCGCGTCAACCAGTACAACGCGGCATCCGGGTGCGAACCGCGCACCGACTTGTGCAGCGCTGAAATCTGGTCGTAGAAATTGTCGCCGCCCTTGTCGAAACGGCGGCTGTTGAGCGTCAGCGCATTCTGCAGGAATTCGGCCGTGACCAGTGGCGTGCCGGTAGTGCGTGCGGCCGTCTGGGTCTGCTCCAGCAGATTGAGGAAGCGGCGGGCGTCGCCATCGGCATAGCCGATGATGGTGTCCGTAGCCTGTGCGTCGAATTGCAGGTCGCCCAGCGCCTTCTCTTGCGCACGCTTGAGCAGCTGCTTGAGCTCCTCATCAGTGAGCGACTTCAACACGTACACCTGCGCACGCGACAACAGCGCCGAATTGACCTCGAAGGAAGGGTTCTCAGTGGTGGCACCGATGAAGGTCACCAGCCCGCTTTCTGCATAGGGCAACAGCGCATCCTGCTGCGACTTGTTGAAGCGGTGAATCTCATCCACGAACAGAATCGTGTGCTTGCCCATCGCCAGATTCTGCTCGGCCTGCTCCATGGCCGCGCGGATATCCTTCACGCCCGAAAACACCGCCGAGAGCGCAATGAATTCGCAGTCGAAAGCCGTCGCGGTCAGCCGCGCCAGCGTGGTCTTGCCCACGCCGGGCGGCCCCCAGAAGATCATCGAATGCGGCTTGCCCGACTGAAAGGCCAGCCGCAAGGGCTTGCCTTCGCCCAACAGATGCGACTGCCCGATGACCTCATCGAGCGTCTTGGGACGCAGCGCCTCAGCCAGCGGCGCGGCGGGTTCTTGCGCGAACAGGTCAGCCATGCGCCGCCTCCTGCACATCAGCAAGATCGGAGAAGAAGGACCGCTGCATGGCGGCCAGGGAAATAAAGTTCATAGTCATCAGGATGCGGGCGCAGCGCCGGATTGCAAGGCGCGTTCACCAAAGGCCGTAGTCTAACGCAGCAGGCCGGCGCGAGGGCGATTGCGCGATGAAGGGCTGCGCCGGCGGCCATCCGCCGCAGAGGTTAAAATGCGGCCTGCGCGTTTTTCTTCATATCGCCCTTTTCCCTGCCCTTTCCTCTGCTTTCCATGCCCTTCGTCGTCACCGATTCCTGTATCCAGTGCAAGTACACCGATTGCGTCAGCGTCTGCCCCATGGACTGCTTCGTGGAAGGCCCGAATTTCCTGGCCATCGATCCGGACGGCTGCATCGACTGCTCCATGTGCGTGCCGGAATGCCCGGTCGGCGCCATCTACAACGCCACCGACCTGCCCGCCGCGCTGGCCCATTTCGAGGACCTCAACGCCCGTCTGGCCAAGATGCCGGGCTGGAGGCCCATCACCAAGGCCCAGCCGCCCCTGCCCGATCATGCGCAGTGGAAGGATGTTACCGACAAGCTGCCCCTGCTGCAGATGCCCGAGCCCTGAAACGCACGCGCCTCACATGAAAACAGCCCCGCAAGCGCAAGCCTGCGGGGCTGTTTTCATGTGAGGCGAAAGCCGATCAGTTCTCGAACACGTCGGCACCCTTCGGCACCGTGAAGTTGAAGCTGTTGCCCTTCAACGGCGGATTCTTCTCGAAGCTGTCGAAGCTCAGTACCGAGACCTGACCAAAGGAATCATGCAGTTCCATAGCCACCGGCGTGCCATTCTTCAGGCCGATGCCGATGTTGTCAAAGGTCGTGTCCTTGCTCTTGGGTACGGCTTGCAGCCATTCCAGACCATCCTTGGTGCCGGCTTCCTTGAGTGTGAAGTTTTTTTCCAGATCGTTGCTGCCGAAGAGGATGGCCGCCGGCGAAGAGCCCAGCGCATTGCCCAGTTTCTTGGTGGTGACCTGGTTGAGATCCTTGTCGTAGATGAAGAGTTTTTCCCCATCGGCCTGAATCACCTGCTCATAAGGCTTCTGGTAGGTCCAGATGAATTTGCCGGGACGCGAAAACACAAAGCTGCCGCTGGACGTGTTGACCACCTTGGACGTGCCATTCTCCACCCGCACCATGCGCTGGGTGAACGTACCCTTGGCCGACTGCGTGCTGCTGACGAACTGCTTGAACTGGTCCAGCGCGGCGGCCGAAGCGCGGCCCGGGGTCAGCGCGGTGATGGCGATGGCACCGGCCACGGCCAGAGCGGAAAGACCTGCTGCCATCATCAGGCGGCGCAGCTTGAACGTACGGGCTTGCGCAGGGCGCGAGCGGAAAGCGTTTCTGGAATTGTCCATGTTGTTTGATTCCTTCTTGACTTGACGCCACCGGCAAGGTGGCGGCCGGCACGATGGTGGCCGGCCTTCAGGGCAGGTTGATGAGGAGGGAAGACCGCTTATTCAGCCGCATCGCCGGCACCTGCCGGCACCAGGATTTCACGGTTGCCATTGGATTGCATGGTGGAGACCAGGCCACTTTGCTCCATCTGCTCCAAAAGGCGCGCGGCGCGGTTGTAGCCGATGCGCAGGTGACGCTGCACCAGCGAGATCGAGGCCCGGCGATGTTTCAGGACCACGGCCACGGCCTGGTCGTACATCTCGTCGCCTTCGCCGCCACCGGCACCGGCCGCAGCACCGCTGCCACTGCCACCGCCACCGTCGGCGTCCTCCAGCACGCCTCCCTCTAGGATGCCCTCGATGTAATTCGGTTCCCCCTGGGATTTCAGGTGTTCCACCACGCGGTGCACTTCGTCATCCGACACGAAGGCGCCGTGCACGCGCACCGGCAAGGCCGTGCCGGGCGGGTTGTAGAGCATGTCACCCATGCCCAGCAGGGTTTCGGCGCCCATCTGGTCAAGGATGGTGCGCGAGTCGATCTTGGACGACACCTGGAAGGCGATACGCGTAGGCACGTTGGCCTTGATCAGGCCGGTGATGACATCCACCGAAGGACGCTGCGTAGCCAGGATCAGGTGGATGCCGGCCGCGCGCGCCTTCTGGGCGATACGGGCGATCAGTTCTTCGACCTTCTTGCCCACCACCATCATCAGGTCGGCCAGTTCGTCGATGATGATGACGATGGTTTCCAGCTGCTCCAGTGGCTCCGGCGCATCCGGGGTGAGGCTGAAGGGATTGGGGATCTTCTCGCCACGCTTCTCGGCGTCGATGATCTTCTGGTTGTAGCCGGCCAGGTTGCGCACGCCCAGCTTGGACATCTTCTTGTAGCGGCGCTCCATCTCTTCCACTGCCCAGTTCAGGGCGTGGCCGGCCTGGCGCATGTCGGTCACCACCGGCGCCAGCAGGTGCGGAATGCCTTCATAGATCGACAGTTCCAGCATCTTGGGATCGATCAGGATCAGGCGCACCTGGCGCGGCGAAGACTTGTAGAGCAGCGACAGGATGGTGGCATTGATGCCCACCGACTTGCCCGAGCCGGTGGTACCGGCCACCAGCAAGTGCGGCATCTTGGCCAGGTCGGCCACCACCGGATTGCCGGCGATGTCCTTGCCCAGCGCCACGGTCAGGCTGGAATGGCTGTCGTTGTACACCTTGGAACCAAGGATCTCGGTCAGGCGCACGATCTGGCGCTTGGGATTGGGCAGCTCCAGGCCCATGAAATTCTTGCCCTGGATGACTTCCACCACGCGAATCGACGTCAGCGACAGCGAACGCGCCAGGTCGCGCGCCAGGTTGACGATCTGGCTGCCCTTCACACCCGTGGCCGGTTCGATCTCGTAGCGGGTGATCACCGGGCCGGGATAGGCCGCCACCACCTTGACTTCGACACCGAAGTCGGCCAGCTTCTTTTCGATCAGGCGGCTGGTGAATTCCAGGGTTTCCACCGAGACCGTCTGCTGCGCAGGCGGGGCCTCATCCAGCAGCGACAGCGGCGGCAGTTCGCTATTGAGGTCATCGAAGAGGCTGGTCTGCTTCTCCTTCTGCACGCGGTCCGATTTCTGCACCTCCACGATCTGCGGTTCGATGCGGATCGGCGGGGCTTCCACGATCTTGGCGCGCTCCTGCACCACGCTTTCCTCGCGCTTGACGGCGGCTTCCTGGCCGGCGCGGCGGTCGGCACGGGCAGCGAAGAAGTCGCGCACGGCGAAGAGGCCATCCTCGATCAGGCCGCCAATGCGCTCCACCGCCGCCAGCCAGGACACCTGGAACAGCAGCGAGAAGCCCAGCCCGAAGAGCAGCAACAGCAAGAGCGTAGAGCCCGTGAAGCCGAAGGTCGGCTGCATGGCCGAGCCGATCATTTCGCCCAGCACGCCACCGGAAGAATGCGGCAGCCTGGGTGCGAAGCGATGCATGCGGGTGAATTCGATGCCCATGCTGCCGGTGAGCATGAAGACGAAGCCGACCGCGCGGATGAGCGGTTCCTGCTGGTGTTCCGGCTCCACCGGCTGGGCCACCAGGAAACGGTTGGACAGGCGCCGATAACCGGTCCACACCGAGCGGCCCAGCAAGACGCACCACCACCAGGCCGACAGGCCGAAGATGTAGAGCAGCAGGTCGGCCGTCCAGGCGCCGACGCGGCCGCCCCAGTTGCCCACGTGCGGCACCGAGCTGGCCACCGACCAGCCGGGATCGGTCTTGGCATAACTCAGCAGGATCAGCGCCAGATAGGCCAGCAAGGCCGCCAGCGCCAGCCAGCGCGCCTCCGATAACAGCCGCACCAGACGGTTGGGCATGGGAGGCGCCGGTGTCTTGGTGGTGCGAATGTGGGCTTGACTCGTCTTGGACATAACTTCCGTACAAAAAAATACGCCGTCATTGTAACGGCATTGCATTGGCGCTTCGCGGTTTTGCGCAGGGCGGCGGGAAACCCGCTGCACTGACCGTCATGGGCCGCTATCGTTCTGGTTGTGCTGTCTTTTTGTTCATATTCTGAACAGCGATACTGTTATTCCAAACCCCTCCCGGCTATCGCCGACATAGCGTAATTCCATGAGCCCGAATGAAGGCATGGACTATAATCTTACCCGTTTTGCAGCGCCGCAAACCGCAAACTTGCGCGCACGCAACCGCTTCCCCTGCCCTGGCCGCGCTGGTGTCTACGCCGGCCGGGAATTGAAATCCCGCGAGTCGCCTCAAGCTGCAGAGGCCATCCCGCAACCTTTTTTGATGAGTAGCTTATGAGCACGCCCAAACATGCCAAGGTCCTGATTCTCGGCTCCGGCCCCGCCGGCTATAGCGCCGCCGTCTATGCCGCGCGCGCCAACCTGAACCCGGTGCTGATCACCGGCGTGGAGCAAGGCGGCCAGCTGATGACCACCACCGACGTCGAGAACTGGCCCGGCGACCCGCTGGGCGTGCAAGGTCCGGAACTGATGCAGCGCCTGTTGCAGCACGCCGAGCGCTTCAATACCGAGATCATCTTCGATCACATCCACACCACCAGGCTTTCCGAGCGCCCCTTCCGCCTCATCGGCGACAACGGTGAATACACTGCGGACGCGCTCATCATCGCCACCGGCGCCTCGGCCCAGTATCTCGGCCTGCCTTCGGAACAGGCCTTCATGGGCCGTGGCGTGTCAGCCTGCGCCACCTGTGACGGTTTCTTCTATCGCGGCCGCGAAGTGGCCGTGGTCGGCGGCGGCAACACTGCCGTGGAAGAAGCGCTGTACCTCTCCAACATCGCCAGCAAGGTCACCATCGTGCACCGCCGCGACAAGTTCCGCGCCGAGCCCATCCTGATCGACCGCCTGTTGCACAAGGTCAGCGAGGGCAAGATCGCCATCCAGTGGCACTCCACCCTGGATGAAGTGGTCGGCGACGACAGCGGCGTGACCGGCATCAAGATCAAGTCGACCCAGGACGGTTCCATCACCGAGATCCCGGTGCATGGCCTGTTCATCGCCATCGGCCACAAGCCCAATACCAGCATCTTCGAAGGCCAGCTGGAGATGCAGAACGGCTACCTCAAGACCCGCACCGGCACCGAAGGCTTTGCCACCGCCACCAGCATCGATGGCGTCTTCGCCGCCGGCGACGTGCAAGACCATATCTACCGCCAGGCCATCACCAGCGCCGGCACAGGTTGCATGGCAGCACTGGATGCACAGCGCTATCTGGAAGGCCTCGAATAAAGTAAATTGCTGTAAAATGCTGCACTGCGAGAACTCGCAGCGCAACGGGCACTCCAAAAGCCGGTGACGAGTTGTCGTCCCGGCTTTTTTGTTTCACTCGAGCAATCCAACCAGAAGAATCATCAAGTCCGAGGAAAGCATCGTGCCCTATTATCCGTCCCCCTCTCCTGCGCGCGGCCACTCGCCCGCGCTCAAGGCAGCACTGGCCACCGTGAGCCTGGGTGCCGTACTGATCGCCTGCAGCGCTTCGCGCGAAACGCCCGGGGCGCAGGCCGGCGGCGGCCAATGCGATGCGTCGCGGGCCGACCACCTGATCGGCGAAAACTACAGCGGCTACATCGAACGCCAGGCCCTGGCTGAATCGGGTGCGACCGACATCCGCGTGCTCAAGCCGGGCGACGCCGCCACCATGGACTTCAACCCGCGCCGCCTGAATCTGCACGTCGATCCGGGCCTGGTCATCATCCAGGTCGCCTGCGGCTGAAGGCTGCGCCCGCTTCTGCTAAAGTAGCCATTCAGGGAACTATTCGCTACAGGGGTTGGGTGGCTGTCATGGCGACAATGAAGGATTTCTCGGCGCTCAAGGGATTGCGCCGCGATTTGCAGGAACAGGAAAAAGCGCGCGCACTGGCCTTGGCCGAGCGCCAGCGTCAGGAAGCGGCAGCCCGCGAGGAGGCCAATCTCTTCCGCAACAGCATCGGCGCGGTCGCGCCCTTGCGCCCCACGGTGGTCGACAAGGCCCATTACCCGCCCCAACCGCCTCTGCCCATTCCCCGCCAGCATCTGGCCGATGAACAGGCAGCGCTGCTGGAGTCGCTCTCGGATGAGTTCACCATCGAGACCTTGATGGACAGCGACGAAAACCTCAGTTTCGCCCGTCCCGGCGTGGGCGTGGATGTCTTGAGCAAGCTGCGCCGTGGCAACTGGGTGATCCAGGCCCAGCTCGACCTGCACGGCTATCGCCGAGACCAGGCGCGGGAGGCATTAGGTGAATTTTTGCGCCAGTCGCGCCGCCGCGGCCTGCGCTGCGTGCGGGTGATCCACGGCAAGGGGCTCGGTTCGGTGAACAAGGAGCCCGTTCTCAAGCACAAGGTGCGCAACTGGCTGGCCCAGAAGGATGAAGTGATGGCCTTTTGCCAAGCCCGCGCAGCCGATGGCGGCGCGGGCGCGCTGGTGGTGCTGCTGCGCTCCAGCGAGCGGGCCTAGGGCGAAGGCGAGAGGCCGCCACGACGTCGGCCTCAGGCCGTGGCCAGCGTATCAAGCATGGCCACGATGGCCTCGAAATGCGGCCGTGCCGCTGCATCGGCCGACAGGCAGGCCTGGCGCAAAGCCGCCAGGGTAGCGCGCTGCTTCTGTCCCGCTTCATCGACTGGCTGGCCGTGCGCCAGCAATTCTTCCAGCAGACATCCATAAGCCCGCACTTCCATGGCCTGCACGCCCCAGGCATGCGGCGCGCCGGCATCGTAAAACCAGGCCGCGCCAAAATCTCCCAGCAAGGCTTCCCCTTCCCGATGCAGGATGTTGTGGCCGTACAGGTCGCCATGCACGATGCCCTGCGCATGCAGATGTGCCGCCGCCGAGGCGATATCGCGTGCAATGGCCAGCACCTGGGTCCAGGCCAGGGTGAAGTCTTGTGCATAGACGTCGCGCGTGCAGGATTGCAGGCTGGGCGGGCCGGCCAGGGTCTTGAAATCCGGATCGATCAGGGGCATCACCAGGCCTTGCGCGGCCTGCGGATGTCCTTGCAAGCGCCCCAGCACGGGGATCAGACCGCGATGGCTGCCGGCCGTGATGCAGGCGGCCATTTCACGCTCGGGCAGGCCGTCGCTGGTGACGGCGCCCTTGAAGAGCTTGACCGCCACGGGCTGGCTCTTGTCCTCCACTGTCCAGCGCGCCGCGTGGATCACGCCGGAAGCGCCCTCGCCCAGCTTCTCGGCCAGCTGTAGATCGTCCCAGTCTATGCCCGCCACCTGGGCATTGCGATCCGCCGCGTCCTCCACTGCCCGGCACCAGGGATTGCCCGCCATGGCCAGCCAGCTCAGGCGCGGCAGCGTCAGCAGCCAGTGCGGAAACTCTTCCAATGCATTGGCCGACAGGCGCAGCAGCTCCAGATTGCGGCAGGCCGCCAGTTCGGGCGGCAGGGTGCGCAGGCGGTTACCGGCCAGCATCAGCTTCTGCAGGCGCTTGCACTGTCCGATGCTGAACGGCAACTGCGCGATACGGTTGTCGGTCAGCACCAGCCAGCGCAGCGCGGGTGGCAGCGATTCGGCAGGAACGTGTTCGATGCGGTTGGCCTTGAAACCGATCATCTCCAGCGACGGGCAGCGCCCCAGAACGGCGGGTAACTCGGTAAAGGGATTGTCGGAACAGAAGACGATGCGCAGCCGGTGCAGACGCGGCAGGTCATCTGGCAAGGTCGTCAGTTCGTTGCCGCTCAAGTCCAGAATCTCGAGGGTTTCAGCCAGGGTGAAGATTTCTCGCGGGAATTCGCGCAGGCCGCACGAGAGAGACAGGCGGGTAATGCCTTCCAGGGCGCCGCTGCGCAGTTGTTCCAGGGTGTGCATGCAGAGAAGTGAAGAAACAGACGAAAACGCGGAGTTTAGCAGCCACAGCCCTGGCATTCAGAACAAATCGAGCTGCGCATCATTGCCGGTGGCGCGGCCCGGTACCAGCACAGGCCGCCGAAAACGACTGGCATCCAGCGTAGCAAAAGCCCGGTTGCGATGATCGATGCCCAGGCGCCGGCTGGCCTTCTCGAAGCGCTGATGCAGCAGGTCGGCCCAGACACCCGTGCCGCGCATGCGGGTAGCGAAATCGGCGTCGTAATCCTTGCCGCCGCGCATGTCCTGGATGCGGTTCATCACCCGCGCCGCACGGTCGGGGAAATGCGCCTGCAGCCACTGCCGGAACAGCGGGCTGACTTCCCACGGCAGGCGCAGCACGATGTAACCCGCTTGCCGCGCACCGGCTTCGACGGCGGCTTGCATGACGCGCTCCAGGTCCGGCTCGGTCACGAAGGGAATCACCGGGGCGATCGATACGCTTACCGGAATGCCCGCCTCGGCCAAGGTGCGGATCACCCGCAACCGCCGCGCCGGACTGGCCGCACGCGGCTCCAGCGTGCGGGCAATGGCGGGGTCGAGCGTGGTGATGGTGACTGCGACGATGGCCTGCCCTTTGGCAGCCATCGGCGCCAGCAGGTCGATGTCGCGCTCGATCAGGGAGGACTTGGTAATCATCGCCACCGGATTGTCGCAATCATGCAGGATCTGCAGGATGCGCCGGGTCAGCTGGCGTTCGCGCTCGATGGGCTGGTAGGCATCGGTATTGATGCCCACCGTGATGGTGTCGGGCTGGTAGGACGGCCTGGCCAGCTCGCGCAGCAGCACTTCGGGCGCATTGCGCTTGGCCACCAGCCGGCTTTCGAAATCCAGCCCGGGCGAGAGGCCCAGGTAACTATGCGAAGGCCGCGCGAAACAATAGATGCACCCATGCTCACATCCACGATAGGGATTGAGGGAAAGCGAAAACGGCAAGTCCGGCGAACTGTTGCGGCTGATGATGGACCTGGCGTCTTCCTCGGTGACGATGGTCTTCAGGCGCGGGGCTTCGTCTTCCTCTCCAAGCTCCTCCACAAGTTCCCCCGTAGCAGGAAAACCGATGGCCTGCCAGCCATCGTCGAACTCTTCCCGCGCCACCGATTCGTAACGCCCGCGCAGGTTGGTGACGGCACCCCGGCCCTTCCGGGCGACCTGGCTGCGATGGACGAAGCTTTCCGGCGTGAGCGTGGCGTCGTCCTCGCCGGAAGGCGCCGGCTGGTCCGGAAAAGGCCGGGCAATGCCCTGCGGAAATTTGGGGAAGGAGGCCAAAGGCAAGCTCAACGATACTGTATATATAAACAGTATTTTGCCTTCACTTTGAGGCTACTGCAAATGCTGTTTCAATTTGTCCGGCTGCCGCATTAATCGGTTATGCTAGTTCACCCTCAGCTTCCCGACAGCGAAGAAAGCGACCATCAAGGGGGAACAAGGACCGCCAGAGGTCCCAAGGAGACAAGGATGCAATACCAGGCAAACCGGCCCGGTGCCGGCGCATTGCTGGGCGCCTCGCCGCTGGTGCAGGCCAGTGCCGAGGGCATGCCGGATCTGCAGGCCATCGAACGCTCGCACCAGCGCAGTTCGTCCTACGGCATCACGCGCGGCCAGCGGCCCGATCTGGACTCGCTCTCGCGCGCCGACCTGGCGCAGACGCTGGAAGCCAACCAGACCCTCTCCGGCCACGCCCGCCCGGTCATGGAAACCCTCTACGACCAGATCCGCAATACCCACAGCATGGTGATCCTGTCGGACGCCGAAGGCACCATCCTGCACACCCTGGGCGACAGCGATTTCCTCGCCAAGGCCGACCGCGTGGCGCTGGGTGCGGGCAGTCGCTGGTCCGAACAGTTGCGCGGCACCAATGCCATCGGCACCGCCCTGTTCGAACAGAAGCCGACCACCGTGCATGCCCAGCAGCACTATCTGGACGCCAACCGCTTCCTGACCTGTTCGGCCGCTCCCATCTTCGACCATCGCGGCCAGGTGCTGGGGGTGCTGGACGTCTCCGGCGAATGCGGCAGCTTTCACAAGCACACCATGGCGCTGGTGCGCATGTCGGCCCAGATGATCGAAAATCATCTGCTGGCCGGCAGCTTCCCCGATTGCATCACCCTGCACTTCCACAGCCGCGCCGAATTCGTCGGCACGCTGGTCGAAGGCATCGTCAGCTTCACGCCCGGCGGGCGTTTCCTGGCGGCCAACCGCAGTGCCCAGTTCCAGCTCGGGCTGACGCTCTCGGCGCTGCAATCGCATACCTTTGCGTCCCTCTTCGGGGTGCCGCTGTCGCTGCTGTTCGAGCACCACCGCAAGGCTGCCTCGGGCTTGCTGGAGCTGTGCCTGCACAATGGCATCCGCATCCATGGCCGCGCCGAACTGCGGTTGCGCGACCAGCATTTCCAGAATGCGCGCGAAGCTGTCATCGATACGCCGCACGCCATCCCCGCTGCGCGCCCGGCACCGGCCGCGCGCCCGCATCCGGGCCAGACCCGGCCGGGCCTGCAGGCGCTCGATACGGGCGACGCCCGCATGAGCGCCCTCATCGCCAAGTTGCGCAAGGTGATCGACCGCGACATCCCTGTCCTCATCACCGGCGAAACCGGCACCGGCAAGGAATGGCTGGCCCAGGCCATCCATCGCGAGAGCGCGCGCTTCCGGGCCGCGCAGACCCGTGGTGGCGCAGCGCCCTTCGTGGCGGTCAATTGTTCGGCCATTCCCGAGAACCTGATCGAGGCCGAACTGTTCGGCTATGAAGACGGCGCCTTCACCGGCGCACGCCGCAAGGGCGCGTTGGGCAAGATCGCACAGGCCCAGGGCGGCACCCTCTTCCTCGATGAGATCGGCGACATGCCGCTGGCCCTGCAAGGCCGTCTGCTGCGGGTCTTGCAGGAACGCGCCGTAACGCCGCTGGGCAGCCAGCGCGTCATCCCGGTGGACTTTGCGCTGGTCTGCGCGACCAACCAGCCACTGCGCGACATGGCCGCGCGCCATACCTTCCGCGAAGACCTGTACTACCGCATCAACGGCTTGCAGGTAAAGCTGCCCGCCTTGCGCGAGCGCAGCGACCTGAGTGCATTGATCGACCGCATCCTGGAACAGGAAGGCGGCCCCGATGCGCCGCGTTTTGATGCCCAGGCCCTGGCATTGCTGCAATCCAGCCGCTGGCCGGGCAATCTGCGGCAACTGTCCAACCTGATCCGCACGGCGCTGGCCATGGCCGAGGGTGAGGCCTGGATTGGGGTGGAACACCTGCCAGATGACTTTCTGGAAGAGGCAGCGCCGGTGCAGGCGGCTTGCGCGCTGCCTGCCCAAACGGCATATGAAGAAAAACGCGAAAAATCGCTGACCATGCACGACAGCGAATGGGCCGCCATCGAGCGCGCCCTGCGCAGCCATGACGGCAACGTCAGTGCCGCCGCCAAGGCGCTGGGGGTGTCGCGCAATACGCTCTATCGGCGCTTCAAGTCACGCGGGCACTGAGCGGCGCGAGAGCGTCATATTCCTCATCGGTGAACAACCTTGAGCGCGTCAGGAAGCGCTTGCCGCTGCCGTTCTCCAGCGAGAACATGCCGCCGTTGCCATTGACCACATCGATGATCAGTTGCGTGTGTTTCCAGTAGTCGAACTGGTCAGCGCCGATGTAGAACGGCACGCCATCGATCTGGCCAAGATGCACATCGGTATCGCCCAGCGTGAAGTCGCCGGCCGGATAGCACATCGGCGCACTGCCATCGCAGCAGCCACCGGACTGGAAGAAGATCAGCTCGCCATGCCGCGCCTTCAACTGGCGCAGCAACTCCACCGTGGCCTCGGTGGCCGTCACCCTGGGCAATGCATTCATCGCCGCTCTCCTGTTGGATCTGCAAAAAAAAACGGCGCCGGCCGCGGGGGAAGCGGACCGGCGCCGAAGCTGCCTTGCTGCAAGGAGTCAGACAAGGATCACGCGATCAGAAGAAGCCCAGCGCCTTGGGGCTGTAGCTGACCAGGAGGTTCTTGGTCTGCTGGTAGTGGTCCAGCATCATCTTGTGGTTCTCGCGGCCGATGCCGGATTGCTTGTAGCCGCCGAAGGCCGCATGCGCCGGATACAGGTGATAGCAGTTGGTCCACACGCGACCGGCCTGGATTTCGCGCCCCATGCGGAAGGCACGGGTGCCATCGCGGGTCCACAGGCCAGCGCCCAGGCCGTACAGGGTGTCATTGGCGATGGCCAGGGCTTCTTCCTCATCCTTGAAGGTGGTCACCGACACCACGGGGCCGAAGATTTCTTCCTGGAAGATGCGCATCTTGTTGTTGCCCTGGAAGACCGTCGGCTTGACGTAGTAGCCCGAGGCCAGGTCGCCGCCCAGTTCTTCCCGTCCGCCGCCGGCCAGCACCTTGGCGCCTTCCTGCTTGCCGATGTCGATGTAGGAGAGGATCTTTTCCAGCTGTTCCTGCGAGGCCTGCGCGCCGATCATGGTGCTCTTGTCCAGCGGATTGCCCTGCTTGATGGCGGCCACGCGCTTCAAGGCACGTTCGATGAAGCGCTCGTAGACCGATTCCTGCACCAGCACGCGCGAGGGGCAGGTGCAGACCTCGCCCTGGTTCAGCGCGAACATGGCGAAGCCTTCGAGCGCCTTGTCGAAGAATTCGTCATCCTTGTCCAGCACATCGGCAAAGAAGATGTTGGGCGACTTGCCGCCCAGCTCCAGGGTCACCGGGATCAGGTTCTGCGAAGCGTATTGCATGATCAGGCGGCCGGTGGTGGTCTCGCCGGTGAAGGCGATCTTGGCGATGCGCTTGTTGGAGGCCAGCGGCTTGCCGGCTTCTACGCCGAAGCCCTGCACGATATTGACCACGCCGGGCGGGATCAGGTCGGCGATCAGTTCGATCAGGACCATGATGGAGGCGGGCGTCTGTTCAGCAGGCTTCAACACCACGCAGTTGCCGGCCGCCAGCGCCGGGGCCAGCTTCCACACCGCCATCAGGATGGGGAAGTTCCAGGGGATGATCTGGCCGACCACGCCCAGCGGCTCATGGAAGTGGTAGGCGTAGGTGTCGCTGTCGATGGGGCAGATGCTGCCTTCCTGGGTGCGCACGGCAGCGGCGAAATAGCGGAAGTGGTCGATGGCCAGCGGAATGTCGGCGGCCATGGTTTCGCGGATGGGCTTGCCGTTGTCCAGGGTTTCGGCGGTGGCCAGCAGCTCCAGGTTGGCTTCCATGCGGTCGGCGATCTTGAGCAGCACATTGGCGCGCTCGGCCGGGGAAGTCTTGCCCCAGCTCTTCTTGGCGGCGTGCGCGGCATCCAGCGCCAGTTCCACGTCTTCGGCGCTGGAACGGGCCACTTCACAGAAGGCGCGTCCGATCACCGGGCTGATGTTCTCGAAGTATTCCCCCTTGACCGGCGGCACGAATTTGCCACCGATGAAGTTGTCGTAACGTTGCTTGAAGGGATCGCGTACGCCGAGTTTGCTGATGTCTGCCAGGTTCATGTCGTCTCCGTTGGTTATGGTTGAAATCCCGCCGCGATCCGGGCCGCAGCGGGCGTTCATCCCTCCAGATGGCAAATCGCATGCCAGCCGCCAAAGGCCCGCCTGGCGCGGCGCTTCGGGCCATTGCCTTGTCACGCTGTGTCAGTCTGGCGCAGCGTGGGACAGTGCCGGGCAACACGCTGCAACACCTCGGCGGCCGACCGGGGACGTAAAAAAACCGGCCAGCGGCCGGTTTTTGATGCTGCACTCAGCAGGTCTGGATCAGACGGCATCCGGCCCGGTTTCGCCGGTACGGATACGGATCACCTGTTCCACTTCCTGCACGAAGATCTTGCCGTCGCCGATCTTGCCGGTGCGGGCGGCCTTGATGATGGCATCCACGGCCTGCTCGACCACATTGTCATCCACCACGACCTCGATCTTGACCTTGGGCAGGAAATCGACCACGTATTCGGCACCGCGATAGAGTTCGGTGTGGCCCTTCTGGCGACCGAAGCCTTTCACTTCGGTGACCGTCAGGCCCGTGACGCCGACTTCGGCGAGGGATTCACGCACCTCGTCCAGCTTGAACGGTTTGATGATGGCGGTCACTTGTTTCATGGCAATTCCTCTCTTGGTATGTCGTAAAGAAACGATCTGTTGATCTGTTGAATAGCGGGTAAGGATTGTTGTTTTTTTACTGGCAGGGCCGTGGCACCCTGCCCACTTGCACATTGTCAATCAGGCTCGGACAGCTTTCAACCTTATTGGACAGGCTGGACCATAAAAAGCCGCTTTCAGCCCTCCAGATCGGGAATACGCTCCAGATCCCTGAGCCAGACGGTGGCCTCGCCATCACTGGGCGCACGCCAATCCCCGCGCGGCGAGAGCGAGCCGCCGGTACCGACCTTGGGGGCATTGGGCACGCAGGAGCGCTTGAACTGGCTGGTCTTGAAGAAGCGATAGACGAAGATGCCCAGGTTTTTCTTGATCTGCGGCAAGCTGTACTGGTTGCGCGGGCCGTGCAATCCCTCGGGCCAGTGGCCGAGCGTACGGTCCTGCCAGGCGCTGTGCGCCAGGAAGGCCACCTTCGCCGGCGCGAAGCCATAGCGCAGGATGTAGTAGAGATTGAAATCCTGCAGCTCGTAGGGGCCGATGAAGTCCTGCGTGCGCTGGCCCGGCTCGCCGTCCGAGGCGCCCGGCACCAGTTCCGGGCTGATCTCGGTTTCCAGGATGTGGATCAGCACTTCCGGCTGCTTCAGTTCCAGCGAACCCGATTCGGCCACCCAGCGCACCAGGTGGGTAATCAAAGTCTTGGGCACGCTGGCATTGACGTTGTAGTGCGACATGTGATCGCCCACGCCATAGGTGCACCAGCCCAGCGCCAGTTCGGACAGGTCGCCCGTGCCGATGACGATGGCGCCATGATGGTTGGCCAGGCGGAACAGGTGATTGGTGCGCTCGCCGGCCTGCACGTTTTCGAAGGTGATGTCATAGACCGGCTCGCCGCGCGAATACGGGTGGCCGAGGTCTTTCAACATCTGTTCGCAGCTGGGACGGATATCGATTTCCTGCGCCGCGCAGCCGACCTGTGCCATCAGCTGATGCGCCTGCACCAGCGTGCGGCTGCTGGTGGCAAAGCCGGGCATGGTGTAGGCCAGGATGTTGGAACGCGGCAGGCCCAGCTTGTCCATGGCCTTGGCGCAGACCAGCAGCGCGTGCGTCGAATCGAGCCCGCCCGACACACCGATGACCACCTTCTTCAACCCCGACGAGGACAGCCGCTGCACCAGCGCCTGCACCTGGATGTTGTAGACCTCGCGACAGCGCAGTTCGCGCTGTTCGGCATTGGCCGGCACATACGGGAAACGCGCCACCCTGCGCTGCAGCGGCAATGCCTGCTCCACCGGAATCTGCACATCGAAGCGGACCACCTCGAAGCGACGTACTTCTTCTGCATGACGACGCACCGACTGGCCGAAGGTGGTCTGGTGGATGCGCTCACGCGAGAGGCGTTCCAGGTCGACATCGGCATAGATCACGTGACCGCCTTCGGCGAAGCGCTCGGACTCGGCCAGCAGTTCGCCGTTCTCGCAGATGAGTGCCTGGCCATCCCAGGCCAGGTCGGTGGTCGATTCTCCATTGCCGGCCGAGGAATACAGATACGCCGCCAGGCAGCGCGCCGATTGCTGCGACACCAGCTGATGGCGATACCCCGCCTTGCCCACCACGATATTGGAAGCCGACAGGTTCACCAGCACGGTGGCCCCGGCCAGCGCCGCGAAGGAAGACGGCGGGACCGGCACCCAGACGTCTTCGCAGATTTCGATGTGGAAACGGAAGTCGGGGATATTGCCGATCTCGAACAGCAGATGGCTGCCGAAGTCCACATCCTGCCCCAACAGACGCGTGCGGCGCGTGACGGCGCAATCGGCGCTGCTGAACTGGCGCGCTTCGTAGAATTCGCTGTAGTTGGGCAGGTAGCTCTTGGGCACCACGCCCATGATGCGGCCGTTATGGACCACCACGGCGCAGTTGTAAAGCTGGTGATCGACCTTCAGGGGCATGCCCACGACGAGCGCGGCGCAGATGCGCATGGACGCTTCCAGCACCGATTGCAGGGCCTGCAGGGACGCTTCCAGCAAGGCACGCTGCTGGAACAGGTCTTCGCAGCTGTAGGCCGACAGGCCCAGTTCGGGGAAGGACACCAGGGCAGCACCACGGGCGGCGGCCTGTTCGGCCAGGGCGATGGTGCGCTCGGCGTTGAAGCCGGGATCGGCCACCTTGCAGTCCGGCACCGCCACTGCGACGCGGGCGAAACCGTGGCTGTAGAGATTGAAGAAGGGGCTTTGCATAGCGTGTTCGGGACTCCGTGGACATCGCCATGGCGGCGACGCGTTCTGTTCATTTTGCGTAGAATGCCTGTTCCAGCGGGGCCGAGGGCCGCGCCAACTTTCGCAGGTCACTCGCAGTCCATGGATTATCGCACGCGAATCGTTTCTTCTCTGGCCGAGATCGGCCAACAGCGCTGGGATGCCCTGGTGGCGTCCCAGGCCGAGGGCAATCCCTTCCTCTCCTATGCCTTCCTGCATGCGCTGCATGAGAGCGGCAGCGCCAGTCCCGAATCCGGCTGGGAGCCGCATTACCTGACACTGTGGCAGGGCGATGCACAACAAGAACAACTGGTGGCCGCCCTGCCCCTGTACCGCAAGTTCCACTCTTACGGCGAATACGTCTTCGACTGGGCCTGGGCCGAGGCTTACCAGCGGCATGGCGTGGACTACTACCCCAAGCTGCTCTCGGCCATCCCCTTTACGCCGGTACGCGGCGCGCGCCTGATGGCCATCGACGAGACCGCACGCGGCGCGCTGGTGGCCGCGCTACGGGCGCTGCAAGAGCGAAATGAAGTTTCCTCCACGCACATTCTGTATCCCCCGCCGGAACAGGCGCAGCAGCTGGCGGACGACGGTTTCCTGCTGCGCAGTGGCGTGCAGTTCCACTGGCACAATGAAGGTTATGGCGATTTTGCGGAATTCGTCGACACGCTGGACCGCAAGAAGCGCAAGAACATCCTGGCCGAACGGCGCAAGGTGGCCGAGCAAGGCGTGCGCTTCGTCTGGCTGCGCGGAGCCGAGATCACCGAGGCGCACTGGCGCTTCTTCAATCGCTGCTACCGGCACACCTATGCGGCGCACTATTCCACGCCCTACCTGAACCTGGATTTCTTCCGCCGCATCGGCCAGACCATGCCGCAGCATCTGCTGCTGACGGTGGCCCTGCGCGGCGAGCAGCCGATTGCCTCTTCGCTCACCGTGCATGACGACGACACGCTCTATGGCCGCTACTGGGGCGCGCTGGAACACGTACCCTGCCTGCATTTCGAGACGGCGTATTACCAGCCGCTGGAATTCTGCATCGCCGAGAAGATCACCTGGTTCGAAGGCGGCGCCCAGGGCGAGCACAAGATGGCGCGCGGTTTTCTGCCGCAGAAAACCTGGTCGGCGCACTGGCTGGCGCATCCGGGGTTCTACGATGCGGTGGAGCATTTCCTGTCGCGCGAAAGCAATGGCATCGATGGCTATATTTCCGAGCTGAACGAACACAATCCCTTCCGCGATCCGCCGCGCTGAAAATGCGCAAAGCACCGGTTCGTGCTACACACGGATCGGTTTCAACTGAAATGCGCAAATGATTTAAATTGTTTATATTTTCAGGCTGGCTTACGCTTACCAGGATTTCTGCGCGCCATTTAGGGTTGTCTCTGATGTGGAAGCACAACCATGCGAATCAACTACGCGTTTTTTGATTGCCTGACTCAAGCGTGGATGCAGGCACCACACCGCGCCAAGCCTCCAGGTCTTTCCCGGTGAGTGGGTTGCCCCCGACGCTTGCCAGAATTTCCGCAGGCCATTTTGGCTTGTCTTTGATGTGAAAGCACAACCAACCCACCAGCCCAAATGGAACGGTGAACCATATAAAAAACGCCGTAAAGATTTGCGCCAGCACCATGCCGACACTCGGCGCATGTCGTCCCGGACCAATGAGCGGTTGGCCCCAACACAATGCTCCCCACAATGACTGCGTAGCCGGTGGAATATACGGCCCGTCATCTTGCACAAACAACGGCCCTTCATGTTCCATGAAGCGGCGCACATGTTCCCAGCGGTCTAGCAGTAACTGCACCGCCAGCGCATTGGTGCTGCCGCCCACTTCGAACTGGCCTATCACCGTGGGATCTTGTGGGCTTTGCACTACCACACAAGAAAGCGAAGCGAGTTCTTGGGCGACATTACCTGTGACCACGCGAGAGCGTGTCACTTGGCCGCGTATGCAAGACCAGTCGTAGGTCTGAATTTCATACTTGCCACCACCCCATAGCGGTAGCCAGCGAAACAGCAGCGTTTGATCAAAGAACACATGCACCTTCCCTGCGGCACGGTCAAAGAGTACAGGGGCGTAGCGGTAGCCGGTGATGTCCCAGCGGATAAGGAACCAGACCATTAACACACAGAATACAAACAAACAAAACGACAATCCAAATGCGAAACCGCTGCCCAAACCACCCTGGCCAATCTGGCTAAATAACCACGGGAGCCCTTGTATTCCCACTGAAAGAATTGGTAAGCCCATAAATAATGCACCAAACGCCGCCATGCCTAGCCCACCTGCAATCTGATCGGCGTAAGCCAAACCATGCGGATAGGCTTCCATTGCCAAGCCACCTGTATGGGGTGCGCGACTCACACTCAAACTGTGCGGGGGCAGTAGTACTGCATCGGTGCCAAAGCCTTTAAAAGCAGGATCATTACGCAGAGCAAAAAATGCATCGCTGGCAGCTTGCCCTGTCCAGTCATACAGCACAAAGTCACTCTCATGAGCGGCTGACCCATCTGGCTTGAACGAACCATAGGGCTTACCTTGCGCACCTTCTTGTTGCGCACGCTGTGCAATGCGTGCGGCTTTGCGATCGCCCTTGCTCATCGTTTTTTACTCATCATATTTCGCGGCTGCCGGCCAGGGCAATTTGCAGTGCAAATCAACTACGAGCTTTTTGATTGCCAGACTCATCTTTGGATGCAGGCACCACCCCGCGCCAAGCCGCCAGGTCTTTCCCGCTAAGTGGGTTACCTCCCACGCTCGCTAGAATTTCTGCAGGCCATTTAGGTTTGTCTTTGATGTGAAAGCACACCCAACCCACCAGCCCAAACGGAACGGTGAACCACACAAAGCACGCCGTAAATAATTGCGCCAACACCATGCCGACACTCGGCGCATGTCGTCCTGGACCAATAAGCGGTTGGCCCCAGCACAAAGCGCCCCACAATGACTGCGTAGCCGGTGGAACATACGGCCCGTCATCTTGCACAAACAGCGGCCCTTCATGTTCCATGAAGCGGCGCACATGTTCCCAGCGGTCTAGCAGTAACTGCACCGCCAGCGCATTGGTGCTGCCGCCCACTTCGAACTGGGCTACCACTGTGGGATCTTGTGGACCTCGTACCACCACACAAGAGAGCGAAGCGAGTTCTTGTGCGGTGTTCCCAGTGAACACACGAGAGCGCGTCACTTGGCCGCGTATGCAAGACCAGTCGTAGGTCTGGATTTCATACTTGCCACCTGTAGTTGCCCCCGCAATTCAGGACACTCAGACATCGTTAAGTTACTGATGCTGCAGCCCGTCTGAACTCGCGAGGCGAGCGGTATTTCAGGGCCTTGTGCGGATGGCGCTCATTGTATTGCTCGAAGGCAGAGGCCAGATGCGTGAGCGCCGTAGGCACATCGGGCTTGTCCATGAAGGCGATGTAATCATGCTTCATCGTTTTTACGAACCGCTCCGCCATGCCGTTACTCTGTGGCGAGCGCACGGGCGTGGTCAAGGGCTCCAATCCCAGCTCGCGAGCGAAGCTGCGTGTGCGATGGTCGATGTAGGCCGAGCCGTTGTCGCTGAGCCATTCAATCACCTGTGGAGTCTGCGTGCTTCCAAACCTCTGCTCCACGGCGGCCAGCATCACGTCGCGCACGACATCCCCGCTATGCCCACCGGTAGTGGCCGCCCAGCTGATGGCTTCACGGTCACAACAATCCAGTGCAAACGTCACTCTCAATGCAGCCCCGTCATCACAACGGAATTCGAAGCCGTCCGAACACCAGCGCGCATTACTTTGCTTGACCGCTACGCGACCATCGTGGCGTCGATTGTCGCGTCTCACACCAGGTCGGCGCAGCAGCAACGCGTGCTCTCGCATGACGCGATAGACCCGCTTATGGTTCACGCACGCTTGCCCCAGAGATTCCCGGCTACGTCGCAGCAAAGCCCAGATGCGGCGATAGCCATAGCTCGGCAAGCTCGCGACATACAGCTCAATCTCTTCGAGCAAGCCGCTGTCGCCGACTTTGCGAGCACTACGGCCATCTCGCCATTCCGGGCTCCGGGCTCGTTTTACTGCCACTGCAGAGCGCGCCACACCGAGAACGTCACAGACCACTTTCATTGGTCGTCCTCCGGCAGCAAGGGCGAGCGCGCAATCAGGTTTTTTGACCGGCCCCATTCGACGGCCTCGCGCAGAATCTCGTTCTCCATGGTCTTCTTGCCCAACAGCCGCTGCAGTTCTTTGATTTCCTTGATGGCCGCGGCCAGCTCCGAGGCCGGGACTACCGTCTCGCCAGCCTTGACGGCGGTCAGACTGCCTTCCTGGTACTGCTTGCGCCAACCAAACACCTGGTTCGCGTTCACCCCGTGTCGCCTGGCAACGGCTGATACGGAAGCTCCAGGAGCCAAGGTCTCCTGGACGATGGCTATTTTTTCTTGGGGCGTGCGTCTTCTGCGACGCTCCGGCTCGGTCAGAATCTCGATGTGCTCCACGGTTTGCCTAGTCGTAAAACTGGTCATAAGACTATCCTCTATTTTAAGAGAGTCTTCGTGTCCTGAGATTCAAGGGGCTATTCCACCACCACCCCATAGCGGTAGCCAGCGAAACAACAGTGTTTGGTCAAAGAACACATGCACTTTGCCGGCGGCACGGTCAAAGAGTACAGGGGCGTAGCGGTAGCCGGTGATGTCCCAACGAATCAGAAAGTAAAGAACTACTGTACTAAATGCATTCAGGCACATTATCAAAAATCCCCAGAACCATCCAAGAGAGCCTAGTCTTGCGATAGATTCATAAATGCCGAGAAAAATAATAGGAGAAGACAACAATGCACCAAACGCTGCCATTCCCACCATCCCCGCGATCTGATCGGTGTAAGCCAATCCATGCGGATAAGCTTCGATGACCGAGCCGCTTGCATTGGGGGTGCGACTTACGCCCAAGCTGTGCGGGGGCAGCAGCACGGACTCAGTGCCCAAACCCTTAAAGGCAGGCTCGTTATGCAGCGCAAAAAATGTGTCACTGGCGGCTTGCCCTGTCCAGTCGTACAGCACAAAGTCACTCTCATGGGCGGCTGCACCATCTGGCTCGAACGAGCCATAGGGCTTACCTTGTGCACCTTCCTGTTGCGCACGCTGGGCAATGCGTGCGGCTTTGCGGTCACCCTTGCTCATCGTTTTTTACTCATCAAATTTTTCGCCTTCTGGCCAAGAAAATTTGCAGTGCAAATCAACTACGAGCTTTTTGATTGCCAGACTCATGTTTGGATGCTGGCACCACACCGCGCCAAGCGTCCAGGTCTTTCCCGGTGAGTGGGTTGCCCCCGACGCTTGCCAGAATTTCCGCAGGCCATTTTGGTTTGTCTTTGATATGGAAGCACAACCAACCCACTAGCCCAAATGGAACGGTGAACCATATAAAAAACGCCGTAAAGATTTGCGCCAACACCATGCCGACACTCGGCGCATGTCGTCCCGGACCAATGAGCGGTTGGCCCCAACACAATGCTCCCCACAATGACTGCGTAGCCGGTGGAACATACGGCCCGTCATCTTGCACAAACAGCGGCCCTTCATGTTCCATGAAGCGGCGCACATGTTCCCAGCGGTCTAGCAGTAACTGCACCGCCAGCGCATTGGTGCTGCCACCCACTTCGAACTGGGCTACCACCGTGGGATCTTGTGGACCTCGCACCACCACACAAGAGAGCGAAGCGAGTTCTTGTGCGGTGTTCCCAGTGAACACACGAGAGCGCGTCACTTGGCCGCGTATGCAAGACCAGTCGTAGGTCTGAATTTCATACTTGCCGCCACCCCATAGCGGTAGCCAGCGAAACAACAGCATTTGATCAAAGAACACATGCACTTTGCCGGCGGCACGGTCAAAGAGTACAGGGGCGTAGCGGTAGCCGGTGATGTCCCAGCGGAAAGAAAAGTAGAGAACAGTTCCACCGAAGAGAATCGTCAACAATCCGAATAGCTGAATTCCAAAGCCGAACATTCCATTGTTATGAATAGTGATAAGAAGGTGACACATAAGTAAGAAGAGTGGCGAAAACATTAATGCACTAAACGCTCCCACTCCCACCATCCCTGCAATCCGATCAACATAGGCCAAGCCATGCGGATAAGCTTCGATGACCGAGCCGCTTGTATTAGGGTTGCGGCTCACGCTCAAGCTGTGCGGAGGCAGTAGTACCGCATCATTACCTAAGCCTTTAAATGCAGGCTCGTTATGCAGAGCAAAAAATGCGTCACTGGCGGCTTGTCCTGTCCAGTCGTACAGCACAAAGTCACTCTCATGAGCGGCTGACCCATCTGGCTTGAACGAACCATAGGGCTTACCTTGCGCACCTTCTTGTTGCGCACACTGTGCAATGCGTACGGCTTTGCGGTCACCCTTGCTCATCGGTTTTTACTCATCAAATTTTTCGCCTTCTGGCCAAGAAAATTTGCAGTGCAAATCAACTACGAGCTTTTTGATTGCCAGACTCATGTTTGGATGCAGGCACCACACCGCGCCAAGCCTCCAGGTCTTTCCCGGTGAGTGGGTTGCCCCCGACGCTTGCCAGAATTTCCGCAGGCCATTTTGGTTTGTCTTTGATATGGAAGCACAACCAACCCACTAGCCCAAATGGAACGGTGAACCATATAAAAAACGCCGTAAAGATTTGCGCCAACACCATGCCGACACTCGGCGCATGTCGTCCCGGACCAATGAGCGGTTGGCCCCAACACAATGCTCCCCACAATGACTGCGTAGCCGGTGGAACATACGGCCCGTCATCTTGCACAAACAGCGGCCCTTCATGTTCCATGAAGCGGCGCACATGTTCCCAGCGGTCTAGCAGTAACTGCACCGCCAGCGCATTGGTGCTGCCACCCACTTCGAACTGGGCTACCACCGTGGGATCTTGTGGACCTCGCACCACCACACAAGAAAGCGAAGCGAGTTCTTGTGCGGTGTTCCCAGTGAACACACGAGAGCGCGTCACTTGGCCGCGTATGCAAGACCAGTCGTAGGTCTGGATTTCATACTTGCCACCACCCCACAGCGGTAGCCAGCGAAACAGCAGCGTTTGATCAAAGAACACATGCACCTTCCCTGCGGCACGATCAAAGAGTACAGGGGCGTAGCGGTAGCCGGTGATGTCCCAACGGAAAGAAAAGTAGAGAATAGTTCCACCAAAAAGAAGCATTACCACTCCGAGTAACTGAATTCCAATACCCAAATTTCCGTTTTGATGAATAGAGATAAGAAGGTGACACATAAGTAAGAAGGCTGGCAAAAACATGAACAAAGCCATAAAAGCCATCGCCCCCACAATCCCCGCAATTTGATCGGTGTAAGCCAACCCATGCGGATAGGCCTCGATGACCGAGCCGCTTGTATTAGGTGTACGGCTCACGCTCAAGCTGTGCGGTGGCAGCAGCACCGCATCATTGCCCAACCCCTTGAAGGCAGGCTCGTTATGCAGAGCAAAAAATGCGTCACTAGCGGCTTGCCCCGTCCAGTCATACAACACGAAGTCACTCTCATGGACATCTGGGCCATCGGGTTCGAACGAACCATAGGGCTTACCTTGCGCACCTTCTTGTTGCGCACGCTGTGCAATGCGTGCGGCTTTGCGGTCACCCTTGCTCATCGTTTTTTACTCATCAAATTTTTCGCCTTCTGGCCAAGAAAATTTGCAGTGCAAATCAACTACGAGCTTTTTGATTGCCAGACTCATGTTTGGATGCTTGCACCACACCGCGCCAAGCCTCCAGGTCTTTCCCGCTAAGTGGGTTACCTCCCACGCTCGCTAGAATTTCTGCAGGCCATTTTGGTTTGTCTTTGATGTGAAAGCACACCCAACCCACCAGCCCAAACGGAACGGTGAACCATACAAAACACGCAGTAAACATTTGCGCCAGCACCATGCCAACACTCGGCGCATGTCGTCCCGGACCAATGAGCGGTTGGCCCCAGCACAATGCGCCCCACAATGACTGTGTAGCCGGCGGTACATACGGGCCGTCATCTTGCACAAACAACGGACCCTCGTGTTCCATGAAGCGGCGCACATGTTCCCAGCGGTCTAGCAGTAGCTGCACCGCCAGCGCATTGGTGCTGCCGCCCACTTCAAACTGGGCTACCACCGTGGGATCTTGTGGGCTTTGCACTACCACACAAGAAAGCGAAGCGAGTTCTTGTGCGGTGTTCCCAGTGACCACGCGAGAGCGCGTCACTTGGCCGCGTATGCAAGACCAGTCGTAGGTCTGGATTTCATACTTGCCGCCACCCCACAGCGGTAGCCAGCGAAACAGCAGCGTTTGATCAAAGAACACATGCACCTTCCCTGCGGCACGATCAAAGAGTACAGGGGCGTAGCGATAGCCGGTGATGTCCCAACGGATAAGGAAATAAAGAATGCTTGTACTAAAGACCAAACATATCCATCCAAATAATGTTGAAAAAATTCCGAATTGGTTAAATCTCACAATTGAATCGTAAATATATATACCAGCAAGTGGCGAAAACATTAATGCACCAAATGCCGCCATTCCCACGATTCCTGCGATCTGATCGGCGTAAGCCAGCCCATGCGGATAGGCTTCGATGACCGAGGCACTTGTATTAGGGGTGCGGCTCACGCTCAAGCTGTGCGGTGGCAGCAGCACTGCATCAGTGCCCAAACCCTTAAAAGCAGCCTCGTTATGCAAAGCAAAAAATGCGTCGCTGGCAGCTTGCCCCGTCCAGTCGTATAGCACAAAGTCACTCTCATGGGCGGCTGCGCCATCTGGTTCGAAGGAACCATAGGGCTTACCTTGGGCACCTTCTTGTTGCGCACGCTGCGCAATGCGTGCGGCTTTGCGGTCACCCTTGCTCATCATCTTTACTCATAAAATAGTTAGTATCGGGTCAGCCACGCTTGACTTCCAAGGTATCTTGCACGATGGGCACCCGAGTACGAAGGTCATATATCGTATAGGTAAACCGCACAGACTCTGCGGCTTTCCATGACGGCGCGCCTAGCGGCAGCTTGAGGCTAAATACGTAGTGCCCGCTATCTTTATCTAGCGTCATGGGGGCTGCGCCATCTGTTTGTGGAAGTGCGCTGGCGGGAGAAGGTATCAGCTTATAGGTTACGCGATGGTTTTCGTCACCCGCACTGGCTTCGATGCGAGCCTCCAGCACGTTGGCACTGACATAGTTGGTGTGCCATGTGAGCGTGGCTTTGACCCCGACGGAAAGGGCATTGAAACCGTCGACCTCGGCGGCCAAACCACGCTGTGCCCAGCGAATCATGGCTTCCGCATCGCTCTTGTCTTGTGGCTCTTCGGAGGCTGCGAACTTGCCTTCGCCGCGCTCACCGTTTCCCCAGTAGCTGCGCTTGAGGAAGACTTCATTGAGGTCATCTTCCAGACTCTCTGCATACAGCATGGCTGCAAAACCCAAGACCCCCGCTACAATGCCAATGCCTGTGAGCGACGCTCCCAGTAATTCAGCCGCTGCTGCACCACCAAGGCGAGTGACTACCAGCCGCGAAATAGCAAAGCGGGCAACCGTGGCGTTCGCGAAGGCAATGGTAGTACCGCCTAACAATGTAATGTTAGAAGCCAAGAACAAAATACCTCCGTTTCTATACATAGTCCCCGCTTCTAAGTCTCCCCTCACCAAACGTGAGTGGTATTTAGCAAACGCAGCAATAGCATCAAACCCCGAACTCGCAGCCCCAGCAATCCCCGCCACCAAACGCAGTGATGCCGCCGCCGCAATGCGGCTGGCCAACACCAGCTTGCTACCAGATGCCTTGATTTCAAACACCGCAGCCGCCAAACCAAACCCACCCTCGAACAAGCCCGCACTGCTGCCCATCACGGACATCAAGGTATCGGCATAGGCATAGCCTTCTTCGTCGGGGAGTTTGCTCAATGCACTAAGCAATGCCCGGCACTGAAAGAACCCCACGATCGCCACCACACCGCCCTGGCGTGACCAGAAGGCTTTCTTGCTGGCCAGGGCAAAACTGGCTTGCTCCTGCACCAGATGCAGTGCCGTGGACTTGGGCAGCTTGAAGCTGCGCGATAGTTTGCCCAAGGTGCCTTCGGCCACCACGTCCACCAACTCCTCGCCTTGACGGATGGCTTGGCGGGTGAGTTCAGCCAGTTTGGCCTCGGTCAACATCAGCGGCTGAAACTCGGCAAGCTGTAGCGCGGGGGTGTCGTGGACGCTGAGCTTGCGCAGCGTGTTGCGACTTTGGCGGCGGGTCTGGCGGTTGGTGCTGCTTTTGGTCTCAAGAGTGGTTTCAAAGGTTCTGGGACGAAGGCCTGCTGCCATCGCATCAAGCGTTTCCCCTGTCGGCAGTTTGACAGCGATGGTGACATACCGCTCTGCGCCGGGGTTGAGCATGATGTTCATGATGGCCGCAGTGCGGATATGCACAGCAAATGCCTGCATGACTTTTTCCGGCGTTGCCAGCGCGGCCCCTAGTTGCTTGGCCCGTTGTGGGTCCAGCATGACGGCCTGCAACTGTGCGGCTTGCTGCTGTACCTGGAGCAGGCTATGAATATGCGCTTCATGCTTTTCATGTCGGGCGTGCAGGGCTTCTTTCACGACTTCGGGCAACTCCCCTATCAGTCCATTGATCTTTTCTGCCGTGTCCTTGTGCTTGCCCGGATCGCTCTTGATGGCACTGAACAGCCCCCACGGCTCCAGCATGGCTTTATCGATCCATGTGGCCGGTGCCTCAGGGTCTTTGCCATAGGCTTTGGCTAGCTCTTTTACGGTGATGGGCGTGATGGCACCACCACCCCATATCTTTTCCTGTGCGCCCAGGTGGTCGAGGTACTCCTCGACCTGCTGCCGCGCTGTACCGTGGGCGGCCTGGGGCTTGATGAGCGATAACTGCTGATTGAAGTCGTGACGCACGGTGACGGCCAACGGCGCAGCGGTCAACCACTGCACGTAGTCGCTGTCAAACTTGGCGATATGGGCTTGCCATTGCTCCAGACCCGCCTTGAATTTGTCACGGAACTGATTCAGTTCAGCCATGCGCAGCTTGCCGTGATAGCGCTCGATGCGCGATTGGCTGTCGGCTCTTGCCAGGCCTTCCAAGCCTTTTTGTACTTGCGCTTCCGGCAGCGTGACCCGGTATGTCACGGGATTACTCCCGTTGGCCGTGATGGAGGTACCTGCCGGGTAATACGGTTTTCCGGTTGAACGCTCCTGGGCACGCATCTGTTGCAACTCTTCTTCGGTAATCGTCAGATGTTCCCGATAGACACCGGCGTTACGCAGGTCTTTCTGGTAACTGAGCTTTGCTGAAAAAACCCAGTGCTCGATCATTTCGACGTGCAAGGCGGAACGCAACTTCCAGCTGCGTAATGCATCATGGTCTGTTCCATTGGGATTGGGGCGCCCGCTACCCATGCCTTTTGCGCTTCCACGGCACACAGGCGCAAGTGGTTCAACTGCTCGATCACGCCCACGTCATCCGGCAACATGAGCAAGAGCGATTTGTTGACGTACAGGGTCGGGTGATCGACTTTTTCAGCGGCACGCACGGCGTTTTCAAGGGCTTGCGCTTGTCCGAAGCGGGCGCTGTCGAGCGGGCGCAAGGCCAGCTCAAACGCCTTTTTATACGCAGGGCTGGCCTCCTTCACAAAGTCTGCGACGTTGTGCTGCAGCGACGCCGCATTGAGCGGCAGGCATCCGGTCTTGGGAAACTCGCCTTGCATGACGATTTTTTGAGGATGCAGTTCACGTCCGCGCAAGTCCCTGAGCTTCTTTTTGCCTGCCGGCTTGCCATCGGGGCCGGGCACATCCACCAAGGGATTCTCTGCATACTGCTGGAGCACGGTGGCTGACCACAGACGCGGCGTATAGGCCAGCCACACGGTGGCGATGTTCTTGGCGCCAGCGATACTGATGAGGTGCGCCGGCAAATTGGCGCCGCCACGCGAGCATTGTTTGGGTTCTGAAGCATTGACAAAACCGTCTTGCAGTTTGGCGTACTGCTTAACACTGACCTGATGCATGATTTTGCGGGTCAGTCCGTTGGCCATCACTTGCCAGACATCCCAGCGCTCATTGTGCGCAAAGTACAGTTTGATGTAGCCGGCGCGTGCAATGCGGGCGACGGGCGTGGTCGCTTCGCGTTTGATGCTGGCGAACTCTGCATCGAAGCCCGATGCCCAAGCGTAGCCGGCATCACGCAAGGCTTGTGCATGCGCTTGCGCAACCACCGAGGGCGTGACCACCTGGATTTGCAAGTCCGCACGATGGCAGGCCTGGCACGCAGCCTTGGCGCTCAGTGGCGGCACCCCGGCGATGGCGTTGATGGTGTGGTTGGCGACTTGCTGTTGGTATTCTGCCGCTGCTTCATCAAGCATGTTGTTCTTCCTGAAATCATGTTGTTATCCCTCCCAACCGATTTAGTTTTCTGGCTGCTTCAGCGCGCGCTTTTCCCGATAACGGTCCAATAAGGCAGGCAGGCTCTGGCTGAGTTTGTCACCCTGCTGCACCGCGTTTTTTACTGCTGCAATCAACTCGGCATCCTCTGCAAAGCGACTTGGCATCTGCATGGCGGTAATGGCATAGACTGCGATGTCTTCACCATCGAGTCCCATCTCTCGTGCGCGGTACACCCATTGGTGTAGCTGCTCCTGGGCGTCCGGCTGGAGGGGGCGGGCAGTTTCGTGGCATAGGCTTTTCCACTGCTGGAGCAGTTGCTGCACCAGTGGCACGTTCTCCAGTTGCAGCCACTGCGTGGTGTCCAGTCGCACAGCGGAGGGCGGCAATGTATTCCATGCAGCTTCATGCTCAGATGCATATGTCTTGAGTCTGCCGTTGCCATCATGGGCGATCCACACGCCCTGCCCCAGCAGGCCCTGTTTCTGGGTGGCGGTGAGGGTAGGCCAGAGCACCTCCAGATAATCGGGGTTGTACCAACGCACCCCGGATCTGCGCCGGTGAATACCCATGCCGATGGAGGAGGCACTGAGGCGCACACTGATCTGTGCGGCAGTTTCGGGGCTGACTATCCAGCCACATACCGCCCGCTCAGCCTGTCCGGGATCATCATTGGTCTGCAGTATGTTGACCCGCTGGCCGAGCAGGGATTCTGCATACGACTGCGAAATGCTGCTCTCCATCAATGGGTCGTCCATGCCCGCATCCGTTTCCAGAAAATATGCCGCGACTCGTCGACAATCGAGCGTGATGAGGCGCCCACATGCATCTTCAGACCAACCGACCACATCGGGGATAGCTGGCTTTATCAATGCAACTTCACGTTTGCTTTCACCCAGAAGCTCAAGTGGGTCCGCCAGCTCGGGGGCATAGACCAAATGAAGGTAAGACTGTGGCTGGTGGGCCTTGACCGCGGTAATGGCATCCAGTATGGCGCGACGAAAGTGTGACAACCCTTGCTGTGCGGGATTCATGAGCACTCGTTAAAAGTCTGAAAACATCGATAGGCAGATTTTTTGATCTATTGTTTGCAACACAAAATTGTGGTGGCAATCCGCTTGCTTGAAACGCCCACTACAGGTTGCATCAAGCGTAACTGCAATGTCGGGACTTAGGACTATTCCTCTACTGTTCAGTTCAACGGCTCTTGGCATTTCTGAAAGGCAGTGGCTCCTGCCCCAGCGTGCCGAATGAGAATGAAGAGGCGTAAAAAAGCCGGTCCGTGCATCACACGGACCGGCCTTCACACGAGGAGATGAATGATTCTGTTTATTTGTAGCCGACGCGATCCAGCATCTGCAACACCTTCTGCTGGTTGGCCCCCACCGCACCGACGTTAATGACTTCGGCCTTGAACGGCCCCATCTTCGCCAGCGCCGGGTTCTCCGTCTTCACGCTCTGCACGGCCGGCCATTCATTGTTGCCTTCGGCGAAGTAACGCTGGGCCGAATCGCTGGCCAGGTATTCCAGGAACTGCACCGCTTCGGCCTTGTGCGGGGCATGCCGGGCCACGCCGCCACCGGCGATGTTCACGTGCGCGCCATAGCTCTTCTGATTGGGCCAGACGATGCCGACCTTCTCCATCAGCGCCACGTCTTCCGGCTTGGTGGAACGCAGCAGGCGCGCCACGTAGTAGGAGTTGGAAATGGCCACGCCGCATTCGCCCGAACCGACCGCCTTGATCTGGTCGGTATCGCCGCCCACCGGCTGGCGCGCCTGGTTGGCGACCATGCCCTTCAACACGGCTTCGGTCTTGGCCGCGCCGTCATGTTCCAGCAGCGCGCCGAACAACGACACGTTGTAGGGATGCGAACCGCTGCGGGTACACAGCTTGCCCTTGTTCTTCGGGTCGGCCAGGGCTTCGTAGGTATCCACGTCTTCCGGCCTGACGCTGGCCTTGTTGTAGACGATCACGCGGGCGCGCGTGGAGAAGCCGAACCACTGCGTGCCTTCGCTGCCTTCCTTGCTGTGCAGGTTGGCGGGAATGCGCTCGTCGAGCAGCCTGGACTTGACCGGCTGGAACAGCCCTTCGCTCTGCGCCTTCCACAGGCGCGCGGCATCGACCAGCAGGATCACGTCGGCCGGGCTGGAGGCGCCTTCGCTCTTCAGGCGCGCCAGGATGCCGGCGTCATCGCCATCGACACGGTTGATCTTGATGCCGGTGGCCTTGGTGAAATCGGCGTAGAGGGCTTCGTCAGTCTGGTAGTGACGCGCCGAGTAGAGATTCAATACCTTTTCCTGCGCGACGCTGGAAGCGGCAATGGCAGCCAGCATGGCGCCGAGGACGAGTTGACGGTGGAACATGGACCATCCTTTTCAAAAAGAGTGAACAACCGCCGTCACAGGAACGGCGTTTTCTTTTGGCGCGGAAGGCGGTCCGGGGATGTGGGACTTGGCTGTCGCAGTGGGCGATCTCGGGATCGCCTCGTTGTGAATTCAGGGCGTGACGCCCGAGCGGTTCATGGACCGCTGGCGACTATATCACAAACAAGAAGCATTATCATCTACGCACATCCATCCGGCGCAGCACGATACGAAAACGCCCTTGCCGGCAGCCGCGCGGCAAGGGCGTGTTCAAGCCGATATGAAGCCGTCAGATGACCTTGACCGCAAAGTCCACACCGATGCCGGCCCACCACTCCTGCTCCTTCTGGAACCAGAAGGAAATGCTCGGATGTTCCTTGATGTAGTCGCGGCGGATCTCCAGGTCGATGCGGCTCTTGAGCTTGACCCGAACCTTGTCCAGGTCCAGCGTGATGTGCGCATGGCGGAACATCACCGCCAGCCGCAAGGCCAGCACCGCCTTGGCGAAATCGACATCGGCCAGCATCTCGCTGATCTTCTTGAGGTTGCCCTTCTGCCCGAGGATCAAGGTGCTCATCAGGCGCTGCTCGCGCGTGGTGAACCCCGGCAGGTCGGCATTGGCGATCATGTAGGCCGAATGCTTGTGATAGCCGGTGGGCGAGACCACCAGGCCGGTTTCATGCAGCAGCGCACTCCAGAACAGATAGCGCGCATAGGAATCGGTGGTCGGCTTCAGGATCTGGAAGAAGCCCAGCGCGGTATCGGCCACGCCATGGGCGCGGGCGGCATCGACATGGAAACGGCGGGCGAACTCTTCCACCGAACGGTCGCGGCGGTCGGCCTTGGTGGCGCGCAACTGCAAGTCCCACATCACACCCATGCGCAGGCCGGCTTCCACCGGCGTGATGACCTCGATACCGAACTCCTGCATGAAGCCGATCAGCACCGCCAGCCCGCCCATGATGACGCCGGCACGGTCCGGCTTCATGCCGTCCAGGGAAATCTGGCTGACGTGGCCGAAATCGATCAGTCGCTGCATCAGCTCAGCCAGGCTGGGCAGCGTGACGCGGCCGTCGCCCATGTTGTTGCGGCGGATGGTATCGGCAATGGCACGCATGGTGCCGGAAGACCCATAGACATTGACGCTGGCCGCATCGAAGCTGAACAGATGCACCGCATCTTCCACATGCGAGCGTGCCGAAATGATGGCGCGCTCGAAGGCTGCCGCCGTGATGGCGCCATCGGGGAAGAAGGCCAGGCTCTGGTTGACGGTACCGATGCCGAAAGATTCGACGTGGCGGATATGTTCGCCCAGGCCACGGATGACTTCGGTGGAACCGCCGCCGATGTCGATGACCATGCGTTCTTCACCGGCATCGGAAAGCACGCCGGCCACGCCCATGTAGATCAGGCGCCCTTCTTCCTCGCCGGAAATAATCTCGACCGGATAGCCGATGGCGCGCTCCAGTTCAGGCAGCAGCTCGGTGGCATTCTTGGCCACGCGCAAGGTATTGGTGGCGACCACCCGCACGGCGGTCAGCGGATAGTCGCGCAGGATGGCGCGAAAGCGCGTGAGCGAATCGATGGCGCTCTGGCAGGCCTGCGGCGTCAGGTTGCCGCTCTTGTCGATACCCGCAGCCAGGCGGATGGGGTCACGCGCGCTCTTGATGACGCGTATGCTGTCGTCCTCATACTTGCCGATGTGCAAGCGAAAACTGTTGGAACCGAGATCTACCGCAGCAAACATGCATTTCCTTTCGCAACGGTTACGGGCGGATGGCCCCGCAACAATTGCTAAATAATTTAAACCGCATCCTGTCTCCCAGCCGACAAGATAATGGGCGCGCATTACACTTTGATGACAGCCTGCACCCTGTAGAATGGCGGCTCAGCGACGTCGTGCTGCGTTGCACATATTATTTTATACAATTTATCCCATTTCCCTTCCATGCCCGGCATTCTTTACCTGGTTCCCAACACGCTGGGAAGCACCAACCTTCCTGCCGAACCCGGCGCAGCGCATCCGCTGGAGGCCATCATCCCGCGCCAGGTGCAGGCCATCGCGGCGCGCCTGGATTATTTCGTGGCCGAGAACGCCAAGACCACGCGCGCCTTCCTCAAACTATTGGGGAGCAATACACCGCTGCTCAAGCCGATCCAGCAAATCCAGATCAGCGAGCTCAACATCAACACGCCAGCCGCCGCCCTGCCCGCCTTGCTGGCGCCGCTGCTGGCGGGCCGTGACGGCGGCCTGATCTCCGAAGCCGGGGTGCCTGCCGTGGCCGACCCTGGCGCCAACCTGGTGCGGCTGGCGCATCAGCATGGCATCCAGGTACGCCCGCTGGTCGGTCCGTCTTCGCTCCTGCTGGCGGTGATGGCCAGCGGATTGAATGGGCAGAGCTTCGCCTTCAATGGCTATCTGCCCACCGATTCCGAAGCGCGCGCCAGGCGCATCGGCCAGCTGGAAGATCGTTCCCGCAAGGAGAAGCAGACCCAGCTGCTGATCGAAACGCCCTATCGCAACGGCGCCATGCTGGAGGCCCTGGCGCAATCCTGCCAGCCGGGCACGCTGATCTGCGTGGCGACCGATCTGTCGCTGCCCACCGAAGCAGTGCGCACGCAGACCGCTGCGCAATGGAAGGCGGCGCTGGCAGCGAACAAGGCGCCGGACTTCCACAAGAAGCCCACGGTGTTCCTGCTGCTGGCCGAATAAGCCCACGCCCGTCACCGCAAAATCAAAAGGCCGGTCGCATCAGCAACCGGCCTTTTGCATGGGGCTGCGGATCGGCTTATCGCAACTGCGACAGCGGTGCCGACATCATGGTCTTGGCAAACCCGGCACCGAAGGCCACGCCAAATTTCTTGAGCACGCGTTCGGAGAGATTCTCGGTCTGGGTGTAGTCCACCACGTCCTCGGCCTTGATCACATCGCGCGCCACGCTGTCGACCGTGCCATAGCCATCGGCCAGGCCCAGCTCGACCGCCTTGGCGCCGGTCCAGACCAGGCCGGAGAAGGTATCCGGGGTTTCCTTCAGACGCGTACCCCGACCCTGGCGCACCACTTCGATGAACTGCTGATGGATCTCCTGCAGCATCGACAGCGCATAGTCACGCTGCTTCGGGCTTTGCGGGCTGAAGGGATCGAGGAAGCTCTTGTTCTCGCCAGCCGTCAGCAGACGACGCTCCACGCCCAGCTTGTCCATCAGGCCGGTGAAACCGAAGCCATCCATCAACACGCCCACCGAACCGATCAGGCTGGCCTTGTTGACGTAGATCTTGTCGGCCGCCACGGCGATGTAATAGCCACCGGAGGCGCACATTTCCTCGACCACCACGTAGATCGGTTTCTTGGGGTATTCCTTGCGCAGGCGGGTGATCTCGTCATTGATCATGCCGGCCTGCACGGGGCTGCCGCCGGGACTGTTGATCTTCAGGATCACGCCCACCGAATCGCTGGCGGCGAAGGCCTTGTCCAGTGCCGGGATGACCACGGCCGCCGACCCCTGGCCTTCGGATTCGATGGTGCCGCGGATCTCGACCAGGGCGGTATGCGGACCCAGCGGCTCGCTCTCGATCTTGTTGTAGGCAAAGGCCATCCAGCCACCGACCACAATCACCGCCAGGATGGCAATGCGGAAGAACACACCCCAGCGACGCCGGGCGCGCTGTTCCTTGACGGCGAACAGCGCCAGTTTTTCCAGGACATCACGCTCCCAGCCGCTTTTCTTGTCCTCGCGCACGCTGGCGGGGATGGACGAAGACGGCGGCGCAGAAGCCGGAGAGGAGGAAGACTGAGGGGGACGGTCTTGCGGGTTTTCAGATTCGTTGTTGCTCATAGGCTCACTCTAGGCAGCGCCAACGCGCTGCACTGGTTTTTCCGCGAAGCTCATGCCTCGGCGGGCTGAACGATGTCATCCGGACGCCAAACCACCTGGCCGTCGCGCTCCATCGTCATGATCTTACGCAAATGCGCGCCGGTACAAGGTCCGCCTTTGCATTTTCCGGTATCGGGCGCATAAACCGCGCCGTGTGTTGCGCACATGAGATACAGGCCGCTGGATTCAAAGAATTCTCCCTCGGCCCAATCCAGTTCGACGGGCACATGCGCACAGCGGTTCAGGTAACCGTACACCACCCCGCCATAACGTACCACGAAGCCCGTGGCCGCTTCCCCATGCACCCGCACCGCAAAGCGCTTGCCCAGGCCGCCCTCCAGGAGGGCGCTTGAGGGGCAGATGAAGATATCTTCAGGTGTCGTCACGGGCAGCCGCCTCAGGCGTGCTCATTGAGCCATTGATGCAGCTCACGGATCGAACGGGCTGAATAAAGTGGCGCCAAACTCTGCAATTGCTCCGGCGGATGCGCCCCGAACTCCACCGCCACGCCCTTGGCACCGGCATTGAGGGCCATCTGCAGGTCGTGGGTGGTGTCGCCGATCATCAGGGTGCGGTGCATGTCCTGGCCCAGTTCGCGGGTCAGTTCCTGCAGCATGGCCGGATGCGGCTTGGAGAAGGTCTCATCGGCACAGCGGGTGGCATCGAACTTGGAGAGCAAGCCGGTGGTATTCATGGCCCGGTTCAGCCCGACCCGGCTCTTGCCGGTGGCCACCGCCAGGAAGTAACCCTGCTGCGACAGGTCGGCCAGCATCTCGGGCACGCCGTCGAAGAGGGTCAGGTCCTTGTCCTGGCCGAGATAGTGATGCCGGTAGCGCTCCACGATGCGCGGATAGTACTTCGGGTCCACATCCGGAATGGCCGCCTGCATGGCATCCTGCAAGCCCAGGCCGATCACGTAGGACGCGGCGCTCTTGTCAGGAATGGGCAGGCCCAGGTCGCGTGCGGCCGCCTGGATGCAGCGCACGATGGTGGAGGTGCTGTCCATCAGGGTGCCGTCCCAGTCGAAAACGATCAGGTCAAATTGCTTTCTTGCCATGTGTCGAGCTCTTTCCGCTGGCATGTCCTCCCTGATTGCCGGATCGGCAATTGGCAGATGGACATGCGATTGTGTTAATGCCGGGCAGAAAGTATCACATCCCGGCCCACTGCGTGCACCCCTTCACTGTTCTGTCCCGGCCAGCATGTTGTGCGGCAACAGGTCGCCCTCGGCGCCGCCTTCGAGACTGCGCAGGAAACGCGCGCATTCATCGGGCAGGCCGGCCTTCAGGGTCACCGTTTCGCCGCTCTCGGGATGGCGGAAGCTGATGCGCCAGGCATGCAGGAACATGCGCTTGAAGGCGATGCGGCTGCCATCGGCTTTCTGCAGGGCCTTGTTGAGGGTGAAATCGCCGTACTTGTCGTCGCCCACGATGGGAAAGCCGCTGGAAGACAGGTGCACCCGGATCTGATGGGTGCGACCGGTCTTCAGTTCAGCTTCCAGCAGCGCAAATTCACCGAAGCGGCGCAAGAGCGAAAAGATGGTGTGCGAAGGCTGGCCATCGGCCTGCACGCGCACACGGCGCTCGCCATCCGGGGTGCTGTACTTGAAGAGCGGCAACTTCACGTGCTGGCGGGCATTCTTCCAGTCGCCCTGCACCAGCGTGAAATAGCGCTTGTCGGTAGTGCCTTCGCGCATCTGGTCATGCAGGTTGGTCAGGGCCGAGCGCTTCTTGGCGATCAGCAGCACGCCCGAGGTATCGCGGTCCAGGCGGTGCACCAGTTCCAGGAACTTGGCCTGGGGGCGCGCGGCGCGCAGTTGCTCGATCACGCCATAGCTCACGCCCGAGCCGCCATGGACGGCCACGCCGGCGGGCTTGTCGATGACCAGCAGGTGGCTGTCTTCCAGCAGGATGCGGAATTCGGCGCCGGGCACCACCTGTTCTTGCTTCTCTGCAACTCGTATTGGCGGCACGCGCACCACGTCGCCTTCGGCCAGACGGTAGGTCTGGTCGATGCGGCCCTTGTTGACGCGCACCTCGCCCGAGCGCAGGACACGGTAGATATGACTCTTGGGCACACCCTTGCAGATACGCAGCAGGAAATTGTCGATCCGCTGCCCGGCTTCTTCGTCAGAAATGGTCAGCAACTGCACCTGGGGAAGGTTCTGCGAGGCTGCTTCGCTCCGGGAGGCGGGCGCGGCTGCGGCGCTTTCAGAAGCCCCCCTAGAAAATCTCGCTAAGTCCTTCATTTTGAATATATAATCGTTTGACGCCGATCAAAAAACGGCGTCAGTAGAATAAAAAATGAACATTCTACACAAGAGGAGTCTTCGTCAGCCTCGCTCATTTGCAAAATAGACGAAGGGGGCCCCGAAAACCACGACGCGCGGCATCGCAGACGCAATAAAAGCGCTGCAACGGTTGACAATACAGCCGATCATGCCGCTTGCCTGGTCCACGTAAAGGCCTCGAAACGAGTACGCACCTTCCCTGCGCGAGTTCAGTTTGCACCGCAGTTGCAATCGGACAGCGCGCCTGGAAGTGGAACAGAATTGTTTGGATCATCAGGATAAAAGTCTGGCAAGACTCGCATCCGGTGTTCCGGTTCAGGTCCGCAGCGCACAGCCCCCGGCAAAGCAGTATCTTGCAGCGCAACCGGCAGCAGGCTCATCCGCCCGCCCCTCTTGCAGCGCATTGCCCGGGCCAATGCCGCAGTCCTGGCCGAAGCACCGCGAAGCTTGCCGGTTGATGCAACAGAACCCGATCGCCGTCGCCAACCCATCATCATGTTACGTTTGGCTCCACAGACCAGCTTACCGTCCGCAGTTGCCTGCGCGACCGCCTATGGCGGAGCGCGCGGCGCGGATACGGTGCTGCCCGGCGTTCCCGTCTGCCGCATCCGCGCCCCCTTGTGCTGGAGCGCCTTCTAAGGCGCACTCACACAATCAAGGCAATTCCCTCCCCAATCACTTCGTTCTCGCGTACATCCCCTGTACTTTTGGCCCGCTACCACATACGGACGGGCCATTTGAAGGATCTTCGGATCCCGGAGTGAAAACATGAAACGTATGTTGTTCAACGCCACGCAGCAGGAAGAACTGCGCGTAGCGATCGTCGACGGTCAGAAACTGATCGACATCGACATCGAAACCACCGGACGCGAGCAGCGCAAGTCCAACATCTACAAGGGCGTCATCACCCGCATCGAGCCCTCGCTGGAAGCCTGCTTCGTCAACTACGGCGAAGAACGCCACGGCTTCCTGCCCTTCAAGGAAGTGGCCCGCACCTATTTCAAGGAAGGCATTGACGTCCGCAACGCCAGCATCAAGGAAGCGCTGCGCGAAGGCCAGGAAATCATCGTCCAGGTCGAGAAGGAAGAACGCGGCAACAAGGGCGCTGCCCTGACCTCGTTCATCTCCCTGGCCGGCCGCTACCTGGTGCTCATGCCCAACAACCCGCGCGGCGGCGGCGTCTCGCGCCGTGTCGAAGGCGAAGACCGCCAGGAACTGCGCGAGACCATGGACAAGCTGGACCTGCCCAGCGGCATGTCCGTCATCGCCCGCACCGCCGGCATCGGCCGCAACGTCGATGAACTGCAGTGGGACCTGAACTACCTGATGCAACTCTGGCGCGCCATCGAAGGCGCCGGCCAGTCCGGCTCGGGTGCCTTCCTGATCTACCAGGAATCCTCGCTGGTCATCCGCGCCATCCGCGACTACTTCCAGCCCGACATCGGCGAAATCCTGATCGACACCGACGACATCCACGACCAGGCCCAGCAGTTCATGGCCCACGTGATGCCGGACATGGTTCACCGCGTCAAGCGCTACCGCGATGATGTGCCGCTGTTCTCGCGCTTCCAGATCGAACACCAGATCGAGACCGCCTACTCGCGCACGGTCCCGCTGCCCTCGGGCGGCGCCATCGTCATCGACCACACCGAAGCGCTGGTGTCGGTGGACGTCAACTCGGCACGCGCCACCCGTGGCAGCGACATCGAAACCACCGCCTTCAACACCAACCTCGAAGCCGCCGATGAAGTGGCCCGCCAGTTGCGCCTGCGCGACCTGGGCGGCCTGATCGTGATCGACTTCATCGACATGGAGAATTCCAAGAACCAGCGTGAAGTCGAAGGCCGTCTCAAGGACGCCCTGCACTACGACCGCGCCCGCGTTCAGATGGGCAAGATCTCCCGCTTCGGCCTGATGGAACTGTCGCGCCAGCGCCTGCGCCCCTCGCTCTCCGAAGGCAGCCACGTGACCTGCCCGCGCTGCAACGGCACCGGCCACATCCGCGATACCGAATCCTCCGCCCTGCAGGTGCTGCGCATCATCCAGGAAGAGGCCATGAAGGAAAATTCAGCCGCCATCCACGTGCAAGCGCCGGTGGACGTGGCTGCCTTCCTGCTCAATGAAAAACGGGGCGAAATCCTGAAGATCGAGACGCGCCATCGCGTCACCGTCATCATGATCCCCAACAAGCACCTGGAAACCCCGCACTACAAGATGGAACGGATCAAGCACGACGATCCGCGCCTGGACGACGCCCAAGCCAGCTACGCCATGGCCGAGCAGGCCGATACCGACATCGGCTACAGCAAGCGCCAGAAGGACGAAGTGCGTCCGCGCCAGGAAGCCGTGGTCAAGGGCATCACCCCCGACCAGCCGGCGCCCATCGTCGAACGCAAGGCACCGGAGCCGGTCGCGGCCCCCGTGCCGCCGCCGACTCTGGCTCCCGAATCGGGCCTGCTGGGCAAGATCTTCGCCTTCTTCCGCAAGAAACCGGTCGCTCCGGTGGAAGCCCCGGCACCGGTCGAAGCCAAGGCTCCGGCCAAGCGCGAAGGCGAGCGCAGCGGCCGTGGTGGCGACCGCAATGGCCGCAACCGCAACCGTGGTGAACGCGCTGAGCGTGGTGGCGAGCGCGCCGAACGTGGCGAACGCAATGCCGAGCAGCGTGCAGCACGCGGCCCGGCCGCCGTCGAACTGAAGACGGGCGACGCCACCGAAGCCAAGCAGGCCCGTGCACCGCGTGGCCCGCGCGAACCCAAGGAAGGCCGCGAGCCGCGTGAAGGCCGTGAACTCCGTGAAGGCCGTGAACCGCGCGAGACCCGTGAAGCCCTGCCCCGCGAAGGCCAGGAGCCCAAGGAAGCGCGCCGCAATGAGCCCCGCGAACCTCGTGAACCGCGTGAAGCCCGCGAGCCGCGTGAAGGTCGCGAAGGCCGCGAACCGCGTGAACCGCGCCAGCCCCGTGAACCGCGCGCACCGCGTGGCGAACGCAAGGACCCCAAGGCCGAGGAAGGTCTGCCGCTGGAGGCCGCACTGGCTGCCGGTGCCGCGACCGCAGGCGTGGCCGTGGCCGCCGGTGCCGTCGCCCTGTCCAATGACGCACAGGCCGCCCAGCTCGACGTGGGACAAGTGGAAGCTACCGAAGGCGTGGAAGGTGTCGAAGGTACGGAAGCTGCCGAAGGCGGCACCGAGCCGCGTCGTCGTCGTCGCCGTGGCGGTCGCAACCGTCATCGTCGCGAACGCGATGAGAACGGCAACGTGATCGAAAACGGCGAAGGTGAAGCTGCTGACCAGTCCGACGCCGCTGAAGGCGCCGAACCGGCATTCGTGGCCAGCGCCGCAGCCGTCAGTGTGAACGCCGAGACCGTCGTGGCCGACTCCTCGGCTGCGCCGGTGGAAGTCGCCCAGGCTGCCGTGGCCCAGGCTTCCTTCGCCGCCTCGCCGGTGCCGCAACAAGCCCAGCCCGACGCCGCTGTCCAGGTCGAAAGCGGCGTGAACTCGGTGGAAGCCGTGGCCGCTGCGGCTGCCGAAGCGACCCAGGCCGTGTTCTCGAACCAGCCTGCCATCGAACCGGCTGCACCGTCCATCGATGCCAGCTTCGCCCCGACCCCGGCCTTCGAGCCGGTGCAAGCCCCCGTTGCTGCCCCGGCCGCATCGGAAGCTCCGGTCGATGTGCAGGTGGCGGCTCCGGTGGTGGCCCCTGCTGCGGTGGCCCCGGCCGTGCCGCAACAGATCAGCCTGCTGGATGCCGTCGAAGCCAGCCCGGCTCCGGTGGCCGCCGAACCGGCTCCCGTGGTGGCTGACGCCGCACCGGTCGCTGCTTCCGCAGCCGCTGCCAGCACCGGCAACGGTGCCCAGTGGGACTCGCTGCAGCAGATGCTGTCGCAAGCCGGCCTGACCCTGGCCACTACCGATCCGGCCAAGCTGCGCGCCGCCCAGGAAGCCGCTGCGGCCTTCGTCCCGGCACCGCACGTGCCGCGCGAGCGCAAGCCGCTGCCGCCGCAGTCGACCGAGCCGCTGGTCCAGGTGGAAACCCGCCGTTGAGATGGACCTCAGGGTGTGCCCGCCAGCGGGTGCCCCTGATGGCCTGTACCGTGGCAATGAACAAGGGAGCTTCGGCTCCCTTTTTCATGTCTGCACATCCCGATATGAGGTCTTTGGCGCCCAGGCTCATCGGCAACGGAACGCCTATTTGCGGACAGTTGCCATCCGCTGGCAACGATACAGTTGCGGCGCCCACTGATGCCCTTGCAAGCCAGATCCCGTCCGGGCCGGGCGTTTGGCGGCGACAGGCGCTCAACGTCAGCCGCAGGCATGCGCTATATGCATGATCGTGCATCTACGCCACTGCGCCAGCCGTGCTATCTTTACACACCTGTTACCGCCAGAACGTATGAACAAGCGCGTCATTCCCATCGTCGATTATCGGCAAGCCTCATCCGCCAGCCCGTCAGGTGTCGGCGCGCCGGTGGCCGTCCAGCCTACCGGCCGGCTCTCCGACAGCCTGGGACGTCCGCTGCATGACCTGCGCATTTCAGTCACCGACCGCTGCAATTTCCGCTGCGTCTATTGCATGCCCAAGGATGTCTTCGACAAGCAATACCAGTTCCTGCCGCATTCCGACCTGCTGACCTTCGAGGAGCTGACCCGCGTGGCGGCCCAGTTCGTGGCGCATGGCGTACGCAAGATCCGCCTGACCGGTGGCGAGCCGCTGCTGCGCAAGAACATCGAGACCCTGATCGGCATGCTGGCCGCCCTGTGCACCCCCGACGGCGAGGAAATCGACCTCACCCTGACCACCAATGGCACCCTGCTGAAGCAAAAGGCCGTGGCCCTCAAGGCAGCCGGACTCAAGCGCGTGACGGTCTCGCTGGATTCGCTGGATGACGCGAGCTTTCGCCGCATGAACGACGTCGACTTCCCTGTGGCCCGTGTGCTGGAAGGCATCGAAGCGGCGCACGCTGCCGGCCTCGGTCCGATCAAGATCAACATGGTGGTCAAGAAGGGCGTCAACGACGACCAGATCCTGCCGATGGCACGCTACTTCAAGGGCAGCCCGGCCATCCTGCGCTTCATCGAATACATGGATGTGGGTTCCTCCAACGGCTGGCGCATGGACGAGGTGCTACCCTCCAGCGAGGTGGTACGCCGCATCGCCGCCGAAATGCCGCTGGAAGTGGCCGATCCCAACTACACCGGCGAGACTGCCGAACGCTGGCGCTATGTCGATGGCAGCGGCGAGATCGGCGTGATCTCCAGCGTAACGCAAGCCTTCTGCCAGGATTGCTCGCGCGCGCGCCTGTCCACCGAGGGCAAGGTCTACACCTGCCTGTTTGCCAGCGAAGGGCACGACCTGCGCAGCATCGTGCGCAATGGCAGCAGCGATGCCGAAATTGCCGGTGCCATCGCGGCCCTCTGGGGGCAGCGCGGCGACCGCTATTCCGAACTGCGCAGCGCCATGCAGGACGCGCCGGTGCGCAAGGTCGAGATGTCCTATATCGGCGGCTAGTGCCGCGCGCCTACCCTCCCCGTCTGCATCATGTCTTCCACCGCCAATCTCTACTGCACCAGCCACATTACCGGCCTGGTCCTGGCCGGTGGCCGTGGCACGCGCATGGGCGGCGTGGACAAGGGCCTGCAAGTCCTCCACGGCAAGCCGCTGGTACAGCATGTGCTGGAACGCCTGGCACCGCAGGTCGGCACGCTGGCGATCAACGCCAACCGCTCCCAGCTGGAATATGCGCGCTTCGGCTATCCGGTCTGGCATGACTTGCAGGGGGATTTTCCCGGCCCGCTGGCCGGTCTGCAATGTGGCCTGGCCCATTGCCACACGCCGCTGCTGGCGACCGTCCCGTGCGACTCGCCGCTGATTCCCTATGACCTGGTGGCACACCTCTACGCCGCCCTCAGCGCCCTCAGCGCCAGCGGTGCGCAGGCCGCCATCGCGGTCACTGAAGGCGACCACGGCCGCCAGCGCCATCCTGTATGCTCGCTGCTGCGCACGGACACGCGCGCCTCGCTGGATGCCTTCCTCGCCGCTGGCGAACGCAAGATGGACCGCTGGTTTGCCAGCCTCGCTTGCGTCGAAGTGGCGTTTCCTGACGAACGCGCCTTCTGCAACATCAATACCGGGCTGGAACTGCAACAGCTCGAATCAGAACAATGACCCAACCCAAGACTTCAACGCCCACGCTGCAAGAGATCGTCAGCTGCATCAGCGGCTATGACCCCAACGCCATGACGGTGGCGCGCGCACAAGCCGTGATCCAGGACTTCATCACGCCCATCGAAGCGGTCGAGAAACTGGCTATCCGCAGCGCCCTCTCGCGCGTGCTGGCGCAGGACATCATTTCCCGCATCGACGTGCCGGCCCACGACAATTCAGCCATGGATGGCTACGCCCTGCGCGGCGAGGAGGTGGCCGAGGGCAAGCAAGTGCGCCTGCAGATCATCGGCGCGGTGCATGCAGGCGAGCGCTTTGCAGGCAGCGTCGGCCCCGGCCAGTGCGTGCGCATCATGACCGGCGCGCCGATGCCGGAAGGCTGCGATACCGTGATCCCGCAGGAACTGACCACGCACGCCGATGCACAAGGCGTCACCCTGCCGGCTGGCCGCGTGCGCCCCGGCGACAACCGCCGACTGCGCGGTGAAGACCTGGCCCTGGGCAGCGTAGCCCTGCCGCGCGGCCGGGTGCTGCGCCCTTCCGACATCGGCCTGCTGGCTTCTCTGGGCATCGCCGAAGTGCCGGTGCAGCGCCGTTTGCGCGTGGCCTTTTTCTCTACCGGCGACGAGTTGCGTTCGGTGGGTGAACCGCTCGATGCCGGTTGCGTGTATGACTCCAACCGCTACACGCTGCACGGCATGCTGACCCGCCTGGGCTGTGATGTGCTGGACCTGGGTGTGGTGCCGGACGATCCGGCCGCCCTGGAAGCGGCCTTCCGCAGCGCCTGCGAGCAAGCCGATGCCGTCATCACCTCCGGCGGCGTCTCGGTCGGTGCAGCGGACTACACCAAGCAGATCATGGCCAAGCTGGGTGAGATGAGCTTCTGGAAAATCGCCATGCGCCCGGGCCGGCCACTGGCTTTCGGCCGCATCAGTTCGCGCGGGCGCGATGCCTATCTGTTCGGCCTGCCCGGCAATCCTGTGGCGGTGACGGTGAGCTTTTCCTTCTTCGTGCGCGACGCCCTGCTGCGCCTGGCCGGTGCCGAAGCCAATCCGCTGCCGCGTCTGCGTGTGCAGACCGCAACAGCGATCCGCAAGAAGGCTGGCCGCACCGAATACCAGCGCGGCATCCTGGCCCCTGATGAAGAGGGCCGATGGCGCGTGCGCCTGACCGGCATGCAGGGTTCCGGCATCCTGCGCTCGATGTCGGATGCCAATTGCATCATCGAGCTGGAACATGAACGCGGCGACGTGGCGGCGGGCGAAGAGGTGGCGGTGGTGCTGTTCGACGGACTGGTCTGACACGGCTGCGGCGCACATGAACAAAAAGGACGGCAAGCCGTCCTTTTTCGCATGAGCACTTGCGCAGCCTCACACGCCGTCTGCATCCTCGCCAAGATCCGGCTCGCCGGTACCCAAGAGCTTCTGCGCATTCTCCACCGGCAGGGCTTCCACCGACTTGAGCTTGCGCGTCATCTGACGGGTCCGGGTCTCGGCCTGGTCGATGTTCTTGGCCACGCGTTCCAGCGCACTCTTGGTGGAGGCCAGCACTTCGCCGAACTTGCCGAACTCGGTCTTGACCGCGCCCAGCACCTGCCATACTTCCGAGGAGCGCTTCTCCAGCGCCAGCGTGCGAAAACCCATCTGCAAGCTGTTGAGCAGGGCCGACAAGGTGGACGGGCCGGCAATTGTCACCCGACAGGTGCGCTGCAATTCATCCGACAATCCCGGCCGGCGCATCACCTCCGCATACAACCCTTCGGTAGGCAGGAAGAGGATGGCGAAGTCGGTCGTCAGGGGCGGCGACAGGTATTTCTCGGCAATCGTCCTGGCCTCCCCGCGCACGGCGCGTTCCAGCTCGCGGCCGGCCGTGGCGACGCCCTCGGCATCGGCACGTTCGGCGGCATCGACCAGGCGCTCGTACTGTTCCTTGGGGAATTTGGCGTCGATGGGCATCCAGACCTGGCCCGCGTCTTCCTTGGCACCCGGCAGGCGGATGGCGAATTCCACCCGCTCGCCGCTGGCCGGGACGGTCTCGACGTTCTTGGCGTACTGGTCGGGAGTGAGCATCTGTTCCAGCAGGATTTCCAGCTGCACTTCGCCCCAGGTGCCGCGCGTCTTCACATTGGTCAGCACGCGCTTCAAGTCGCCCACGCCGGTGGCCAGTTGCTGCATCTCGCCCAGGCCCTGGTGCACCTTGTCCAGCCGGTCCGAGACCAGCTTGAAGGATTCACCCAGGCGCTGCTCCAGCGTGGCATGCAGTTTCTCATCCACGGTCTTGCGCATCTCTTCCAGCTTGTGCGCGTTGTCGTTCTGCAGGTCCTTGATCTTGGCTTCGAGCGTAGCGCGCACCTCGGCCATGCGCTGGGCGTTCGATTCGGTCAGCGCCGACAGTTGCTGGTTCAGCGTATCGCCGAAACGCTTGAGCGACATGGCCTGCTCTTCGCGGTTGACCTGCGCCTGCAGCGTGATGGACTGGCGCATGCTCTCCAGTTGCTGGGCATTGCTCTCGTTCAATTTCACCAGTTGCTGCGCGAAGCCATCGATCTGCTGGTTCTGCAGCCCGGCCACGCTGGACATCTGCGTGGCCAGCGTCTGCTGCAACTGGGCGAAATTGGCGCCCAGCTCCTGGCGTGTGCTCTGGGCGCTGGCCTGTACCTGGGCACGCAGCTCGCGCTCGATGCGCTCGCCCGTGTCCTGCTGATGGCGCTGCAGGTCTTGCTTGACCTGCAGCAACGCATCTTCGATCACCAGCGCGGTGTCGTCATCCTGCCGCTGGCTGCCACGCAGCAGGATCAGCACTTGCAGCACAAGGCCGACCACCACCAGGCCGGCCAGGATCATTTCAAAAAGGGACATGAGACCAATCCAGGGCGATTCATTCGGGCTTGTTGCGCATCCAGTCGGCCGTCTGGTAGAGCGCCGCCAGCAGGCGCTTCATCAGGTCTTCCGGCAGGCCCACGTCCTGCATGGCCCAGGTCATGCAGCGCAGCCACTGGTCACGCTCCGAGATGCCGATGGGGAAAGGCAGATGGCGCGCCCGCAGACGCGGATGGCCGAATTTTTCCATGTACAGGCTGGGACCGCCGGTCCAGCCGGAGAGGAACATGTAGGTCTTCTCGCGCGAGCCGTCCAGCGAAGGCGGATGCAGCGCGCGGATGCCGGCGAACTCCGGCTCCAGGTCCATCAGGTCATAGAAACGGTCGACCATCTCGCGCAGCTTGTCAGCGCCGCCGATGAGTTCGAACGTGCTCGGTTGGTTGGGATCTTCGATTTGCATAAGACCGCCATGATACCGCAGCCGGACTGGCGCGTCGGCGCAGTCCGGCAGCTGTTGCCGGCTTTCTTGATCTGCTTCGGATCAGGCCTCGCGCAAGGTCTGCAAGGGCGGACGGCGCAGCACATGGCGCAATCCGGCCCAGCCGCCCAGCGCCGAGCAAGCCGCGCCCAGGCCCATGCCGGCCACCCACACCAGGGGACTGAAGCTCCAGTCGAAATTGAAGACGTAATGCGCCAGCGCCCAGCCAATGCCGGCCGCCCCGCTGGCGGCCAACAGGCCGGCCAGCGAACCCACCAGCAGCACCTCGATGCGCTGGGCGCGGGACAGCTCCTGCCGGGTCGCACCGAGGGCACGCAACAGGCCAGCTTCCCGTACACGTTCATCCTGGGACCCTGCCAGTGCAGCGTACAGTACCAGTACACCTGAACACAAAGTGAACAGGAACAGGAACTCTACAGCTGCAATCACTTGACCGACCACTTCCTGAATCTGTCTCAGTACACTTCCTATGTCCACCACGGTCAGATTGGGAAAATCGCGCGCAAGTGTATTGGCCAGCATCTCCTGCTGCGGTGTCAGGTGTACCGCAGTGATCCAGCTTTGCGGCGTATCGCGCATCAATGTCGGGTTGAGGATCACGAAGAAATTCACCCGCAGTGACCCCCACTCCAGCTTGCGCAGGCTGGTCACCGGCGCCTCCACCAGTTGCCCGGCGATGTCGAATTGCAGGCGGTCGCCCAGCTTAATGCCCAGGGTCTGCGCCAGGCCGCGTTCCACCGAGGCTTCCGGGCGACTGTCGTCGTACCAGCGGCCGGCCACGATGCCATTGCCCGGTGGGATATCGGCCATGGTCGAGAGATTGAATTCACGGTCCACCAGACGCTTGGCGCGGTCTTCCTTGTAATCGTCCGGATTGACGGCACGGCCATTGATCTGCACCAGCCGTCCGCGAATCATCGGATACAGCGCCACATCCTGCACCCCGCCCTGGCGCAGCACCTGCTGCACGCCCTGGCGCTGGTCGGGCTGGATGTTGATGATGAAGCGGTTGGGTGCGTCAGGCGGGGTCGCCTGCTGCCACGCGCCAACCAGATCGCCACGGATCACAGTCAGCAGCAAGAGCGCCATCAGTCCCAGCCCCAGCGCCACCACCTGCATGACGGCCGCGGCCGGACGGCGTTGCAGGCCGTCGATGGCAAAGCGCCAGCTCTGGCGGTCCACCAGCCCGCGCAAGGAACGCAGCGCGCGCAGACAAAGCCAGGCCACCAGCGCGAACAGGCCAAAGCCGCCCAGGAAACCGGCAATGGTCAGTAAACCCAGCTTGAGATCGCCCGCCTGCCACAGCAAGAGACCTGAAAACACCAGCGTGCCCAATCCATAGGTGGCCACGGTGAGCGCCTGCGGTGCGCCCTGCTCGCGGCGGATCACGCGGTTGTGCGGCACGTTGCGCAATTGCAGGATGGGCGGCAGGGCAAACCCGACCAGCAGCAGCAAGCCGGTGGCCACGCCCTGCAGTGCGGGTGCCCAGCCCGGCGGCGGCAAGGCGGTGGGCATGAAACTGCCCAGCCATTGCAGCAGCGCGAAGTGCGCGGCAAAACCGACCAGCATGCCGATGACGCTGGCGGCCAGGCCGATGAGGATGAATTCGGTCAGATAGAGCGTGGTCACCTGCGATTGCGTCATGCCGAAACAGCGCAGCATGGCGCAGGCATCCAGATGGCGCAGCATGAAGCGGCGCGCCGCCATGGCCACGGCCAGCGCGGCCAACATGGCCGACAGCAGCCCGACCAGGGACAGGAACTGCTCGGCGCGGTCCAGCGTGGCGCGCATTTCGGGACGGCCGTTTTCCAGCGATTCCAGACGCACGCCGCGCAATTTCCCGGTGTCGATCTGGCTTTCGATCTGCTTCTGGTAGCGCTGCACCGCCTCGGCCGGCCCGGCGATCAGGAGCCGGTAGGTCACGCGCGAACCGACCTGTATCAGGTGCGTGGCGGCGAGATCGCTTTCACTGAGCATCACACGCGGCGCGAAGTTGACGAAGGCGCTGCCGCGATCCGGTTCCACCGAGATGACGGCCGCGATCTGCAGCGGCAGATCGCCCAGCCTGATGGTCTGGTCCACCTTCACATCCAGCTGCGAGAGGATCTGCGGGTCCACCCACACGGTGCCCGGCCGGGGAATGCCCTCGGCCGGACGGTCAGCGCCATCGGCGCCCTGCAGCCGCACCTGGCCGCGCAGCGGATAGCCTGCGCTGACGGCCTTGATGGACGAGAGCACCGAACGCGCCGTATCGCCCTCGCCGGCCTGGGCCATGCTGGGAAAGACCTGGGTCTGCGCCTGCAGCAAGCCTTGCGCGCCGGCCTGCTGCAGCCATTGGGGCGGCAGCGGCTGATCGGCGGCGATCAGCAGATCGGCCCCCAGCAACTGATGCGCATCGCGCGTCATGCCGGCGCGCATGCGGTCAACGAAGAAACCCACCGAGGACAGGGCCGCCACTGCCACGATCAGCGCGATCAGCAGGAAGCGGAGTTCACCAGTGCGCCAGTCGCGCAGGGTCATGCGCAGTGCTTGTTGGAACATGCGGAAGCCAGGGAAAAAGAATCAGGAAAAATGCCGATAAAAAACTCAGCGCAGCCACACCGCCGCCACGCCCACGGCCAGCAGCACGCAGACGGCGCTCAGCATGCGCAGGCGGCGGCGCATGGCATCCATGGTCGCCACCAGTTGCGCATTCTGCTCGGCCAGGGTGTTGATCAGCTGGCTGGCGTCGAGTTGCTCGGCTTCCAGCTGGGCGATGCGCTGCGCCAGCTGGCCGACGTCGCCCGCGACCGGTGCGGCAGGCGCGGTCTCCACCGCCGTCTTGGCCTTGCGCGTGCGCGACCAGAGATCGCGCGCGCCCTTGACGATGCCGGGGGTGGCCTGGACGACATCGCCCCAGGGAATCAGTTTGATGGCGGATAGCCAGCTCAAGCCCATCTGCAGGTCTCCTCAAGCGGGTTGGATAGGGGCAAGTCGGATACGACTTGTTGCAATTTCGTGGCAGAAACGGACGAACCGGGTAGCTCATCCTTCTTCTAAGACAGGCAAAATGTGATTTTATCCCGACAAGCTGCAAACGCGCCGCGATGCCCTGCAGCCACGGGCCCCTGAGAAACCGGAGTTCCGATCATGAAAGCCCCCCTGTCCCTGCTGGCAGCCGCGCTGCTCCTGAGTGCCGGCAGCGCCTTTGCCGCCGATTGCACCAAGGCCACCACCCAGGCCGAGATGAATGCCTGCGCCTCCGAGACGCTGACCCAGAACGATGCCGATCTCAACGCCACCTACATGGCCTATCGCGACAAGCTGAACAAAGCCAGGCAGAACCAGCTGCGCGAGGTGCAACTGGCCTGGCTGAAGTACCGCGACCTGTCCTGCCGTTTCGAGAGCGCGGCCAGTGCAGGGGGATCGGCGGCCTCGCTGGCACTGCAGACCTGCCTGGCCGACAAGACCCGCCAGCGTGCGGACGAACTGAAGAATCTTGCAGGCTGCAAGGAAGGCGACTTGAACTGCGTGCGCTAGTCAGGACACAAACTTTCATGCTGTAATGCTCGCGTCTGAATACGCAGACAGATTACAGACACACGAATCCACTTGCCCCAGGGAGTCCCTATGAAAAAACTGCTCTTCGCCATGACCACCTTCGCGCTGACCGCTCCGCTGCTGCTCAGCTCCCCTGCGATGGCGCAGAATGCGCAACAGGACAAGATGAAGCAATGCAACGCCGACGCCGCCGGCAAGAAGGGCGACGAGCGCAAGGCCTTCATGTCCTCCTGCCTGAAGAAGGAACAACCCAAGCCGGCCACCCAGCAGGACAAGATGAAGCAATGTAACGCCGACGCTGCCGGCAAGAAGGGCGACGAGCGCAAGGCCTTCATGTCTTCCTGCCTGAAGAAGAACAAATAAACCGGCTCTTCCGGCCCGCCCGACACAAGCGGGCCACCCATGAAAAAACCCGCAAGGCGACTTGCGGGTTTTTTATTGCCTGTGCTGCGCCACGCGAGGAAGGCACGAGGCCCTCAGTGCGGCGTCCGCTTGAAGAAGAACAGACCGGCGCCCACCAGCATGAGCATGCCGCCGAAGAAACGGTTCTGCGTTTTGATCGCCTTCTGGCTGCGGAAGAAGCGCTGCAAGCGGCTGGCGGCGAAGGCATAGCCATGCATCACCACCAGATCCACCGCCACCATGGTCACGGCCAGCACCAGCAGTTGCAGCCACAACGGACGCTCGTGGTCGATGAACTGCGGCAGCACCGCCACCATGAAGACGATGCCCTTGGGATTGGTGGCGTTGGTGAGGAAACCGGTCATGCAGCGCTGCCACCACTGCTGGCCGCGCTGGGCGCGGGCGGCGGCATTGGCCAGATCGATGGCTTCGCCTTCCTGCTCGGAGGGCACCGGGGCGCGCCATTGCGAGAAGCCCAGATAGATCAGGTACAAGGCACCGCAGATCTTGACCACGTTGAAGGCGGTTTCGGAAGCCACCAGCAGCGAGCCGACCCCGGCACCGGCAATGATCAGCACCATCACCAGGGCGATTTCCAGGCCGAGGATGGTGGCACTGGTGCGGCGCAGGCCGTAATTGAGGCCGTGGCTCATGGACAGGACGGCGCCCGATCCGGGCGAGATCGCGATGAGGCAGGCAGCGAAGAAGAAGGTGATCCAGGTTTGATAAGCCATGAAGAACTCGTTGGGAGGGCGCGGCGTGGAATGTGGAGTCACCCATTATAAGCAAAGCAGCAACGAATGCTTACAAATACGTGATGAATTGAAACACTTTCGCGTCGTCTTTCACGTCGACGGGTCGTTATAGGAAGCAAGGCGACACAAACGATGAAGCGATTACGCAAAATCAAGCGCCGAGCGTAACAACCACTTTCTAAAGGAAATTGCCATGAAAACCAAATCCGTCATTGTCGCTTCCCTGCTGACTGCACTGGCCCTGCCGGTGTTCGCACAGACCGGCAGCGCTGCGCCGGCCGCGCCCGCAGCAGCCACGGCCAAGGCGGAAGCCGGCAAGACCGACACTGCGCCCAAGGCCAAGAGCGAACATCACGCCAAGCACAAGAAGTCCGAAAAGTCGGAGAAGTCTGAAAAGTCGGAAAAGAAGGCTGACGCCAAGAGCGAAGCCAAGACCGACACCAAGGCGGCTACCGAGTCGGCCACCAAGACCAAGTAAGACCGTACCGGGCCAGTACCGATACAGATTGCAGACACGCAGCACACACCGTACACACAGTACTACTGACGCAAACCAGACACTTGTCTCCGAAAGGACATCATCATGAAAACCAAGACCATCATCGTTGCCTCCCTGCTGTCGGCCCTGACCCTGCCGGTGTTCGCCCAGACGGGCGCTGCCGCCACCACTGCGGCTCCGGCTGCCACCACCGCCGCCCCGGCCAAGGCTGATGCCGCCAAGACCGAAGCCACACCGAAGGCCAAGGTCCATCACGCCAAGCACAAGAAGTCGGAAAAGAAGGCTGAAAAGAAGGACGCAGCCGGTACCGACACCAAGGCCGCTGCCGAACCGGCTGCCCAGACCAAGTAAGAACTGTACCGGGCCAGTCCCGGTACAGAATGCAGACACGCAGCACACACCGTACATACAGTACGCACAATACTACTGACGCAAACCAGACACTTGTCTCTGAAAGGACATCATCATCATGAAAACCAAGACCATCATCGTTGCCTCCCTGCTGTCGGCCCTGACCCTGCCGGTGTTCGCCCAGACCGGCGCAGCCGCCACCACTGCGGCTCCGGCTGCCACCACCGCCGCCCCGGCCAAGGCTGACGCCGCCAAGACCGAGACCGCACCGAAGGCCAAGAAGGCCCATCACGCCAAGCACAAGAAGTCGGAAAAGAAGGCTGAAAAGAAGGAAGCAGCCGGCACCGACGCCAAGCCGGCTGCCGAGGGCGCCGCCAAGTAAGCCGTCCGCAAGGAGCAGTACACCGGGCGTCTGACGCCCGGACATGTCAGGGATGACAGGGATATCGCCTCCGCGCCATCGGGTTCGGAGGCGATATTTTTTATATCGTTTAAATCATTTGAATTGTTTGAATTTTTTGAATTGCCTGAGCAGTTCAGTCCTGCCGCCAGCGCAGCGCAATGCGCTCACCCGCAGAAGAGCCGGCGAAGTGGGCGCAATCCATGCCGATCCCCGCCGCGAACAGCAAGGCCTCGCCCGCCCATACCAGCGGCAGATACGGGCGCTCCCAGGCCGGCACATCGGCGCTCTGGTATTGCTGCTTGAGACTGCGCGCAGGACGGTTGGCCGCCAGCCTGATGCGTTCACCGCCACTGCGGCCACAGACCTGCAGCGTCTGCGCGCCCAGCCAGCCGGGGTCGAAGCCGGGCCGCGCATCACCTTCAGCGAGGCGTTCGAATACCAGCGTGCCGTAGAAGGCGGGCACATGCACCTGCGCCTGCCCGCTCCAGCGCAGCGACACGGATTCCCCCTCATCGGGCAAGCTGCGGCGCGGCGCCAGGAACACGCGCTCGCGATAGCGGTGCACCTCGCCATCAGGATGGGAGACGCATACCTGCGCCTCCACGTCGGCCTGCAGCAATTGCGTGCGCATCTCCTGCATCCACGCCGCGGAGGGCATGCGCATGCCGCGTAGCGCAAACCAGTGACGCATCAGATTGAGGAAGCGCTGCTCGCTCAAGGCACGCAAGGCCGGCATGCGCAGGTGATCTTCATGGCGGCATTGCGCCAGATCCTGTTCGGCCACTTCGCGCAGCAGTTCCTGTGCGCCTTGCGCATGACCGGCCGCACGCGCCAGGCGCTGCTGGTAGCCCGGGAAGACCTGGCCCAGCGCGGGCATGACCTGATGGCGCAAGGCGTTGCGGGTATAGCGCGGATCGCTGTTGGATTCATCCTCGATCCAGGTGAGCGACCAGCTGCGTGCCGCCGCTTCCAGCTGGGCGCGGGGCACGCTCAGGAAGGGCCGCGCGATCAAGGTGTGCGCATCGCCCAGCAAGCCCGGTGCGGCATTCCATTGATCCATGCCGGACATGCCCGCAAGGCCGCTCCCGCGCAGCAGTTGCAGCAGCACGGTTTCCGCCTGGTCATCCAGATGGTGCGCGCTCAGCAGCAGGCGCGCGCCGTGCTGGCGACACAGCCGCCCCAGCGCGGCATAACGCGCCAGTCGCGCGGCCTCTTCGATACCGCTGTCGGCCACGCGCTCCAGCCGGACGCGCTCGAAGGCGCAGGCGATGCCCCGCTGCGCGCAAAAATCCTGCACATGGATTAGCCAGGCATCCGCATTGACGGAGAGTCCATGATGCACGTGCAGCGCCACCAGCCGTCCACCGCTCTCCTGCTGCCACTGCGCGGCCACCTCCAGCAGCACGGTGGAATCGAGCCCGCCGCTGCAGGCCACGGCCAGCGTGTCGCGGGTGGTATCGAAAGCGGTGGCCGCCAGCGTGGCCTGCAGCGCCTGCCTCAGTGCGCTGGTGGTCTTGCCGGAGGAAGAGGAAGAATGTTCGGACATGAAAAAACAGCGCCGGAAAAGACAAACGCCAGCGAAGCAATCGCTGGCGCCTGGAGTGACGGAAAGAACAAGCGGCAGATTACTCGGCCGAATTCAGTTCCTTGAACTTGCCATAGGCCATCAGCTTTTCGTGACGGGCGGCCAGCAGGTCCTTGGTCTTCATGCCCTGGAACTGGCGCAGCGAATCCGACAGCGCGCGCTTGAGCAGGCCAGCCATCTGCTTGGGATCGCGATGGGCACCGCCCAGCGGCTCATTGACGATCTTGTCGATCAGGCCGATGGCCTTCAGGCGATGCGCGGTCAGGCCCAGTGCTTCGGCGGCGTCAGCGGCACGGTCGGCGGTCTTCCACAGGATGGAAGCGCAGCCTTCCGGCGAGATCACCGAGTAGGTCGCATATTGCAGCATGAGCACCGAGTCGCCCACGGCGATGGCCAGCGCGCCGCCGGAACCGCCTTCACCGATGATGGTGGCGATCAGCGGCACCTTCAGCTCGGCCATCACGTAGAGGTTGTGGCCGATGGCTTCGGACTGGCCGCGCTCTTCGGCATCGATGCCGGGGAAAGCACCCGGGGTATCGACAAAGGTAAAGATAGGCAAACCGAACTTCTCGGCCACCTTCATCAGGCGCATCGCCTTGCGATAGCCTTCCGGCTTGGGCATGCCGAAGTTGCGCATGGCGCGTTCCTTGGTGTCGCGCCCCTTCTGGTGGCCGATCACCATGCAGGCCTGGCCGTTGAAACGGGCCAGACCGCCGACGATGGACTGGTCGTCCGCAAAGGTGCGGTCGCCGTGCAGTTCGTGGAAATCGGTAAAGATCTCGCGCACGTAGTCCATGGTATAGGGACGCTGCGGATGGCGCGCGATCTGGGAGACCTGCCAGGGCGTGAGCTTGGCGTAGATGTCCTTGGTCAGCTGCTGGCTCTTCTTGACCAGGCGCTCGATCTCTTCGGAGATGTCGACGGCCGAGTCATCCTGTACAAAACGCAACTCTTCGATCTTGGCATCCAGCTCGGCGATGGCCTGCTCGAAGCCCAGAAAAGTCGTTGTCGATTTACTCATTGTGTTCCTTTTTCAACAAGTCCGATGATGCGGCGAGAATCGGTGGAAATGCCGGCCCGGTGCGGGTTGCGGCGCGATGATCCCCGGATGCATCGGTTTGCCTTCAAATCTTGGGAGGACGGGAGTATACACCAGCGCTGCCCGCGCCCTCTCCCTCTTGGATCAATAATCGGAGGGCAGCGGATCCAGGCTGCGCCACAGATACCAGGTGGCCACGGTGCGCCACGGTTCCCAGTTCGCGGCGACTTCCCGCGCATCGCTGCGCGAGACCGGCTCACCCGAGAAGTAGCTGATGCTGATGCCCTTGAGCAATCCCAGGTCATCCAGCGGCAGCACGTTCGGGCGCAGCAGATTAAATATCAAAAACATCTCGGCTGTCCAGCGGCCAATCCCGCGGATCTGGATCATCTCGGCAATGACGGCTTCGTCTTCCATCTCCGCCCATTTGTCGGGATGCACCGTCTTGGCCTTGAAGTGCGCCGCCAGATCGAGGATGTATTCGGCCTTGCGCTTGGACAAGCCGCAAGCGGCCAGCCCTTCGGGCCCGGTGCGCATCACCTGGGCCGGCGTGCAGCGCGGACAGGCTTCCAGGAAGCGCTGCCAGACCGCATTGGCGGCCTTGGTCGAAATTTGCTGGCCGATCACCGAGCGCGCCAGCGTGGTGAAGGCGTCGCCGCGCACCGTCAGTTGCAGATCCCCGAATTGCGGGATGATCTTGCGCATGATGCGGTCGCGCTTCATCAGCTCGGCCTTGGCCTCTTCCCAGTAGGCCGGGACGATCAGGCTGGGATCGGCCTCGCTGGCTTTTCGGTTGGTATTCAAATCAAGCTCTCCGCCATTCGGTCAGGCCGCCCGGTTTGTCTTCCAGAATGATGCCGGCCGCGGTCAGCTCGGCACGGAGCCGGTCGGCTTCGGCGAAGTTCTTGGCCGCCTTGGCCGCCTTGCGCGCTGCGATCAGCGCTTCGATCTCGGTTTCGCCCAGACCGTCTGCCGCTGCCACGCCGCCCTTGAGGTACTCGCCCGGCTCGCGCTGCAACAAGCCCAGGATGCCGGCCAGCGCCTTCAGCTGGCGCGCCTGCGATGGCGAACGGCTGCGGTTGACTTCATTGGCCAGCTCGAAGAGCACGGCGATGGCGACCGGGGTGTTGAAGTCATCGTTCAGGGCCTCTGTGAACCTTTGTGCATGCGCCTCATCGGCCTGCAGGCCGCCTGCTTCCGGCGGCACGTCCTTCAAGGCCGTATACAGGCGGGTGAGCGCCTGACGGGCATCGTCCAGGTGGGCATCGGAATAGTTCAGGGGACTGCGGTAGTGCGCACGCAAGATGAAGAAACGTAACACTTCCGGGTCGTACTTCTTGAGCACGTCGCGAATCGTAAAGAAGTTGCCCAGGGACTTGGACATCTTCTCGTTGTCGATGCGCACGAAGCCGTTGTGCATCCAGTAATTCACGAAGGTGTGCTGGTGCGCGCCTTCGGACTGGGCGATTTCATTTTCATGGTGCGGGAACTGCAGATCCTGGCCGCCGCCGTGGATGTCGAAATGCTCGCCCAGCAAGTCACCGGACATGGCCGAGCACTCGATGTGCCAGCCCGGACGGCCGCAGCCCCAGGGCGAGTCCCACTTGGCCTCGTCCGGCTCGCTGGGCTTGGCGGCCTTCCAGAGCACGAAGTCCAGCGGATCGCGCTTGCCGGTGTTCACATCCACCCGCTCGCCGGCGCGCAGGTCGTCCAGCGACTTGCCGGAGAGCTTGCCGTAGCGGGGGAAATCGCGCACCGAGTAATTGACGTCGCCATCGCTGGCCTTGTAGGCCAGGCCGTTCTTTTCCAGCTTGCCGATCAGGTCCAGCATCTGCGGCACGTATTTGGTCGCGCGCGGTTCATGGTCGGGACGCTGCACGCCCAGGGCGGCGGCATCCTCGTTCATGGCATCGATGAAGCGGTTGGTCAGCTGGGCGATGGTTTCGCCGTTTTCGACAGCGCGTTTGATGATCTTGTCGTCGATATCGGTAATGTTGCGCACGTAGGTCACGGCGTAACCGGACGCGCGCAGCCAGCGCTGCACCATGTCGAACACCACCAGCACGCGCGCATGGCCGATATGGCAATAGTCATAGACGGTCATGCCGCACACGTACAAGCGCACCTTGCCGGGTTCGATCGGGGTAAAGGTCTGCTTATCACGCGACAGCGTGTTGTAAATCTTGAGCTCGCTCATGGGATGGGAATTCTGGGTTGGCGGGACCGGTGAGGACGCCTGGTTCATGCAATCTGCGAAGGGCCGGCACCGTGAAGAAGCGTGGCGCTGGCAGGCCCCTGCCTGGGTTTCATTGTTCTAGCAGCAATTGCAACATGAACGGGTCACGGTAGCCAAACCTCTTTTTGTCTTACTTGTTTGATATAAAATGCCAGCTTTCTTCGAATTTCTTCGAGTATAGCATCGATAAAACCATGCCCCCAGAATCACAAGAACAGACATCCATTCATGGTTTGCGCGGTTTGATCAGCAAAACTGCCCACAAGACGGCAGTATTGTCCAGCCTGGTGGCCGCCCTGTTTGCGGTGCCCGCCAGCGCTGCGCATGCCAGTGAAATGTCTGACATCAACAAGCTGATGCGGGCGGGGCAGTATGCCGAAGCACTGACCAAGACCGATGCCGTACTGGCGAAACACCCGCGCGATGCGCAACTGCGTTTCACGAAGGGCCTGATCTTAGCAGAACAAAACCGTTCTGCCGAGGCCATTGCCGTGTTCACCAAGCTGACCGAAGACTTCCCCGACCTGCCCGAGCCGTACAACAACCTGGCGGTGCTGTATGCGGCCGACGGCCAGTACGACAAGGCCAGAGCTGCGCTGGACATGGCCATGCGCACCAATCCGACCTATGCGACGGCGCTGGAGAACCTGGGCGACGTCTATGCCAAGCTGGCCAGCCAGGCTTATGACAAGGCGCTGCAGATCGATCCGGGCGCCAACGTGCCGCAGCCCAAGCTGACGCTGTTGCGCTCACTCAACGGCAACACCACCGGCGGCACCGTGCCGCGCCTGGCCTCGGCCGCCTCCACGCAACGCGATGCCAAGGCCAAGGCCGAGGCGGCTGCCGCCGAGCAGCAGGAACGCAACCGCGCGCTGGCCGCCGAGAAACTGGCACAGCAGGCCGCCGCCGACAAGGCCGAGGCCGAGAAGACCGCCATCGCCAAGGCCACCAGCGACAAGGAAAAGGCGGCTGCGGACAAGGCTGCGGCCGACAAGGCAGCGGCCGAGAAAGCTGCTGCCGACAAGGCCGCCGCAGACAAGGCAGCGGCAGAAAAAGCGGCCGCCGAGCGCGCCAAGGCCGAGAAGGCCCGCGCCGAACAGTTGGCCGCCGAACAGGCGCGCGCCCAGAAGGCTGCTGCCGACCAGGCCGCCGCCGAGCAAAAGCAGAAGGAACTGCAGGCGCAGAAGGACAAGGAACAGGCCGACAAGCTGGCCCGCGAGCAGGCTGCCCGCGCCGAGAAGGAAAAAGCAGCCCAGGCGGCCGCAGAGAAAGCCAAGGCTGACAAGCTGGCCGCTGCCGAGAAGGCGAAGGCCGACAAGCTGGCCGCTGCCGAAAAGGCCAAGGCTGACAAGGCCCGCGCCGACAAGGAAAAGGCCAAGGCCGAAGCCAGCGCCGAACAGGACAAGGCCACCGTGCTGGCGGCCTTGAATGGATGGGCCAAGGCCTGGAGCGACAAGGACGTGCGCAGCTACCTGGGTCATTACGCCAGCGACTTCGAGACACCCCGTGGCGCCTCCCGCAAAGAATGGGCCGAAGAGCGCCGCGCCCGCATCGAGGACAAGGGCCGCATCAGCGTCAAGGTCAGCAATGCCACGGTGAGCATCAACGGCAACATCGCGACCGTGCGCTATCGCCAGATATATAATTCGGATCGGCTGACGGTGGACAGCCGCAAGACCCTGATCTTCGTCAAACAGGGCAATCGATGGCTGATCAAACAGGAACGATCGGGAGGGTAATTGGTGGCTAGCGCTTTGCAAGGGCGTCCCGCGCGCATGCTCGGACGCCTTCTGATGTTGTGCCTGGCAGGGCTGCCTGTGATGGGCAGCGAGGCATCCTCTTCTTCCATTCCGCCGCAAGGCAATACGGTCGGTGCGCCGGCCGCCAAGCCCGATCCGGAAGCCCTGCTCATCGATATCTACAAAGACCTGGGGGCCAACCGCCTGCGCGAAGCCCAGGCCAAGGCCGATGCGCTGGTGGCGGCCTATCCCACCTTCCGTCTCGGCCACCTGGTGCGCGGCGATCTGCTGCTGATGCATGCGCGACCGGTGCGCAACTTCGGCGCGATGGCCGATGGCCCCAGCGACAAGCTCAAGGAACTGCGTGATGAAGCCATGGTGCGCATTCGTTCGCTGCAGCAAAAACCCGACCCCAGCCTGATCCCCAAGGCCGTGCTGCAGGTCGGCGACGACCAGAAAAACGTGCTGGTGGTCGACACCACGCGCTCGCGCATGTACGTCTACGAGAACCAGGGTGGCGATCTGAAGTACCTGACCGACTACTACATCTCGCAAGGCCGCTTCGGCGCCAACAAGACCAAGTCCGGCGACCAGCGCACGCCCATCGGCGTGTATTACGTGAACAATCGCATCCCCGGCCCCAAGCTGCCCGACTTCTATGGCACCGGCGCTCTGCCGCTGTCCTACCCCAATGAATGGGACAAGCGCAACGGCCGCAGCGGCTATGGCATCTGGCTGCACGGCACGCCCTCGGACAACTTCAGCCGCCCGCCCCTGTCTTCGGACGGCTGCGTGGTGCTGGCCAATCCGGATCTGCAGAGCCTGTATTCCACCGCCGAGGTCGGCAAGACGGTGGTGGTGATCAGTCAGAACGTGCAGTTCGTCAACAAGGACGCCCTGGCCAAGGATCGCGACGCCGCTTCGGCCATGCTGGAACAGTGGGGCCAGTCGCTGGAGAATGCGGATGCCGACCAGGTGCTGTCGTATTACTCGCCCGAATTCCGCTCGGCCCAGGGCGAAAACCTGGCCACCTGGTTCAGCCGCCAGCAGAAGAGCCTGAACGGGGCGCGCTACACCAGTGTCAAACTCCGCGATGTCAGCCTGTTCCGCTATCCCGGCACACCGGAAGACATGATCGTCAGCACTTTCACCCAGGAAAGTGCGGTCGGCAAGAGCAAGAACGCGATCCGCAAGCGCCAGTACTGGGTGCGCGAAGGATCGCAATGGAAAATCATTTACGAAGGCAACGCATGATCCTCTCCCGTCGTCACCTGCTGCGCATGGCAGCAGCGTTTTCCCTGTCGGCCACCCTGGCCGCTCCGGTCCTGGCCGCTGACGCGCCGCGCGTGCTGCTCAAGACCAGCATGGGTGACATCACCCTGGAACTGAATCCCGAAAAGGCCCCGGTCTCGGTCGACAATTTCCTCAAGTACGTCAAGAAGGGCCAGTACAACGGCACCGTCTTCCACCGCGTCATCAATGGCTTCATGATCCAGGGCGGTGGCTACGACCAGAACATGCGCGAAAAGCCCACCGACGCGCCCATCAAGAACGAGGCCAATAACGGTTTGAAGAACGAGGTTTATACTGTGGCGATGGCGCGCACCTCGGCACCGCACTCGGCCACCGCCCAGTTCTTCATCAACGTGGCGGACAACCGCTTCCTGAATTACCCCGGCCAGGATGGCTGGGGCTACGCGGTGTTCGGCAAGGTCATCGCCGGCGCGGATGTGGTCGACAAGATCAAGCAGGTGCGCACCGGAGCCGGCGACGTACCGGCCACGCCGGTGGTGATCGAATCGGCCACCCTGGTCAAGTAAGGCCGGCGTCCCTTGACGTAGCCAAGCAGCCAAGGCGGGCCAAAGTCGCCCGCCGGTTTTTTTCATTCCCCCACAAGCAAAGGATTCATCATGGCAGTTCTGCTCACCACCAACCACGGCAACATCAAGATCGAACTGGATGCAGAGAAGGCTCCCAAGACCGTTGAGAACTTCCTGGCCTACGTCAACGCCGGTCATTACAACGGCACCATCTTCCACCGCGTCATCGACGGTTTCATGATCCAGGGCGGCGGCTTCGAACCCGGCATGAAGCAGAAGGAAACCCGTGAGCCGATCGAGAACGAAGCCAAGAATGGCTTGAAGAACGAGCCCTACACCCTGGCCATGGCCCGCACCGCAGCCCCGCACTCGGCCTCGGCGCAGTTCTTCATCAACGTCAAGAACAACAGCTTCCTCGACTACCCGGGCCAGGACGGCTGGGGCTACTGCGTCTTCGGCAAGGTCGTCGAAGGCACTGAAGTGGTCGACAAGATCAAGGGTGTGAAGACCACCCGCGCCGGCATGTTCGCCGACGTGCCTGCGGAAGACGTGGTGATCGAGAAGGCAGAAGTGGTCTGAGACTGACCATTTCCCTCATCGACCATGACTGATTTCCAGTTCATGCAGAAAGCGCAACCGACGGTTGCGCTTTTTGTTTCCGACCTGCATTTGCAGGCCGCCCTGCCCCGCACCACCGAGGCTTTCCTGGCCTTCCTGCAAAGCCATGCGGTACAGACGCAGCAACTGTACCTGCTGGGTGACGTGTTCGAGTACTGGGCCGGTGATGACGACCGTACTGGCCCCTACAACCAACTGATTGCTGATGCGCTGCGAACTGTACAGGGCCACGGCGTGCAACTGTACTGGATGGCCGGGAACCGCGATTTCCTGGTCGGCCAGGCTTTTGCCGATGCCGCAGGACTGACGCTGCTCGATGACCCGCACGTGGTCACCCTGGCTGGCCGCACCCTGGCGCTGGCTCATGGCGACGCGCAATGCACCGATGACCATGCCTACATGGCCTTTCGCGCGCAGGTGCGCCAGCCGGCCTACCAGCAGCAGTTCCTGGCCATGCCCCTGGCGCAGCGCAAGGCCATCATCGAGGGTATCCGCAAGAACAGCCAGGACGCCAACCAGAGCAAGGACATGGCGATCATGGATGTGAATGCCGGCGCCATCGATGCGCTCTTTGCGCAGACCGACACCGATGTGCTGATCCACGGGCACACGCACCGCCCTGCCCTGCATCGTCTCGCCGATGGCAAGCTGCGCTATGTCCTGCCGGATTGGGAATATGACGTAGAGACGCCGCGTGGCGGCTGGATCAGCCTGACGGCCGATGGCGTGCTGCATCGGCATGACGTGGACGGCAACGAGATCGCCTGATCCGGCATTTCACTTCACCGCAGCCGGATGGTCCCGGCTGCAGTTTTCTCTTCAATCGACCAGCCGGTTCAGTTGTGCGGCGTCGAATTGTCCGGCCTCTTCCATGCGCCGACACCCTATCCCAGCTCGCTGCAATGCGGCCAGCACGGCTTCCAGTTGCTGCTCCTGTGCGGCCACCTGATTGATGAGCCCATGCAAGGCTTTCGACAGCGGATCATCGCCATTGGGCATCACGCCATAGGCCGCAAAGAGTCGCGCTGCCGCCTGCTCGCGCCCGCCCGGCGAAGCATTGCGCTCGACGATGCGCGCCGGGTTGCCCACCGCCGTGGCACCGGCCGGCACTTCCTTGGTCACCACCGCGTTGGAGCCGACCTTGGCGCCATCGCCCACCGTAAAGCCGCCCAGCACCTTGGCCCCGGCACCGATGATGACGCCGCGCCCCAGCGTCGGATGGCGCTTGGCGCCCTTGGCCAGCGAAGTGCCGCCCAGGGTCACGCCTTGATAGATGGTGGAATCGTCACCGACGATGGCGGTCTCGCCGATCACGACACCCATCCCGTGATCGATGAAGACACGCCGGCCGATGGTGGCGCCGGGATGGATCTCGATGCCGGTCAGCGTGCGTCCGAGCTGGGAGATGAAGCGGCCCAGCCATTTCAGATCGGCCGTCCAGCAGGCCTTGGCCCAGCGATGCAGGATCACCGCATGCAGGCCGGGATAACAGGTCAGCACCTCCCAGCTGTTACGCGCGGCGGGGTCGCGCTCGCGGATGCTGGCGATGTCTTCTCTGAGTCGGCTGAACATGGTGTGCTTCCTGAAACGTTGAAAGGAAAAAAGCTGCGAAGTGATACAGAAATGGAATGGCAAAAAAAATCGCCGGACACGAAGTCCGGCGATGGTGTCATGCGGGATGACCGGACTTACTTGGGCAAGCGCTGGCGTCGCGCCTCGTACAGACAGACGCCGGACGCCACCGAAACGTTGAGGCTCTCGACCGATCCGAACATGGGAATATTGACCAGCACGTCGCAGGTCTCGCGGGTGAGACGGCGCATGCCTTCGCCTTCGGAGCCCATCACCAGCGCGGTGGGACCGGTGAAGTCGCCTTCGTAGAGACCCTTCTCGGCATCGTCCGAGGTACCGATGATCCACACGCCGCGTTCCTTCAGGTCGCGCATGGTGCGCGCCAGGTTGGTGACGGTGATGTAGGGCACGGTGTCGGAGGCACCGCTGGAAACCTTCATGGCGGTCGCATTCAGGCCCACGGCGCGGTCCTTGGGCGCGATCACGGCATGCGCGCCGGCACCATCGGCCACGCGCAGGCAGGCGCCCAGGTTGTGCGGATCGGTGATGCCGTCGAGGATCAGCAGCAGCGGCGGGCCGACCACGGCATCCAGCAGTTCATCGAGGGTGCGTGCCAGCGACAGCGCGGCGGCCTTGGCCACCACGCCCTGGTGGCGGCGCGTACCGACCATGGCCGCGAGGCGCTGGTCGTCGGCCTGGATGATGCGCACGTTGGCTTCCTTGGCCGCATGCAGCAGATCCAGCATGCGGCGGTCGCGGCGCTCGGCATCCACGTAGATCTCTTCCACCGAGGAAGCCTCGTGGCGGATGCGGGAGGTCACGGCATGGAAGCCGAAAATCATTTTGCTCTTCATAGATCCTGCTTGTGTCTTTCGTCTTGCTCGGGACAGGCGTCCCTCGTTCCATCAAACCCGACCAGCCGCTTGCGGCCAGACCGGGGACATGCTCATCGCTTCTTCTTGCCCTTGCTGAAGCCCTTGGCGGCAGCGCGCTTGCGGTCGGCCTCGCCAGGACGCGCCGTACCGCTACGGGCGGCACCGGCCTTGGCACCGCCCTTGGACTTGCCGGCAGCGGCTGCCGGCTTGGCCGGCGCAGCCTTCTTGCCGCGTGATGCGGGCTGACTTGCAGCGGCTTGCTTGCTGCCACCTGACTTGCCGCGTGCAGCGCTTTCGGCGCGCTTGGCTTCGTTCTTGATCAGGGTGCGGATGCCCGGCTCGTTGACCAGTGACAGGTCGATCTTGCGCGCATCCAGGTCCACCCGGCTGACCTGCACGGTCACGCGGTCGGTCAGCTGGTAGCGGATGCCGGTGCGCTCGCCGCGCAGCTCATGGCGCGCTTCGTCGTACTGGAAGTAATCGGCACCCAGTTCGGTGACGTGCACCAGGCCTTCGATGTAGAGCGCATCGAGCTGCACGAAGATGCCGAAGGTCGCCACGCCGGCGATGGTGCCGGTGAATTCCTCGCCCAGCTTGTCGCGGATGAAGTAGCACTTCAGCCAGGCTTCCACATCACGCGAGGCCTCGTCGGCACGGCGCTCGTTGGCCGAACAGTGCAGGCCCAGCGCTTCCCAGATCGCCAGCGCGCTTTCGCCACGCGGCTTCTTGCCGGCGGCCTTGTCGGTGGCACGCTGCAGCGCCTGGGCCTTGCGCGCGGCGGGCGAGATCGAGGTATTGAGCGCGCTGCTGTCGATGCCCTTGGGTTCGTAGCGCTTGCCTTGCAGCACGGCCTTGATGGCACGGTGCGTCAGCAGGTCGGGATAGCGGCGGATCGGGCTGGTGAAGTGCGCGTAGGACTCGTAGGACAGGCCGAAGTGGCCGATGTTGTCCGGGCTGTAGACGGCCTGCTGCATCGAACGCAGCAGCATGGTCTGGATCAGCACGCCATCCGGACGCGCCTTGACCTTGGGCATCAGCTCGGCATAGTCGGAAGCGCTGGGGGTGTCGCCACCGCCGAGACTCAGGCCGACCTGCTTCAAGAAGGTGCGCAATTGCGTCAGCTTTTCCTTGGTCGGGCCGGCGTGAATGCGATAGAGCGCCGGATGATCGTGACGCTTCAACAGGTCGGCCGCACAGACGTTGGCGGCCAGCATGCATTCCTCGATCAGGCGGTGAGCATCGTTGCGGGTGCGCGGCAAAATCTTCTCGATCTTGCCGGCGGCGTTGCAGACGATGTAGGTCTCGGTGGTCTCGAAGTCGATGGCACCGCGTGCCTGGCGTGCCGTCAGCAGCGCCTGGAAGACTTCGTAAAGATGCGTCAGGTGCGGTACCAGGCCGATGCGGCGCGCCGCTTCCGGGCCCTTGGTATTGGCCAGGATCGAGGCCACTTCGGTATAGGTCAGGCGCGCTGCCGAGTGAATCACGGCCGGATAGAACTGGTAGGCCTTGATCTCGCCCTTGGCGGTGATGACGGCATCGCACACCAGGGTCAGGCGGTCCACGTCCGGGTTCAGCGAGCACAGGCCGTTGGAGAGTTTTTCCGGCAGCATCGGGATGACCCGGCGCGGGAAATACACCGAGGTGCTGCGCTCCAGCGCATCCACGTCGAGGGCGTCGTTGGGCTTGACGTAATGGCTCACGTCAGCGATGGCCACGATCAGGCGATAGCCCTTGCTGCGGCCGATCTTGACCGGTTCGCAGTAGACCGCATCGTCGAAGTCGCGCGCGTCTTCGCCGTCGATGGTGACCAGCGGCACATCGCGCAAGTCCACGCGGTCCTTCAGGTCAGCCGCCTTGACTTCGCTGGGCAGCTTGGAGGACAGCTTCTTGGCGGCATCCGAGAATTCGTGCGGCACGCCGTACTTGCGCACGGCGATTTCGATTTCCATGCCGGGGTCGTCGATGTCCCCCAGTATCTCGACGATCTTGCCCACCGGTTGCGTGTAGCGCGAGGGATGCTCGGTCAGCTCCACGCTCACCACCTGCCCTGCCTTGGCCTTGCCCGGAGGGCCGGCCAGCAGCACGTCGTGGCCGATGCGCTTGTCTTCGGGGGCGACCACCCAGACGCCGTTTTCATTCAACAGGCGGCCGATCACGTGCGTATTGGCGCGCTCCACCACTTCGACGATGGTGCCTTCGGGACGGCCGCGACGATCGGTGCCAGTGATGCGCGCCTGCACGCGGTCGCCGTGCATGACCTTCTGCATTTCCTTCTCGGGCAGGAACAGGTCATCGGTTCCTTCATCGGGCAGCAGAAAACCGAAGCCATCGCGATGGGCCGAGACGCGGCCGAGGATGAAATCGGGCGAATGGGTCAGCTTGTAGTTTCCGGCGCGATCCGGCTTGATCTGGCCGTCGCGTTCCATGGCGTTGAGGCGGCGCGTGAGGCCATCCATTTCTTCGGGCTTGACGCCGAGCGCGGCTGCCAGTGCGGCAGCATTTTGCGCGCCGGACGAAGTACGCAGGATGCCGAGGATCTCTTCCCGGCTGGGAATGGAATAGGGAAATTGGCTCAAAAGTTTCGTTTCGCGCAATTGTTATAAATGCCAAGGCGAAGTGTGCCCAGGCCGACGGATGTGCCTAGTGTAACGGAGTTGCGGCCATTTACCTAACCGCAATACGGGGGCAAAAAGGGGGATGGGCATCGTATTGCAACGAAATTTGCTTCATGGGAATGAAAAAGTTGTTGACAGCGCGCCCAGACTGTCTATAATCACGGTCTTCGCTTTACAGCGCAGCCCACGTGGCGGAATTGGTAGACGCGCATGGTTCAGGTCCATGTGCCGCGAGGTGTGGGGGTTCGAGTCCCTCCGTGGGCACCAAAATAGAAAAGGTCGATTGACGAAAGTCAGTCGGCCTTTTGTATTTTGGGGTCCACGAGCAAGGCGCCTACGCCCTCCTCCTTCAAATTCACGCACTCCGCGTCAAAGCCGTGTCACGGCAGCCTCACCCGGATTGGCGCAGGCGAAATCTTTTATCATGCGCCAAGCCTGCTACCCGGCGGCTCTTCAATCTTTCATCACGACGCATGCCCCACTTCGACAAGTCCCTGGTCTGGTTCCGCCGCGACCTGCGCCACACCGATCACGCCGCCCTCTACTACGCGCTCTCGCAGAGCCGCGCGGTCTGGTGCGTGTTCGTCTTCGATACCGATATCCTCGATGCACTCAAGGCCGAGGGCGTACGGCAGGATCGCCGCGTCGATTTCCTGCTGGCCAGCGTGGCCGAGCTGGACCAGGCCTTGCGCAAGGCCGGCGGCGGATTGATCGTGCTGCACGGATCGGCCGTGACATGCATTGCGGCACTGGCCGCCGAGCTGGAGGTGCAAGCGGTCTTCGTCAACACCGACTATGAACCCGCCGCAACGGAACGCGATGCAGCCGTGGCCCGGGCCCTGCAGAAGACCGGCGCGCAACTGCTGAGCCACAAGGACCAGGTGATCTTTGAAAAGGATGAAGTGCTGACCCAATCGTCCAAGCCCTTCTCGGTCTTCACGCCCTACAAGAATGCCTGGATGGCCAAGCTGGCAGCAGCGGGCGGCGACTTCTACCTCAAGCCCTATCCCGTCGAAAAATATTTCCAGGCGCTGGCCAGGCCGCCCGGTGCGATGCCGCAAGCCCTCCCCACGCATGCGGCACTGGGCTTCCAGCCCAGCAATCTGGACGAACTGAAGATTCCTGTGGGCATGTCGGGCGCGCATGCCCTGCTGGAGGACTTCCTGGGCCGGATCGGCGCCTACGGAACGGCGCGCGATTTTCCGGCAGTGAAGGGTCCGTCCTATCTGTCGATCCACCTGCGCTTCGGCACCGTCTCCATCCGCACGCTCGCGCGCGCGGCCATGCAGGCCATGCGTGCGGGGCAAGGTGGCGCCGGGGCTTCCATATGGCTGTCAGAACTGACCTGGCGCGATTTCTATTTCATGATCCTGCACCATCATCCGCGCGTGACCGCCAAGGCCTTCAAGCCCGAATACGACGCCATCCAGTGGGAGCAAGGCCAGCACGCCGAGGAGCTCTTCGCCGCCTGGTGCGAGGGACGCACCGGCTATCCGCTGGTGGACGCCGCCATGGCCCAGATCAACCAGACCGGCTACATGCACAACCGCCTGCGCATGGTGGTGGCCAGCTTCCTGACCAAGGACCTGGGCATCGACTGGCGCCGGGGCGAAAAATATTTTGCGATCCATCTCAACGACTTCGACCTGGCTGCCAACAACGGCGGCTGGCAGTGGGCCTCGTCATCAGGCTGCGATGCCCAGCCCTACTTCCGCATCTTCAATCCGGTCACGCAGTCGGAGAAATTCGACCCCGAGGGCAAGTTCATCCGCCGCTATCTGCCGCAACTGGCCAAACTGTCCGACAAGCGCATCCATGCCCCATGGACCGCAACACCCGATGAACGCCTCTCAGCCGGGGTAACGCTGGGGCAGAACTATCCGCGTCCCATCGTCGATCATGCGCAGGCGCGCGAACGCACGCTGGCGCGCTATGCGGTGGTCAAGAAAACGGAAAAAGCAGAGTAAGGCGGACACAAAAAACGGACTGCATGCAGCCCGTTTTTTATTCATTCCGACATGACCGGCTCCACCTTCTTGTCCTGATCAAAGCGGATCGGCGGCACCCGCCGCACCATCCACAGTCCCACCAGCGCAGCCACGATGGCAATGGCGATACCCATGTGGATGGCGCCGACCAGCGCCTCGCGCGCGGCCTCCAGCAAGGCCGAGCCATCATGTCCGGCGCGCATCAGCTGGGCCAGCAGCACAGACTGGATGTCATGATTGACCAGCACTTCCGGGTCGCTGAAGTCCTTGAGCCACTGCGCCGCGTGATCCCCTTCCAGGGCCTTCTGCACGCCCGCTCCATACATCTGGCTGACCAGCGTACCGGTGATGGCCGTGCCCAGCATGCCGCCGATCATGCGCAGCGATTGCAGCAAGGCGGTGGCAATACCCAGATGCTCGCGCGCGGCCGCCTGCTGGGCAAACACGGTGAGATTGGGCAACACCAGACCAAGCCCGAACCCACCGGCCAGCATCACCGCCAACAGGAAACCATTGCCGGTGGTGCGGTCGCTCAGCACCACACCCAGGCAAGAAGCGGCGATCAGCGCAAAGCCCAGGTTCATCATCAGGTTGGGATTGGGAATGCGCGTGATGATGCGGCCATTGACGATACTGGCCACGGTGATACAGGCCACCAGCGGCGTGATGAGCAAGCCCGCCTCGCGCGGACTCAAGCCGAAGCCGCCCTGGAACAGCAGCGGCGCATACATCAGCAGCGAGAACATGGAGAATCCCGCCAGCACCGACAGCAGGAACAGGCTGGCCAGCGCGCGATCGCGCAGCATCTCGAAGGGCAGGATGGGTTGCGCCGCACGCTGCTCCCACTTCCACAGCGCATAGAAGGCTGCTGCCGATACCGCCAGCAAGACCAGCATGCCGCTGGTGATGCCACGCTTGGGCAAGAGCTCCACCAGCAATTGCAGGCTGCCCAGCGAGAGCGAGATCAGCAATGCTCCCGGCCAGTCCAGCCGCATCTTGCCAGCATGCTGCATGTGGCGGATGTGCGGCACGAAGCGCCAGACGAAGAACAGCGACAGCACGCCGATAGGGAGGTTGCAGTAAAACACCCAGCGCCAGCCCAACCCTTGCGTGAGGAAGCCGCCCAGCGAAGGACCGACTGCCGTGGCAATGCCGAAAGAGGCCGACAGGATGATCTGCCAGCGCAACCGTACGCGCGGATCAGGGAAGAGGTCGGCAATGGACGCGAAACAGGTGCCCACCAGCATGCCGCCGCCGATGCCCTGCAGGCCGCGCGCCAGCACCAGGAAGAGCATGCTGTTGGCCATCCCGCACAAGGCGGAGGCGCCGACGAAGACGATGATGGACGCGATCACGAAGGGCTTGCGGCCGAAGTAATCACCCAGCCGTCCGAAGATGGGCACGGTGATCACCGAGCTCAACAGGTAGGCCGTCGCCACCCAGGCGTAGAGTTCGAAGCCCTTCAACTCAGCCACGATGGTCGGCAGCGCAGTACCGACGATGGTCTGGTCCAGCGCCACCAGCATGATGACGAAGCAGATGCCCAGGGTGGCCAGCAGGGATTCGCGGAACGGCAGGACTTGGCCGCTGGAGTGGGCGGCGTCGGTATGTAGGGCCATGTTGCGGAGAATGGATATCCGAAGTTGCGCGCTTGCGCCAATCCGCCATTTTAGCGTTGCATGGCGCAGCCCGCAGAGTGCATCACAGCAGCAGTTCGTAGCGCTGCTCGTTGAGTTTCACCCCCCAATGCGAGCCGATGCGCTCTTCTGCGAGGACGAAACCGTGGCGCTGGCAAAGGCTGTGCGCAGCGTGCAGGCCTTCGAAGGTCCACAGGTAGATCGACGGATAATCGCATTCGGCGCAGAAGCGTATCGCTTCGGTCAGCAGGGCATCACCCACCCCGCGGCCGCGCAATTTTTCGGAGGCGATGAACCAGCGCAGCCACGCGCCCCGCTCTTGCGCATGCTGGCCGTCGATGGTCAGCGAACCTTCGACGCGGCCGTGCACGGTGGCCGTCCAGAAACCGTCGCGGCGGTCGTCGTAGCGGCTCATGAAGGCCGCCAGCTCGGTGGCGATACGGGCTTCGAAGTACACCCCGAAGCTCCAGTTCTCGGTGTAATAGGCGGCGTGCAGTTCGGCTACACGTCCGATGGCGCCTGGCAGATAGCCGCGCCGGATGTGGATGTCGTCCATGGCTTGCCTCCCCCGTTGGGCGGCGCTGGCCGTGGTGCCGCCAGGCGCGCCGCAGGCGCCCGGGCGGCATACTCCAGGCTCAGTCGCCAGCGATGGTCATGTGGTCCAGCAGGATGGAACCCGTTTCCTTGGAGCCGCGAATGAGCGTGTCGTTACCCACGGCCACGATCTGGCGCAGCATGTCCTTCATGTTGCCGGCGATGGTGATTTCTTCCACCGGATACTGGATCACGCCATTCTCCACCCAGTAACCCGATGCACCACGCGAATAGTCGCCCGTCACGTAGTTCACGCCCTGCCCCATCAGCTCGGTCACCAGCAGACCGGTACCCATCTTCTTCAACATGCCCTTGAAGGTATCGGCCTTGGTGGTCAGGTCCGAACGCAGCGTGAGGTTGTGCGAGCCGCCGGAGTTGCCGGTGGTCTGCATGCCCAGCTTGCGCGCCGAATAGGTCGAGAGGAAGTAGCCCTGCACCACGCCATCCTTGACCACTTCGCGGCGCACGGTGCGCACGCCTTCTTCGTCAAAGGGGGCGGAACCGACCCCGCCGATGACGTGCGGATCTTCCAGGATCTGGATGTGCTCGGGAAAGACCTGCTGGCCCAGCGAATCGAGCAGGAAGGTCGACTTGCGATACAGCGCACCGCCCGACACCGCCTGCACGAAGGCCCCCAGGAGACCTGCCGCCAGCGGCGCTTCGAACAGCACCGGGCACTTGCGGGTAGTGAGCTTGCGCGCGTTCAGGCGGGCCAGTGCGCGCTCGGCGGCGTAGCGGCCGATGGCTTCGGGCTGGGCGAGTTTCTTCGGATCGCGTTTGGAGGAATACCAGTCATCGCGCTGCATGCCCGCGCCCTTGCCGGCGATGGGCGCCACCGAGATGGTGTGGCGTGAGAACGGATAGCCGCCCATGAAACCACGGCTGTTGGCTGCGATGAAATGCGAGTGCTGCACGTAGACGCCGGCGCCTTCGCTGTTAGTGATGCGCGGATCGGTGTCGAGCGCCGCGGTCTCGCAGCGTTGGGCCAGCGCCACAGCTTCTTCAGCGGAAATGTTCCATGGCGAAAACAGTTTCAGGTCGCGCGGGGCCATTTCCAGCATCTCGGCGTCGGGCAGGCCGGCGCAGTCGTCGATGGCGGTAAAGCGGGCGATGTTGTAGGCGGCCTCGACCGTTTCCTTCAAGGCCTGCTGCGAAAAGTCCGAGGTGCTGGCGTTGCCGCGCCGCACCTGGCGGCCTTCTCCGAGGAACACCGTCACGCCGATGCCCTTGTCCTTGTTCTGCTCGATGGTCTCGATCTTGCCCTTGCGCACCGCTACCGAGAGGCCACTGCCTTCGCTGATGTCGACGGCGGCGTCCGAGGCGCCCTTGTCCCGGGCATAACGCAGGACATCCTGCGCCAACTGCTTCAACTGGTCCTGACTGTGCGTGAATGGGGTATCGCTCATGAGCCTGTTTTCTCTGAAATCCGGGTAAAACGGTTATCATAGCAGCCGTTAAGCTTTATTTCTCGACCTCACGATATGCCCAATGCCAATCGCGGCGCTGTCGGATTCCAATCCAGCGAATTCGAACAGGAATACGACCGCCCCTCCAAGTCCCAGCTCAAGCGCGAGATGGATGCCCTGCAAAAGCTGGGCGAATCGCTGGTCAACGAACCGCGCGACCGCGTAAAACGCGTCCCCATGCCCGAAGACGTGCGCGACGCCATCCTCGAATGCCAGCAGATCAAGGATCACGAAGGCCGCCGCCGCCAGATGCAATACGTGGGCAAGAAGATGCGCACGCTCGAACCCGACGAGATCGCCATCATCCAGAAGACCATCGACAGCTGGCACGGTGCATCCAAGGCCGAAACCGCCGCCATGCACGCGCTGGAACGCCGCCGTGAAAAGCTGCTGGCCGACGACCAGGCACTGACCGAACTGCTGAACCGCCATCCTGAAGTGGACGTGCAGCACATGCGTACCCTGATCCGCAATGCCCGCAAGGAGCAGGCGGAAAACAAGCCGCCCAAGGCCTACCGCGAAATCTTCCAGATCCTCAAGCAGTTGCAGACCCAGGCCGCGCTGGCCAAGGGCGAAGCGGCCGGGGACCAGGACGATGAGCAGGACGACGATGAGCGTTGAAGCCGTGGCACCCGTCGCGCGTGAGGTACTGCGCGTGGGCCTGGTCTCCGTTTCCGACCGCGCCTCCGGTGGCGTCTATCAGGACCAGGGCATCCCGGCCCTGCAGGAATGGCTGGGCAGCGCGCTGTCCAGCCCGTTCGAAGTCGAAACCCGTCTGATCCCCGATGAACGTGAGCGGATCGAACAGACCCTGGTGGAACTGGTCGACGCGGCACGATGCGACCTGGTGCTGACCACGGGCGGTACCGGCCCTTCGCGGCGCGACGTCACGCCCGAAGCCACGCTGGCCATCGGCACCAAGGAAATGCCGGGCTTTGGGGAGCAGATGCGCCAGATCAGCCTGCAGTTCGTGCCCACCGCGATCCTCTCGCGCCAGGTGGCCGTGATCCGCGAGACCGAGGGCCATGCCGCTCTGGTGCTGAACCTGCCCGGCCAGCCCAAGTCCATCCGCGAGACGCTGGAAGGCTTGAAGGACCAGGACGGCAAGGTCAAGGTGCCGGGCATCTTCGCCGCCATCCCCTATTGCATCGACCTCATCGGCGGTCCGTATATCGAGACCGTGGAAGCTGTGTGCAAGGCCTTCCGCCCCAAGTCGGCAATCAGGCCTGCCAGCAAGTAAAAAAAGTAAGTAAGGCAGGCAGCGGCCCGCACAACACTGCGGGCCACCCTTCCCTCAGTTCGGACACTTCCCTTCCTCCGGCCCGCCGCACAGCGTGGCCGCATTGATCAGATCCAGATACTGTTGCAGCCCGGCCGGCGAGATGCGGAAAGGATATTGCTTGTTGGCCGCGTCAGTGGGCGGACGCCAGCTGAACTGCACCACGAACAGTTGCTGTTTCCCCTGATACACCGCCAGTACAGTTCCCTCGCCATAAGGCGCAACTGGACCGGTACGGTCACAGAAGCCACCGCTGACAGACAGCGGGATATTGTTGGTACTGCCATTCTTCTGCGCCATGGCCACGAAGCGGCCCGGACAATTGCGCTGCGCTCCCTGCATCACCTCGCTCAAGGCCACCTGCGCCACGGTCAGATTGCGCGCCTGGATATTGGCCAGCAATCCGGCCTCGGGAAAACTGCGGCGCTGCACGCCCATGTAACCTTCGCGCCAGGAGTCGTGGGCTTCGTTGGCCGGCAGGAAATCCACCATGTAGTCCCCGTCCGGATCGCCATCCATGTAGGCCAGGCGCCAGCCCGGCGGCGGCGAGATCATCAGGTTTTCACCCTTGGGCTGGAACAGCCGGCCCTCAGCTTCGGCATGGCCGGACAGCGGCGCCAGCGCCAGGCTGGCCGCCAGCAAGGGGAGCAACAACGCAGCCAGCGGGCGGCGCGATGGGATGGACTTCATGGGATTTCCTTGTTCGGCGCCGCCATGAGGGCGGCGTTCATCGTATGATGTCAGCCCATTGCAGCAGATGCTGCGTATGACAACGGGCAAGGGCGTATTGTGCTCCCGCGCAAGAGCAGACACAAATGCCCTGCCCCTTCCATCCACAGACCGCAACAGGAACCGCCCTCTCATGTCCGCTCCCCTCGAGACGATCCAGATCGATACCGCCCCCAATCCCACTGCCTCCGTCATCTGGCTGCACGGCCTGGGTGCCGATGGTTCGGACTTCGTGCCCATCGTGCGCGAGCTGGACCTCTCCGGCTGCCCGCCGATCCGCTTCATCTTCCCCACCGCACCGACCATGCCGGTGACCATCAACGGCGGCTACGTGATGCGCGCCTGGTACGACATCTTCGCCCCCGACCTGGTGCGCCGCGAAGACGAATCCGGCCTGCGCGCCTCGCAGGCCGCCATCGAAGCGCTGATCGCGCAAGAGCGCGCACGCGGCATCCCCTCCGAGCGCATCGTGCTGGCCGGTTTCTCGCAGGGCTGCGCGATGACATTGCAGACCGGCCTGCGCCATCCGGAGCGGCTGGCCGGCCTGATGTGCCTGTCGGGCTACCTGCCGCTGGCCGCCACCATCGCCGCCGAGCGCCATGCGGCCAACCATGACACGCCCATCTTCATGGCGCACGGCACCATGGATCCGGTGGTGGTGCTGGAGCGCGCAGTGAAGTCGCGCGAACTGCTCACGCAACTGGGCCACAAGGTCGAGTGGCATGACTATCCGATGCAGCATTCGGTGTGCGGCGAGGAAGTCGACGATATCGGTGCGTGGCTGACGCGCGTGCTGAAGTAAAGGATTGAATGGCAAGAGGAATGCAAAGAATCGTTTGCGCCCCACTACCCGTTCGTCCTGAGTAGCCGCGCCAGCCGCGTATCGAAGGCGCTGCGGGCTGTCCGCCTTCGATACGGCCCTTGCGGGCCTACTCAGGATGAACGGTCTCCAGATAGGCAAAAGGTGAAGGCACAAGGCCCTGGACGCATGCGTCGTCCAGGGCCTTGTGCGTTTGGATAACCGCCTCCTGCGCGACTTCACGCGCAGGTCAAACGGCAGCGATTACTTCAGGCGGAACTTCAGTTCCTCGCCAGCCTGGCGCATCGCGGTCTGCACGGCCGGCACCTTGGCCAGCACATTCAACAGGCCGAAGTCGTGGATCATGCCGTTGTAGCGCACGCTGGTCACGGCCACGCCTGCGGCTTGCAGCTTGCGGCCATATTCCTCGCCTTCATCACGCAACACGTCCTTCTCGGCCGTCTGGATCAGCGTCGGCGGCAGGCCGGCCAGTTGCGCCGGAGTCGCATTCAAGGGCGAGGCGGTGATTTCCTTGCGCTTGGCGGCATCGGTGGTGTAGCTGTCCCAGAACCACTTCATCATGTTCTTGGTGAGGAAGTAGCCATTGGCGAACTGGTTGTAGGAAGCGGTCTCGAAGTTGGCATCGGTCACCGGCCACAGCAGCACTTCCGAACGCAGGGCGGGGCCGCCCTTTTCCTTGGCCATCAGCGCCACGACTGCGGCCATGTTGCCGCCGACGCTGTTGCCGGCCACGGCCAGGCGCTTGCCGTCGACCTTGATCTCCTTGCCGTGCTCGGCCACCCACTTGGTGGCGGCATAGGCCTGGTTGATCGCCACGCCATAGCCGGCTTCCGGTGACGGCGTGTAGTTCACGAACACAGCCACCGCACCCGAGTTGGCCACCAGGTCACGCACCAGACGCTCGTGGGTCGGGAAATCGCCCAGCACCCAGCCGCCGCCGTGGAAGAACATGAAGGCCGGCAAGGTCTTGGTCACGCCCGCCGGACGCACGATGGTCAGCTTGATCTGCTGGCCGTCGACGGTGATGGTCTTTTCCGATACGTCGGCCTTGGGCAGGTCCAGCTTCACGCTGGCTTGCGCACCGACCAGCACGGCGCGCGCATCCTGCGGCGAGAGCTGTTCCAGGGGCTTGCCGCCACCGGCTTCCAGCGCCTGCAGGAAAGATTGGGTGGTCGGTTCCACGCCGGCATCACCGGCGGCATAGGCGTTACCAAAAACCAGGCCGATGGCGGCGACGGCGGCGAGTTGCTTGAACGAGGTCATGATCTTCTTCCTTTTCTCTGATGATCGGATCGGTGAGATTCACCGGGTAGGTGCTGCGAGGGAACTGCTTTCTTGTTGCCTGATACTGCGGTACTGCTCTGGCATACGACGCCAGAAAAATGCGCCTTGCGGCAATAAAACTAAAATCCTATTAAATAGCAAACTACTTATTTAGGCTATTGGCTCTGCGTATAACAGTCCATTCAGGTGATGCCACCTGAGAAGCCGGTCGTAAGCGGGCAGGATTTGTTGCCCCACTCCCGTCGCAATAACATAAAACACTATTTAGTAGCGCGCTATATATTTGACTTTAAAAAAGGGACGCGGCCAGCTCACCCCATCCCTTCAGACCACCCTCTGCTCACTCGCCCGTATTCTTGTGCAGGCGGGCGCGCAAGGACATCAATTCTTCCTTCATCGCTGTCAGCTCGGCGGCGGTCGACTCGGTGGCGCGCAACACTTCGCGCGGCAGATCGGCTGCCTGCCCGCGCAGCTTGTCGCCTTCCGCGGTGAGCGAGATGACTACCTGACGCTCGTCATTGGCCGCACGCTCGCGGGTCACCAGGCCCTGTGCTTCCATGCGCTTGAGCAGCGGGGTCAGCGTGGCCGAGTCCAGCACCAGGCGCTCACCGATCTCGGAGACGGTCAGTTGGTCCCGCTCCCACAACACCATCAGCACCAGATACTGCGAATAGGTGATGCCCAGCTTGCGCAAGAGCTTGCGGTAGAGCTTGCTCATCGACAGCGACGTCGAATACAGCGCAAAACACAACTGGGCATCCAGTAGCGGGGCCACCTTGCGTTTGTCTGTTTTCGAATTCATGCTGCGCAGTTTAGCGAGGCCAAAATTAAATAGCAAGCTATTTAATCAAAATATTTACGGACAGGCGTGGCCGCCTGACCACTACCCCATCTTCCCTGCTCCCCGCACATGCGCGCACATCGGCGCACATGAACGGCCATCATCGCGCACCGTCCACGCGCATGCGTGCACACGCAGATCGCACCGCCCCCGCATCAATGCGGTGACCAAGACTGCGGCAATCATTTTCGGAGAAGCCCGGCCGCCCGGATTCCCAACCACCGGTAGCACCTTCCCGCCTGACGCAATCCTGACGCCATGGCACGCTTCCTGCATGTCTTCTTCGTTGTATACATTGACGTATCCGCCCCTGACTTCACCGTGTCCATCACCTGATCCGGCCCGATGGCTGCGGCAGGCGGGCTCGCCGCCCTGGCCGGTTGCCCGATGCGTGATGACTTCTGAAAGGAATGACGAATGAACCAGCGTGTCTCCCGTTTCCTGCTGTCCACGATGTCCTCGGCCGTGCTGGCCGCCTGTTCCCTGCCCGCGCTGGCGGTCACGCTCAACATCTCCCTGGATGCCGATCCCGGCAAGCTGGACCCGACGCAATCGTCGATGTTGAACGAGCGCATCGTCTACCAGAGCCTCTTCGACAAGCTGCTGGACCTCGATGGCGAAGGCAAGATCGTCCCCATGCTGGCCGAGCGCTGGACCGTGTCCGACGATCAGAAGACCTACACGCTGTACCTGCGCAAGGGGGTCAAATTCCAGGACGGCACGCCCTTCGACGCCAAGGCGGTGGAATTCAACCTGCTGCGCGGCCAGGAGAAGACTTCCCTGCGCCGCAACGAACTGAAATACGTCAGCAGGATCACGGTGGTGGATGACCACACCATCAGGCTGGAGCTGTCCACGCCCTTCGCGCCCTTCCTCTCCATCCTCACGGATCGCGCCGGCATGATGTCCTCGCCGGCTGCCGTCAAGAAATACGGCGAGGATTACATCAACCATCCGGTCGGCACCGGTCCCTTCATCTACGAAGGACGCCTGAAGGGCGCCACGCTCACGCTGAAGAAAAATCCCGACTACTGGCGCGCCGGCCTGCCCAAGGTCGATGAGGTGGTCTACAAGATCATGCCCGACGTCAATGTCGCCTTCAACAACCTGCGCAGCGGCCAGGTCGATATCAGCAACCGCTTCCCCTACAAGGAAATCACCAACGTTCCGGCCAACGCCGGTTACACGGTACTCAACAAACCCTCGCTGGGCTTTCGCGGCATCTACCTCAATACCACCAAGCCCCCCTTCGACAAGAAGGAAGTACGCGAAGCCGTCGACATCCTGATCGACCGCAACGCCATCGCCAAGGTGGTCTACAACAATGCAGTGGCACCCGGCCATTCGCCCTTCTCCAAGGCACAGTTCGCCAATGGTCCCAGCGACGCGCCACCCAAGGTCGATGTGGCCCGCGCCAAGGCCCTGCTCAAGGCGGCCGGCAAGGAAGGCGGCTTCAGCTTCAGGCTGCCCCTGCCGACCACGGCCGATGAATTGCAGGCGGGCCAGATGATCCAGGGCATGCTGCGTCCGGCCGGCATCACCGTCACGCTGGAGAAGACCGAGATCGCCTCCCAGGTGGAGGCTGGCAAAGCCGGCACCTTCGAAGCCCTGTTCCTGGGATGGAGCGGACGCCCCGACCCGGACCAGAACATCTTTGACTTCGTGCATTCCGGCGGCTCGATGAACTATTCGCACATCGCTGCCAGGGAGGTGGACGACCTGCTGCAGCAGGCCCGGGTGGAAGGCGACCAGGCCAAACGCAAGGCACTCTACGACCAGGCCATGACCATCCTGGTCAAGGAAGTGCCCTACCTCTACCTGGTGCATGACAACGTGCTCTTCGGCATCGCCAAGTCGGTCAAGGGATTCCAGTACGTGCCCGATGGCGTGATCCGTACCGCCACCGTCTCCAAGTGAGCCCATGCCCAAGCTACCCAAGCTAGTGAAGCGACTGCTGCTGTCGCTGCCGACCCTGCTGCTGGTGAGCATGGTGGTGTTTTCCCTGCTGGCGGTGCTGCCGGGCGATCCGGTAGCCGCCATCCTCGGCATGGAAGCCACGCCCGAAGCCGCCGCTGCGCTGCGTCTCAAACTGGGGCTGGATGATCCGCTGCTGGTGCAGTACGGACGCTGGCTGTGGGCGGTGCTGCACGGCGACCTGGGCCGCTCCTTCATCGACAACACCCCGGTGGCCGAGGCCCTGTGGCAGCGCCTGCCGGTCACCATCGAGCTGGCCATCGGCAGCTTCCTGGTGGCCGTCATCATTGCGGTCCCGGCCGGCATCCTGTCGGCCGCACGGCCGCGCGGCTGGGCCAATGCCATCGGCACCCTGATCGCACTGTTCGGCATGTCGGTGCCGCACTTCTGGCTGGGCATGCTGTTCATCATCCTGTTCGCGGTCAAGCTGGGCTGGCTGCCGGCCTCGGGCTTCGTGCCGCTGTCGGTGGACTGGCACGCCAACCTGATCGCCATGACCATGCCCATGGTCGTGGCCGGCCTGCGTGAATCGGCCATCCTGATGCGCATGGTGCGCAGCAGTTTGCTGGAAGTCCTCAACGAGGATTACATCCGCACCGCCTTCTCCAAGGGCCTGCGCGACTGGCAGGTGGTGCTGGGCCATGCGCTGCGCAATGCCATGATCCCGGTGGTCACGGCCAGTGGCCTGATGGTCTCGGGCATGCTGGGCGGACTGGTCATCACCGAGAGCATCTTCGGCATTCCCGGCATGGGCAAGATGATCGTCGACGCCATCTTCCAGCGTGACTACGTGACTGTACAGGCAGGTGTACTGGCCGCCACCGTCATGGTGGTCATCGTCAATCTGTGCGTGGATCTGCTCTACAGCGTGATCGACCCGCGCATTGCCCGCTGAACGTTGAATCCCAAGATGACGCCTCCCGACATGAACACCCCCTCCACTGCCCAAGCCCTGCCGGCGCAGCCCCGCTGGCGCACCCTGCGCCGCTTCAGCCGCAACCGTCTGGCGGTGATCGGTGCCGTGATCATCACTGTACTGGTACTGTTGGCGATAACTGCACCGGTACTGGCCCGGTACGATCCGATTTTTGATCAGGACTACGGCAATCTACTGTCTGGTCCCAGTGCCGAGCACTGGCTCGGTACGGATGACCTGGGCCGCGACATCTACACCCGCATGCTGTACGGCTCGCGCATCTCGCTGCAGGCTGCGCTGATCTCGGTCGGGCTGGCCTTTTCGCTGGGCGTGCCCATCGGCATCGTCAGCGGCTACTATCGCGGCGCGGTCGATGCCATCGTCATGCGCGTGGTCGATGCGCTGCAGGCCTTCCCCTCGCTGATCCTGGCACTGGCGCTGGCGGCCGCGCTGGGCGGCGGTTTCTACAATGCCATGGTGGCCGTGGGCATCGGCTTCACCTCGTCCTTCGTACGGCTGGCGCGCGGGCAGGCCATGACCATCCGCAACCTCGACTACGTGATGGCGGCCCGCTCCATCGGTGCGGGACACCTGCGCATCATGTGGCGCTACATCCTGCCCAATGCGCTGGCGCCGCTGGTGATCCAGGCCACCTTTGCGATGGGTACGGCCATCATCGCCGAGGCCGGGTTGTCCTATCTCGGCCTGGGTGCCAAGCCGGAAGACCCGAGCTGGGGCTCCATGCTGCACATCGCCCAGGGCTATCTGAACACCACGCCGATGCTGGCCATGTGGCCGGGTCTGGCGATCTTCCTGGTGGTGCTGGGCTTCAACCTGCTGGGCGATGGCATTCGCGAAGTGTTCGACCCCAAACTGAGCCGCTGAGGAACACCCATGCTCACCATCGAGAATCTCAAGATCGAATTCAAGAGCCACGGCCGCCGCGTTGCGCCGGTCGATGGCGTCTCCTTCTCATTGGGCCAGGATGAAACCGTGGGCCTGCTGGGTGAATCCGGCTGCGGCAAGAGCGTCACCGCGCTGTCCATCCTGCGCCTGTTCCCCATGGCCAGCCAGGCCCGGCTGTCGGGCAGCATCCGCTTTGGCGAACGTGAGCTGCTGCAGGCCGACGACGCCACCCTGCGCGGCATCCGCGGCAAGGAGATCGCCATGATCTTCCAGGAGCCGATGACTTCGCTGAACCCGCTGCACCGCATCGGCGCGCAGTTGAGCGAGATGCTGCGCATCCACACCGCCCTGCCGCGCCAGCAGATCGATGCCAACGTCATTGCCATGCTGGAGCGCGTGGGGCTCGCGCGCGCGGCACAGCTGGTGCACGAATACCCGCACAGCCTCTCCGGCGGCATGCGCCAGCGCGTCATGATTGCCATGGCCTTGCTGTGCCAGCCGCGCCTGCTGGTCTGCGATGAACCGACGACCGCACTGGACGTGACCATCCAGGCGCAGATTCTCGACCTGATGCGCGACCTGAAGCGCGAGCAGCAGACCTCCATCCTCATGATCACCCACGACCTCGGCGTGGTGGCCGAGATGTGCCAGCGCGTGGTGGTGATGTATGCCGGCCAGGTGGTGGAGCAAAGCAGCGTGGAGGATCTCTTCGACCGCCCCGCCCATCCTTACACGCATGCACTGATGCGCGCGCGTCCGGCGCTGGATGCTGTGCCCGGCGCGCCCCTGACCGCCATCCCCGGCAGCGTGCCGCCGCCCGGCACCATCACCCAGGGTTGCCGCTTCGCCGCCCGCTGCGCACGCGCTCAGGACATCTGCCGCCAGGAGATGCCGGCATTGGAAAACCTCGGTGATGGCCACAGCGTGCGCTGCTGGTATCCGCATTGAAGGCAAGGCCATGATTCCACTTCCTCCCCTGCTCGGCGTCCACGGGCTGAAAAAATATTTTGCCGCCGGCGGCAGCACCGTCAAGGCGGTCGATGACGTCTCCTTCAGCATTGCCCAAGGGCAGACCCTGGGCCTGGTCGGCGAATCCGGCTGCGGCAAGTCCACCACCGGACGCAGCGTGTTGCGCCTGACCGAACCCAGCGAAGGCAGCGTGCGCTTCATGGGCCAGGAACTGACCTTGCTGCCCGAGGGCCAGTTGCGTGCCATGCGCCGTCACATGCAGATGGTGTTCCAGGACCCGTATGCTTCGCTGAACCCGCGCATGACCATCGGCGAAGTGCTGGAAGAACCGCTGATCGTGCACAAGCTGCACGACCGCGCCACCCGCAAGCGCAAGGTGGCCGAGGCGCTGGCCATGGTGGGACTCAATCCCGCCTATGCCGCACGCCATCCGCATGAATTCTCCGGCGGCCAGCGCCAGCGCGTGGGCATCGCCCGCGCCATCATCACGCGGCCCAAGCTGGTGGTGGCCGATGAAGCCGTGTCGGCGCTGGACGTGTCGATCCAGGCCCAGATTCTGAACCTGTTGCGCGAGCTGCAGCAGGAGCTGGGGCTGACCTATCTCTTCGTCTCGCACGACCTGGCCGTGATCCGCCACGTCAGCGACCAGATTGGCGTGATGTACCTCGGGCGCATGGTGGAATTAGGCACATGTGAAGAGCTGTACACGAACCCGCGTCATCCCTACACGCAGGCGCTGCTCTCTGCGATCCCACCTGAACATCCGCGCCAAAAACGGGAACGCATCGTGCTGCAGGGAAGCATTCCCAATCCGGCCGCGCCGCCCACGGGCTGTCACTTCCATCCGCGCTGCCCGTCCTGCATGGAGATCTGCAAGACCGAGGCGCCGCCTGCCATCAAGATCGGTCCTACCCATACGGTGGCGTGCCACCTGAGCCGCCCGGAGCCGGCGCTACGGCCGACCCGATAAAATACGCCCCTGAACCAAGAACGAGAGACCGCCATGCCCGCCTTCCCCGACTTCAGCAGCAACCACTATCCCTACTTCTCGCGCCGCAGCGCCGTCTATGCCCGGCGCGGCATGGTAGCGACCTCGCAGCCACTGGCCGCACAGGCCGGGCTGGAAGTCCTGCAACGCGGCGGCAATGCCATCGATGCGGCCATTGCAGCAGCGGCCGCATTGACGGTGGTGGAACCGACCGCCAACGGCATCGGCGGCGATGCGTTCGCGCTGGTCTGGCATGGCGGCAAGCTGCACGGCCTGAACGCCAGCGGCCCCGCCCCGCAGTCGATGTCGGCCGACAAGCTCACCCGCGCAGGCTTGAAGGAGATGCCCAAATACGGCGCCCTGCCCGTCACCGTACCCGGCACGCCCAGCGCCTGGGCCGCCATGGCCAGGCGCTTCGGCAAGCTGGCGCTGACCGACTCGATGGCCGGTGCCATCACCCTGGCGCGCGAGGGTTTCCCGGTCTCGCCGATGGTGGCACATGCATGGCAGGTGGCGCAGCAGAACTTCAGGCGCGAGTTCAAGGAGCCGCATTTCCAGCCCTGGTTCGACACCTTCTGCATCGATGGCCAGGCACCGCAAGCCGGCCAGCTGTGGCGCTCGGCGGGCCATGCCGCCACTCTGCAGGCCATTGCCGAAGACGGCGCCGAGAGCTTCTATCGCGGCGCCCTGGCCGACAAGATCGCCGCCTTCCTGCAACAAGCCGGTGGCTACATGCAAGCCTCCGACCTTGCCGCCTTCCAGCCGGAATGGGTGGACCCCATCGGCGTGAACTATCGCGGCTATGACGTCTGGGAAATCCCGCCCAATGGCCACGGCATGGTGGCCCTGATGGCGCTGAACCTGCTGAAGGCCTACGACTTCAGCGAGCGCGATACGCTGACCACCTACCACCGCCAGATCGAAGCCATCAAGCTCGCCTATGCCGATGGCCTGGCCCACATCGCCGATCCGGCGCACATGAAGGTGACGGTGGAGCAATTGCTGTCGGATGCCTATGCCGATGAACGCCGCAAGCTGATCGGCCCGCGCGCCACGCTGCCGGTAGCGGGCGACCCTTCGCGTGGCGGCACGGTGTACCTGTGCACGGCCGATGCCGAGGGCAACATGGTGTCCTTCATCCAGAGCAACTACATGGGCTTCGGTTCGGGTCTGGTGGTGCCGGGCACCGGCATCGCGCTCCACAATCGCGGCAACAATTTCACGCTGGAAGCCGGACATCCCAATGTGCTGGCACCGGGCAAGCGTCCGTATCACACCATCATCCCCGGCTTCATGACGCGCAACGGCCAGGCCGTCGGCCCCTTCGGCGTGATGGGCGGCTTCATGCAACCGCAGGGCCATGTGCAGATGGTGATGAATACCGTCGACTTCGGCCTCAATCCCCAAGCCGCGCTGGATGCGCCGCGCTGGGAATGGGAAAAAGGGAACAAGGTCAGCATCGAACACACCACCGCCGAGCACCTCTTCCGTGGACTGGGCGGACTGGGCCATGAAGTCGCGTGGTCGGGCAACCAGCTGGGCTTCGGTCGTGGCCAGATCATCTGGCGCAATGACGAAGGCGTGCTGTGCGGCGGGACCGAGCCGCGTACCGATGGCTGCGTGGCGGCCTGGTAAGAAAGCCCCTCGTGAAAAGCCTGGCTGCCCCCTCCCCCGCCGCTGACGCGCTCGCACCCGATATCGAGAGCGAGGATGCGCTGGTGCGCAGTGGTTCGCTGCCCGAATATGTCTATGCGCAATTGCGACAGGACATCTTCGACATGCGCCTCTTGCCCGGCGACCAGATCACCGAGACCGAGATCGCGGCGCATTTCAAGGTCTCGCGCACGCCGGTGCGGCAGGCGCTGCAACGCCTGCAGAACGATGGCCTGATGCAGGGCTATGTGCGCGGTGGCTGGGAGGTGGTGCCGATCGACTTCAAGCGTTTTGCCGATCTCTACGAAATGCGCAAGCTCATCGAGACGCACGCCGTGCGCCGCCTGTGCGCGCAGGCCGCAGACCAGTCGGTACTGGCCGGGCTGCGTGCCACCTGGTGCGTGCCGGCCGGTGCACGCGAACCGGATGGTCCCAAGGCAGCGCAGCTCGACGAGATCTTCCACCAGACCCTGGTGCGCGCGGCCGGCAACCAGGAGATGGCCGAGTCATTTGATCGTTTGACTGATCGCATCCGCATCGTGCGGCGGCTGGACTTCCTGTATGGCGATTGCCTGCATTCGACCTACGAGGAACATGCCGCCATCCTCGACAGCATCGCCACAGGCGACGCGGAGGGCGCAATGCGCCTGATGGGCGAGCACATCGACGGCAGCCATGCGGAGGTCAACCAGATCACCTTGCATCGGCTGCACAGTGCGCGGGCTACGACGACCACCAAGCCGCCGGCTTATGTGTCGGTGCGGGTGCGGCGTTCGTTCTGACCGATACTGACTCCCCCCCTGAAATCGCCCCGGTGCTGTGTTAGGCTTGGCCCCTGATTTCACTTTGCCAAGCGGGGAGACACACATGAAAGTAGCCGTGATGGGCGCAGGCGCCGTGGGCTGTTATTTCGCCGGGATGCTGGCGCGGGCGGGACACGAGGTAGTACTGGTGGGCCGTCCGCAGCACGTGGAAGCCTTCAACACCAAAGGCTTGCGACTGGAAACCAAGACCTTCGACGAGACCATCGCCGTCAAGGCCAGCACCGATCCGGCCATTGCAGCCGGGGCCGATCTGGTCCTGTTCTGCGTCAAATCCCCCGATACCGAAACGGCCGGCGCGCAACTGCGCCCGCACCTCGCCCCCGATACGCTGGTGCTGACGCTACAGAACGGCACCGACAATGCCGAACGCCTGCGCACCGTGATCCCGCAGCCGGTGTCCGCCGCCGTGGTCTACGTCGCCACCGAGATGGCCGGTCCCGGACACGTCAGGCACCACGGTCGCGGCGAGCTGGTGATCGAGCCCGCTGCGCGCAGCCAGCAGGCAGCCGATGCGCTCATCGCCGCTGGGGTGCCCACCGAGATTTCCGACAACGTGCGCGGCGCGCTGTGGTTGAAGCTCATCATCAACTGCGCCTACAACGCCCTCTCGGCCATCACGCAGCTGCCCTACGGCAAGCTGGTCGAAGGCGTGGGCGTGCTGGAGGTGATGGGCCATCTGGTGACCGAATGCAAGGCCGTAGCGGCGGCAGAAGGTGTGACCCTGGCCGGTGACGTGGACGTGGCCGTGCGCAAGATCATCGAGACCATGCCCACGCAGTTTTCTTCCACGGCCCAGGACGTGGCACGCGGCAAGCCCAGCGAGATCGATCATCTCAACGGTTACATCGTGCGGCGCGGACAGGCGCATGGCATCGCGACACCCGTCAACCTGACCGTGCATGCGCTGGTCAAGCTGATCGAGAGCAAGGCGCGCTGATCACTGAAACGCGAAGACCGCTCAGCCAAACAGCCGGGCATCGAACCGGAACGGCTTCTTTTCCAGCACCTTGACGCTCGCCATCTGGGGATGCAAGGGATTGAGCAAGAGATTGAAATCGGTCGGGCTGACCACCGACGGCACCTTCATCACCAGTTGCTTGCCCTGTTCGATCCAGTGCTGGCCGAGGGCCGCCGTACTGACCGGATCGCGGGCAATGTCGGCCCAGTCCGGCGGCAGGCCCGGCACGTAGGCCTTGCGCACCTCGGCATCCGGGACTTCCAGCACGATCAGGTAGTAATGCGCCCGAGGCATCAGCCCGGCCATGTGCACCAGCGATTCCAGCAAAGCCGTCGAAGCGCTGCAGCAGGTGTAGAGCACGCGCAATCCGCGCGGATTCCAGCGTCCACCGCTCAAGGCGGCGCCATTGCCGGACAGGTCATCGGCAGCGTAATGCCCCGGCTTCTCCTTGGCCAGGCGATAGACTTTCAAGCGGCGATCCCGAAGGCAATGCGCGAAAGAATGTCGCGCACCCGGTCATAGCCCGGCTGGGTATCGAGCACCTCCAGCGGCGTCAGTCCACCGAGCGCGGCATTGGCGCGGCGCATCCATTCTGCGGCCAGGCCCTCATCCTCGAACACATCGGCCGCCTGCTCGCGGATGTAGAGCACGCGGGCGATGCGGTCCGATTCCGAACCGGACAGCCGTTCCTTGCGGGAAATCTTGCGCAGGATGGTAGAGCTGGGCAGGCCCAGGCCGGCCAGCAGGGTCTGCAAAGGGATCTGCAGCAGCTCGCGCGCCACGCGCTCGGCGATGATGGCATCCATGCCGTCGCGGATGGTACGGCCCTGGCTGATCGGGTCCATACGGGCGAAACGCTCGAAGTCGCGCGGCCTGGCCCCCAGGCCGGCGGAACGCTTGCTCGCGGCGGATTCGACAGCGGCGCGTGTTGCCATGGTCAACCTCTCATTTGGTCAGGTTCGGACTCTCATCTTAGAAGCTTCCCAAATGAGCGTCAACGTCCCGTCAAATGAGATTTGAGGTGATCAGCGCAGCATCGCCGACATCGCCGACAAGCTGTTGAGCACGCGCACCGCATATTCCGCAGTCGGCGCATCGAATTCGACAGTGACGTGATCGCTGCGCTCCAGGATGGGCAGTTGGCTGAAGAGATCGGCCAGCGCCACCGTCTGCGCCTGCAGGCGGCAGCGCAATGGGCCGCGCAGGGGCAGCACCGGCATGGCAGCCGGGTTGGCAACGAGCGCGGCCACGGCCTGGCGGGCGCGCTCTTCCAGCAGCACGCAGGATTGCTGCGGCGTGAGCGAGTCGCCGCTGTTGGCACCATAGGCCTTCTTGGTTTCAGCAAAAATCGCATGCGGGAACAGCGACTGATTCTCTTCGATGAAGGCATCATCGCCGCTGCCAAAGATCACCGGCACGCCATGTTCGGCCGCCAGTGCGCCATACAGCCCGGCCTCGCCCAGTTCCTGCCCACCCAGCCACACGCGGGCGAAGGCAAAACTGTTGGTGGTGTGGGCGAGGATGCCGCGCCCCTGCGCGCGCGAGTGGTAACCCACCAGCATGACCGCATCGATATCGTGATCCACCCCGCCCATCATGCCCAGCACGCGCGGTTTTCCCAGGACCATGCGCGCCTGCGGGTGCAGCAGGTCCGGCAGCAGATTGCGGAAACCGCCATGCGAATCGTTGACCTTGATGGCCGTGGCACCGGCCGCCAGCGCGCCACGGATGACGGCATTGGCTTCCTCGGTCATCCAGCGCCGCGCACGTTCATATTCGCCATTGCCGGCGCGGGTCTGCTCGGGATGGAAGACCCCGGCGACGCCTTCGATGTCGACGGAGACCAGAATGTTGGCACGTGTGTTCATAGAGCGGTTTTTCCAGGTAGATCGGCAGCACAAGCCAGCCGTTCACGCAGGCTGACGCGCACGTTGCCATCGCGCCCGCGCACGGTCTCGGCCGCGAAGAGCGCATGCACGATGGCTTGCTCCACGCTGTCGGCGGCGGCATGGAACAGCGGGTCCAGCAGGTGATCGGCCAGCAGGGACAGGTGCAGGCACTCGGCCTGGGCCTCGATGCGCCGGGCAGTCGAGAATGCCAGTGCGATATCGCCGCTGCCGTGACCATAGGCCGATCCTGTGCGCGCCAGTCCGGCGCCGGCACGGGTGGCCAAGCGTTTCAGCTGCCGCGCATCCAGTGGCGCATCGGTGGCAAGGATGATGATGATGGAGCCCTTCTCGGGCGCCGTATCGGGCGCTTCGCTCGCCGCCAGCCGCGCCCCCAGCGGATCGCCGGCCAGGATCAGTTCGGGTAGCCGGCCGAAGTTGGACAACACCAGCGCACCGACCGTATAAGCCTGGCCCGACGCACCCACTTCGGCAATACGCGAGGCCGTACCGATGCCGCCCTTGAGACCAAAGCTGGACATGCCGCGCCCGGCGCCCACCGCACCCTGTGCCACCTCTGCCGACAAGGCCTGCATCGCCGCGTCGAAATGTGCGGGCTGCACGGCCAGGGCTTGCATGTCATTGAGATAGCCGTCATTGCATTCCAGCACCAGCGGATTGACGGTGGGCAGGCTGCGGCCGCATTCCGGGTTGGCACGCAAGGTATGGAGAATCTGCGCCGTCAGCAGCGTGCCCACGGCAAAGGTGTTGGAGAGCGCAATAGGCGTTTCCAGCAAACCCAGCTCCTCCAGCTGCACCAGTCCGGCACTCTTGCCGAAGCCATTGATGACGGTGGCGGCAGCCGGCAGCTTGTGAGTGAAGAGATTGCCGCCATGCGGTGCAATCACGGTCACGCCGGTCTGCACCGCACCGGCATCGAGGGTGCAGTGGCCGACCGTGACGCCGGCCACATCGCTAATGCTGTTGTGCGGACCGGCCTGCAGCCGGCCGATATGCGGCACCTGCAAGTTCATCATCAACGCTGGTCGATCTTGGGATCGAGCGCGTCACGCAAGCCATCGCCCAGCAGATTGAAGGCCAGCACGGTGAGGAAGATGGCAATGCTGGGTACCAGCGCCACGTGCGGCGAGGTCACCATGTCGGCGCGGGCTTCGTTCAACATCAGGCCCCACTCCGGCGTGGGCGACTGCGCACCCAGGCCGAGGAAGGACAGGCCGGCCGCGGTGATGATGGAGGTACCGATACGCATGGTGAAATACACCACGATGGCCGAGATGGTGCCGGGGAAGATGTGCTTCCACATGATCGTGGTGTCCGAGGCACCGATGCTGCGGGTGGCCTCGATATAGGTCAGGTTCTTCAGTTGCAGCGTATTGCCGCGCACCAGCCGCGCAAAGGCCGGAATGCTGAAGACCGATACCGAGATGATGACGTTGACCATGCCACCGCCCAGGATGGCGACGATGCCGATAGCCAGCAAGATGCCGGGGAAGGCGAACAGCACGTCGCAGATGCGCATGACGATGCGGTCCCACCAGCCCTCGTAGTAACCGGCCAGCAAACCGAAGACGGTACCAATCACGGCACCGATGGCCACCGAGAAGAAACCCGAAGCCAGCGAGATGCGCGCCCCCATCAGGGTGCGGCTGAAGATGTCGCGGCCCAGCGAATCCACGCCGAACCAGTGGACCCAGGTGGGCGGCGAGTTCAGCGCATCGTAGTCGAAGAAATTCTCGGGATCGAAGGGGACGATCCAGGGCGCGATGATGGCGATGACGATCAGCAGCAGGATGAACACGCCCGCATAGACGGCCAGGCGCTGCTTCTTGAACTTGCGCCAGAATTCGCGCCAGGGGGTGCGGATCTTCTGGCCGGAAGCGGCCACCGCAGCCGGATCGGGCGGCGGCAGCGGCGCACCGGTTTCGGACGTGGTTGCCAGAGGCGAATTGGAGAGCGACATGATTCCCCTCACTTGAAACGAATGCTGGGGTTGATCACGGCATAGAGCACGTCCACCACCAGGTTGATGAAAATGAATTCCAGCGAGAACAGCAGGATCTCGGCCTGGATGATGGGGTAGTCGCGCATCTCGACGGCATCGACCAGCAGACGTCCCATGCCCGGCCAGTTGAACACCACCTCGACCAGGATCGAGCCACCCAGCAGGAAGCCGAACTGCAGGCCCATCATCGTCACCACCGGAATGAGCGCATTGCGCAGGCAGTGCTTGATGACCACCACGGTTTCGGTCAGGCCCTTGGCGCGCGCGGTGCGCACGAAGTCTTCCTGCAGGATCTCGATGAAGGAAGAACGGGTAAAGCGCGCCATCACTGCGGCCACGGCCGCGCCCAGCGTGATCGAAGGCAGGATGTAGTGACGCCAGCTGTCGTCACCCACGCTGGGCAGCCAGCCCAGCTTGACCGAGAAGATCTGCACCAGCAGCACGCCCAGTGAGAAAGCCGGGAAGGAAATGCCCGATACCGCCAGCGTCATACCCACGCGGTCGGGCCACTGGTTGCGCCAGACGGCCGAGGAGATGCCGATGACCAGGCCGAAGATCACGGCCCAGATCATCGCCACGATGGTCAGCCACAGGGTCGGCCAGAAGCGCGCGGCGATCTCTTCGGAGACCGGGCGCTTGCTGCGGATGGATTTGCCAAAGTCGCCCTGGGCGGCCTTGACGAAGAAATTCACGAATTGCTCGGGCAGGGGCTTGTCCAGGCCGAGGTCGGCGCGCACCAGCGCGACCGTCTTGTCGTCGGCTTCGGGACCGGCCGCCAGCCGCGCCGGATCACCGGGCAGAAGGTGCACGAACAGGAAAACCAGGACCGCCACCAGCAGCAGCGTGGGGATCAGGCCTAACAGGCGTTTGATGACAAAGGAAAACATGATGCTCTCTGAAGAAGGCCGCTCGCCCTGGCGGATCGAAGCCTTGCTTGTTGCCGCGACGGGCGCGGGCCCGTCACAGGAATGCGGCCGGCGGCGCGCATGACCGCGCCGCCGGCCGGGTACTGCCGCCTTACTTGGTCAGCTCGATGTTCTCGAACTCGAAGGCCTGGTCAGGCATCACGTAGACACCCTTGAGGTTCTTGTTGCGGGCATAGAGCAGCTTTTCGGTGACCAGGAAGGCCCACGGTGCGTCCTTCCAGATTTCCTGCTGGGCATCCTTGTAGAGCGCTTCCTTGTCCTTGCGATCGGTCAGGGTCAGGGCCTTGGCGATGTCGGCATCCACCTTGTCGTTCTTGTAGTAGGCGGTGTTGTACAGACGCGGCGGGAAAGCCTCGGAAGCCAGCAGCGGACGCAGGGCCCAATCGGCTTCACCGGTGGAGGACGACCAGCCGATGTAGAGCAGACGCACCGGGGCGGTGGCCGGGTCTTGCCAGCTTTCCACGCGTTCCACGCGCTGGCCTGCCTCCAGGGCCTGGATCTTGGCCTTGATGCCGACCTGCGCCAGTTGCTGCTGCAGGAACTGGATGATCTTCACGGCGGTGCTGTGCGTGTAAGCCGACCACAGTTCGGTTTCGAAGCCGTTCGGATAGCCGGCTTCGGCCAGCAGCGCCTTGGCCTTCTTCGGGTCATACGGCCACGGACCGGTCTTGAAGGCGTAATCCACGCCTTGCGGCACCACGCCATCCATCGGGGTGGCATAGCCATTGAAGGCCACCTTCACCAGCGCCTGCTTGTTGATGGCGTAGTTGATGGCTTCGCGCACCTTCGGATTGTCGAAGGGCTTCTGCCTGGTGTTCATCGACATGTAGCGCTGGATGATCGAGGGTGCGGCGATCACATCCAGGTTGGGCTTGCTCTTCAACAGGTCGGCCTGTTCGTAGGGCAGCGGATAGGTGAACTGCGCCTCGCCGGTCTGCATCACGGCCGCGCGGGCGTTGTTGTCGACCACTGGTTTCCAGATGATTTCATCGACCTTGGGATAGCCCTTCTTCCAGTAGCCGTCGAATTTCTCGACCTTCACGTAATCGGTCTGTTTCCATTCCACGAACTTGAAGGGACCGGTACCGACCGGGTGGAAGGCGATGTCCTTGTTGCCGTACTGCTTCAGGGCAGCGGGCGAAATCATTACCGCCGAGGGGTGGGCCAGCACGTTGATGAAGGCCGAGAACGGTTCCTTCAGGACGATCTTGACGGTGTAGTCGTTCAGGATCTCGGTCTTGGCGATGCGGTTGAAGAGGTTGTAGCGTTTGAGCTTGTTGTCCGGGTTGGTCACACGGTCGAAGACGGCCTTGACGGCATCGGCCTTGAAGTCGGTGCCATCCTGGAACTTCACGCCCTGCTTCAGGCGGATGGTGTATTCCAGGCCATCCTTGCTGACCAGGTAGCCTTCGGCCAGCACCGGCACCAGCTTCATGTCCTTGTCGAAACCGAACAGGCCCTGATAGAAGGACTTGGCCATGGACAGCGAGAGCGTGTCGTTGGCGTCATAGGGATCCATCGTGGTGAAGGTCGAATACACCGCCAGCGTCACGGTCTTGGCCGCGAATGCATGCGCTGCGGCGAACTGCAGCGTGGTACCCAGGGCAGCGACAGCCAGCCATTTGGCAGCCGATACACCCTTTTGAGTTGCTGTTGTAGACATGTGGTCTCTCCTGATCAGTAAAGCGAGGTTGGTACGACGTAGTTGAGTTTTACTGCGCTGACTGCATTTTGGTACGACATGAAAACAGGCCGCCGCTCAGAAAGCGCCGGCAATACGGTGCTGGGCCACGAAGTGCCCCGGAGCCACTTCCCGCAATGGCTCCACCCTGGGCTCATCGCCCACCAGCCGGATCGGGCTGGGAATTTCATCGGTCATCAGTTTCTTGCCCGGCTGGCGCAGGGTCGGGTCGGCCACCGGCACGGCCGCCATCAGCTTGCGCGTATACGGGTGCTGGGGATTCTCGAAGATGGCGCGGCGCGGACCGATCTCCACGATCTGCCCCAGGTACATCACCGCCACCCGATGGCTGATGCGCTCCACCACGGCCATGTCGTGCGAGATGAAGATGAAGGAGATGCCCAGCTCGGCCTGCAGGTCCAGCATCAGGTTGACGATCTGAGCCTGGATCGAAACGTCCAGCGCCGATACCGATTCATCGGCGATGACGATCTTGGGATTGAGCGCCAGTGCGCGCGCGATGCAGATGCGCTGGCGCTGTCCACCGGAGAATTCATGCGGATAGCGCTGGCCGTGCTCGGGCGTGAGACCCACGCGCGTGAGCAGCGCATCGACACGTTCCTGTGCGCCCTCCTTCATGCCGTGGACCAGCATCGGTTCCATGATGGAATAGCCGACCGTCATGCGGGGGTCCAGCGAGGCGAACGGATCCTGGAAGATGAACTGGATGTCGCGACGCAACTGGCGCAGTTCCGAATGCGGCAATTGCGCCAGGTCGCACCCGCCGAATTCGACGTGGCCGCCAGCGATGTCGACCAGGCGCAGCAGCGAGCGGCCCGTGGTGGACTTGCCGCAACCGGACTCGCCGACGATGGCCAGGGTCTCGCCCGCATACAGATCGAAACTCACCTTCTCGACCGCATGCACGCGCTGCCTGACGCGACCGAAGATGCCGCTCTTGACGTCGAAGCGCGTGGTCAGGTCGCGTACCTTGAGGATGGGCTGACGCTGGGCGGCAATTTCCGCCTGGGCCTGCAGTTCGCTGGCGATCAGGTCGGGACGTACCTCGGCCTGCGGCACGATGCCAAAGCGCAGCGGCTTGTCGGTGCCGCGCATGGAACCCAGGCGCGGCACGGCGGCCAGCAGCGATTGCGTGTAGGGATGGGCGGGCGCGGCAAAGAGTTGCCTGACCTCGTTCTCTTCCACCTTCTCGCCACGGCACATCACCACCACGCGGTCGGCCACTTCGGCCACCACGCCCATGTCGTGGGTGATGAAGATGACGCCCATCTGCATCTCCTGCTGCAGCGAGCGGATCAGTTGCAGGATCTGCGCCTGGATGGTCACATCGAGCGCCGTGGTCGGTTCGTCGGCGATCAGCAGCGAAGGCTTGCAGGACAGCGCCATGGCGATCATCACGCGCTGGCGCATACCGCCGGAAAGCTGGTGCGGATGGCGGCCCAGCACGCGCCTGGCTTCCGGAATGCGCACCATCTCCAGCATGCGCAGCGCTTCAGCCTGGGCGGCCGCGCGGCTCATGCCCTGGTGCAGGCGGATCGATTCGGCGATCTGTTCGCCGACGGTGAAGACCGGATTGAGCGAGGTCATCGGTTCCTGGAAGATCATGGCGATCTCCGCGCCCCGGATGCTGCGCATGGTAGCGTTATCAGCCTGGGCCAGATCCAGGATCTGGCCGCTGCGGCGCTGGAACTGCAGGCTGCCGCTGGCGATCTTGCCGCCGCCATGTTCGATCAGACGCATGATGGCCAGCGAGGACACCGACTTGCCCGAGCCCGACTCCCCTACGATGGCCAGGGTCTCGCCCTGGTTGACGTGGAAGGACAGGTCGCGCACCGCATCGACGGTGCGCTCGGAAGTAGCAAAGCGCACGTTGAGGTGACTGACGTCGAGCACGCGTTGGGACTGTTGCATCTTGATTCTCTCCTGCTCGGCCGCTTCAGGCCGGTGCTGCGTAAATGGCGGTGACCGGGGCCAGTTCGCCACGGCCATAGGCGCGGTACATGCCTTCGGTATTGAAGGGCAAGGCCAGGTTGCCGTGGGCGTCGATGGCGATCACGCCACCGCGTCCGCCGACCTTGGGCAGGGTCTCGAAGACCACGGCGCGGCTGGCTTCTTCCAGCGACTGGCCGGCATAGGCCATGCGCGCGCCGATGTCGTAGCAGGCGGCGGTGCGCATGAAGGCTTCGCCGGTGCCGGTGGCCGACACGGCCACGGTGGCGTTGTTGGCGTAGCAGCCGGCCCCGATGATGGGAGAATCGCCCACGCGGCCGGGTTGCTTGTTGGTGATGCCACCGGTCGAGGTGGCGGCGGCGAGGTTGCCGAACTGGTCCAGCGCGACGGCGCCGACGGTGCCGAACTTGTGATCGGGGTCGATGGGTTCCCTGGGCCCGGCGGACTTTTCCGCGAAGGCGAACGAGGAAGCATCATGATCCAGCATCGCACGCGACTGGCCGCGCACGCGCAGCCATTGCTCGTGGCGCGCATCGGTATGGAAATAGTCCGGCTCGACGGTCACCGCACCATGGCGCGCGGCGAAGGCTTCGGCGGCGGGGCCGACCAGCAGCACGTGCTCACTGTGTTCCATCACCTTGCGCGCAGCCAGGATGGGGTTGCGCAGATGGGTCACACAGGCCACCGCGCCCGAGGCGAGGTCGGCCCCATTCATGACGCAGGCGTCCAGTTCATGCTTGCCTTCGCTGGTATAGACCGCGCCGTGGCCGGCGTTGAAGAGCGGACAGTCTTCCAGCAGGCGCACCGCTTCGGTGACGGCTTCCAGTGCCGAGCCGCCGGCGTTGAGCACGGCCTGGCCGGCGGCCACGATGTCGGCCAGCGCCTGGTGATAGCGGGCTTCGTCATCGGCCGAGAGGGATGCGCGCGTGATGGTGCCTGCGCCGCCGTGGATGGCAATTACCGGAGTGGTCATGCGTTGGTCTTTCCTTTGGTGGATGCGCGTTTGGGGGCAGTGCGGACGGGCTGGCCGACCGGCGTGGTGCCTGCACGCTGTGGCTGCTGGGCCAGATACAGCCAGGGCAGCACGAATTCGGCCATCTGCGTGGCGGCCTGTACCGAGCGGCGCGCACGGTGCGCCACCGCATCGCACAGCGCCTGGATCAGGATCAGCGCAGCGGCGTCCGAGGTCGGCGAGAGCCGGCCATCGGTCTGGGCATACAGGGTGACGTCGGCCAATGGCACCAGCGGAGAGCCCGGCGTATCGGTCAGGGCCAGCACCCGCGCGCCCTTCTCCACCGCGCGCTGGGTCAGCCATACGGTGTCGGCGGCATAGCGCGGAAACACCATCGAGATCACCAGGTCATCGCTGTCGAGCTTGAAGAACTGGCGCGCCGCCTGCGATGGGCCACCGGCCATCGCCACCGAATTGACGCTGCGCACATAGGGTTCCAGCGTATGGGCCATCAGGCCCGAGAGATAAGCCGAGGCGCCAAAGCCGGTGATGAAGACGCGCTGCGCCGAGAGGATCATGTCGACCGCCTGCTCGCAGTGCTCGGGCGTGAGCATGCGGCGGGTCGCCTGGATGTTGGCGATGTCGCTGTCGAAGGCGGCGGCCATGATCTCGGCACTGGTGGCGGTGCGCTGCACCTGCTCGCGCAGCTTTTCCACGGGCGCCAGGGTGGTGGCGAAATCCGAGACCAGCGCCGCACGGAAGGAGGCATAACCGTCGAAGCCCAGCGCATGGGCGAAGCGGTTGGCGGTGGCTACCGAGATGCCGGCTGCTTCCGAGAGTTCATCGATGGTCATGGTGGCGGCGCGGAAGGGATTGCCCAGCACGTAATCCGCCGTCTTGCGGTGCGACTTGGACAATTGCGGATACAGCTTGCCCACGGCCTGCGCTACCGCACCGGCTCCTTGCAAACTGATGTTCTTCGGTTGTTGTTTCACCGCCCGCTACCCCGTCTTCATTGAACTCTGCCGCTGCGCAAAAAAAAGAGATGAATCATTTAAATGATTTAAGTCATTTACCTCATCCGCTGCCGCGACCGCCCTCTTTATCACCCGACGAGACTGATCAATCCCACCCCGTCCCGCCGAAAAAATGTAAATATATTTTCATTTTCCCGGCGAGTAAAGAAAAAATACTTTCAAAAAACAAATATCGATATAACGCACCAGAAGCACGCGATTGCCCGCATGAAATGCACCAGATGTGCGCCAGTTGCAGGAAGATTCATGGCGCGGCGCACCAAAAATGACGGCAGGAGCGGCGCCCCGAAGACGATAAAATAGGCCCCTTCCCTCCGCCCTGCCCGCTCATGAATATCCGCTTTCTTGAAACCTTCGTCTGGCTGGCCCGGCTGCGCAATTTCCGCCTCACGGCCGAGCGCCTGCACACCACGCAGGCTGCGGTTTCCAGCCGCATCGCCTCGCTCGAACAGGACTTCGGCGTGCGCCTGTTCGACCGCAGCGCGCGCGAGGTGGCGCTGACCGCCGATGGCAGCAAGGCGCTGGTGTATGCCGAGCGCATGGTCAAGCTCATGCGCGAGATGAAGGACGACATGTCCGACCGCGAAGTCTTTGCCGGCGTCATCCGCATCGGCGTGATCGAGTCCATCGTGCACAGCTGGTTTCCGGATTTCCTCGGACGCCTGCACAAGGCCTTTCCGCGCCTGCAGATCGAGATCGTCAGCGACACCACCATCCACCTGCACGAGCAGTTCAGCAAGAGCAATCTCGATCTGGTGCTGCAGGCCGAACCGGTGATCGGGCCGCAGGTCAGCAACATCGCGCTGTGCGAATTTCCGATGCGCTGGGTCGGCAGCCCCAAGCTCGACATCGGCAGCGAGACGCTCTCGCTGGCGGACCTGGCGGCCTTCCCCATCATCAGCTTCGCCCGCAATTCCGGACCGCATGCGGTGATCGAACGACTGTTCTCGGGCAGCGAGCGGGCCGAACGCACGCTGCACATCAATTGCATCGCCTCCGTGGCCACCATGATCCGGCTGGCCACCGATGGCTTCGGCATCACGGCCGTGCCACCGGCCATCATCCAGCGCGAACTCAACGAAGAAAGTCTGCACCTGCTGCGGGTGGATACCGAGTTCCCGGCGCTGGCCCTGATCGCCTGCTTCCGCGCGGATCATGAGAACCCGTTGACCGAAACCGTGGCCCGCATCGCGCAGGAAACGGCGTCCGACTTCGCACTCAATTGGGGCCAGGAGATTGCGCGACTGCCCGTCCCGCCCGGCTGAGATCGCCCGTCCTCCCGCCTGCACGCTGTGCTGCGCGCCGATGAGCGGCCACGCGGGGACAGCACCATCCTGAAGCAAATGGCGCCCCGCTTTTGCTCATAAGATTTTTCAATCAACGCTGCTCAGATTTTCTTGTTGGACAGCGCCCGCCCTGCCTCTCCATACTGAATTCAGACCGGCGCCTTCGGGCTGGCTGCAGTGCTGGTCCTTGCAGCCACGCCGGTCCCATCCATGCAGAACACAACACGGCGCCGTCACGCGGACGCCGGCCACACCTGAGGAGGTTTTCCATGTCCTGTTCCCCATCGGCTACCGCCAGCGCGGCGCTGCCCGCCAACGCTGCCGCCAGCCTGGACGCCACCTACGGCAAGATCGCCTGGCGCCTGATTCCTTTCCTGGTCTTCCTGTTCGTGCTGGCCTGGATCGATCGTGTCAACGTCGGCTTCGCCAAGCTGCAGATGCTGCAGGACCTGCAATTCTCCGAAGCGGTGTATGGCCTGGGCGCGGGCATCTTCTTCATCGGTTATTTCCTCTTCGAGGTGCCCAGCAATCTCCTGCTGGAAAAGATCGGCGCCCGCAAGACGCTGGCGCGCATCACCATCCTCTGGGGCCTGGCCTCGATGGCCATGGCCTACGTCTCCACACCGACGAGTTTCTACGTGCTGCGCTTTTTGCTCGGCATCTTCGAGGCCGGCTTCTTCCCGGGCGTGGTGCTCTACCTGACCTACTGGTTCCCGGCCCAGCGCCGTGCCCGTGTCAACGGTCTCTTCATGACCTCGTTCGCCATCGCCGGTGCGGTCGGTGGTCCCATTGCCGGGCTCATCATGAGCAGCATGGAAGGCGTGGGCCATCTGGCCAACTGGCAGTGGCTCTTCATCATCGAAGGCATCCCCTCCATCCTGGCGGGCTTCGCCGTGCTGGCCTTGCTGCCGGAAAACCCGGCCAATGCCAAGTGGCTCACCGATGCTGAAAAAACCGCCGTCACCCAATCCCTGGCCGCCGAGAACAGCGCAGCGGGCAAACATGTCTCCTTCAAGGAGGCCTGTGCCAATTACCGCGTCTGGATCTGCGCGGCCGTGTATTTCTGCGTGGTCAGCGGCAATGCCACCATCGCCTTCTGGGCGCCGTCCATCATCAAGGAAATCGGCGTGAAGGGTAATCTGCAGATCGGCCTGATCTCCGCCATCCCCTTCGTGGCCGGCACGCTGGCGATGATCTGGAACGGCTTTCACTCCGACAAGACCGGCGAGCGTCGCCTGCACAGTGCCATCGCCACCCTCATCGCCTGCATCGGCCTGATCGCCACCGGCATGACGCTGGGCAATGCGACGCTGGCCCTGTGCGCGCTGACCCTGGCGGCCATCGGCATCCTGGCGGCGTTCCCGGTGTTCTGGTCGATTCCCGCCGCCTTCCTGGCGGGCACCGCAGCGGCCGGCGGCATCGCCCTCATCAACTCCATCGGCAACCTCGCCGGCTTCGTGGCCCCTTACATGATCGGGGCATTGAAGACCAGCACCGGGTCGCTCTCCTCTGGCCTGTACTTCGTAGCCGCACTGGAGTTCCTCGCGAGCTTCCTGGTGGTGATGTTCGTCAAGAAGCACTGATCTTTCCCCCTGGCTGGCCGCATCCCCGGCCCGCCTCTGCTGACTCACCCTGTAGGAACAGAAACTCATGAAGCTGACCTTTACCCTCCCCGATCAATCCACCCTCCAGACCGACATCCACACCCTGGTCATCGCCGGCTGGGCCGGCCGCGACATGGCGGCCATCGAACATCACATCGAAGAACTGGAAGCCCTGGGCATCTCGCGTCCCAGCGCGGTGCCGCTGTTCTACCGCGTCTCGGCCAACCAGCTCTCGCAAGCCGCGCAGGTGCAGGTGCTGGGCGAGGCCTCGTCCGGCGAAGTGGAGACCTTCGTGTTCAACAGCGGTGGCGAACTGTATGTCTCGATTGCCTCCGACCACACCGACCGCAAGCTGGAAGCGCACAGCGTGGCCTTCTCCAAGCAGGCGTGCGTGAAGCCCGTGGGCAGCAGCGCATGGAAGCTGTCGGAGGTGGCCGGGTACTGGGATGAACTGGTGATCCGCTCCTGGATCGAGGAAGACGGCGCCACCCGGCTCTATCAGGAAGGCACGCTGGCTTCGCTGCGCACGCCGGACGACCTGATCGCACGCTTCACGCAAGGCGGCGCCACCCTGCCCGAGGGTTGCGGCATGACCTGCGGCACGGTGGCTGCCATCGGCGGCATCCGCCCTGCGGCGTCCTTCACGATGGAATTGTTCGACCCGCGCCGCCAACGCGCTCTGCGTCACCATTACGTGGCCGAGTCGCTGGCCGAAGTGGCCTGATAAGCAGCCTGATAAGCGACCTGATTCCACGGGGCGACCCAGCCGGGCCGCCCATGCGTCTTTGTTGGATGCGCGAGGCAATGCGATACTTGCGCATCTGCGAATTTGTCATCCGACCACAGCGACTTCCTCCTATGCCCAGCACACTTTCCCAACTGGCCGCCGACCTCGATGCCGGCCGCATCACTTCCCAGCAACTGACCGAACAAGCCCTGGCCCGCATCGCCGATCCGGCGGGCGAAGGCGCGCGCGTCTTCACCAGCGTCTATGCGGACCAGGCGCGCGCGGCCGCCCGCGCTTCCGACACCCTGCGCGCGGCCAAACTGTACCGGTCGCCGCTGGAAGGTGTACCGGTCTCGGTCAAGGATCTGTTTGACGTGGCGGGCGAAACTACCCTGGCCGGTTCGGTCGTGCTGCGCGGCAAGCCCGCCGCCACCGCCCATGCGGCCGTGGTGCAGAACCTGCTCAAGGCCGGCGCCATCGTCATCGGCAAGACCAACATGACCGAGTTCGCCTACTCGGGCCTGGGCATCAATCCGCATTACGGCACCCCGCAAAACATCTGGGAGCGCAACGTCGAAGGCGGCCGTATTCCCGGTGGTTCCTCGTCCGGCGCGGCCATCTCGGTCACCGATGGCATGGCCTTTGCGGCCGTGGGCTCGGACACGGGCGGCTCGGTGCGCATCCCCTCGGCGCTGAACGGCCTGACCGGTTTCAAGCCAACGGCGGCGCGGGTGTCCATGCAAGGTGTACTGCCACTGTCCGCTTATCTGGACTCGATTGGCCCGCTGGCTGTATCGGTAGAATGCTGCGCCATCATGGATGCTGTACTGGCCGGTGAAGACTATGTGTCCGTCGTCGCCCATCCCCTGCGCGGCCTGCGCCTGCTGGCCCCGACCAACATCGTCAGGGATGGCATGGACGAGACCGTCGCCCAGGCTTACCACGCCGCGCTCAACAAGCTCGCCACGGCCGGCGCCGTGATCGTCGAGGAAGAAGTGCCGGCCTTCAACGCCCTGGCCGCCATCAATGCCAAGGGCGGCTTCACTGCGGCCGAAGCCTACGCCTGGCACCGCGCCCTGATCGCCGAGAACGCGGCCGGCTACGACCAGCGCGTGGTCTCGCGCATCCTGCGCGGCAAGGACATGAGCGCGGCCGACCTGCTGGACGTGCTGCATGCCCGCCCGCGCTGGATCGCCGAGGTCAACGCGCAACTGGCCGGCTACGATGCGCTGGTCATGCCCACCCTGCCCATCGTGGCGCCGCGCATTGCCGAACTGCAAGCCAGCGACGACGCCTACTACGCGGCCAACGGCAAGATGCTGCGCAATCCCACGCTGATCAACTTCCTCGATGGCTGCGCGGTCTCGCTGCCCTGCCATGAGCCCGGCAGCGCGCCGGTCGGGCTGTCGTTGGCGGCAGCCGGGGGCGAGGACAAGCGCCTGCTCTCGATTGCCCTGGCAGTGGAAGGACTGCTGGCCGCCTGATCCGCTCATTTGCCCCTCTGACAAGGCTTGCGTACGCGCAAGCCTTTTTTGTGCGCGTTTTTAGCCGCATTTACACGCTGTTACCGACAAGTACTGTCCGACAGGGAACATTCCGGCGCGCCGGACGCCGAATCCACGGAATTTTCATTAGAATGCGCCTTTGCAGCGCAGGATGGCCCCCCGGCGGGCGCCTGCGCTGGATGAACAGACAACAATCCTCCGGCATCAGCCACGACCACTCATCTGCATGGCAACCAAAAAAACAACCCCGTCCGATTACAGTGAATCATCGATCCGTGTCCTCAAGGGACTGGAGCCGGTCAAGCAGCGTCCGGGCATGTACACGCGCACCGAGAATCCGCTGCACATCCTCCAGGAAGTGATCGACAACGCCTCCGACGAAGCGCTGGGCGGCTACGGCAAGAGCATCATCGTCACCATCAACGGCGACGGCAGCGTCAGCGTCGAGGACGATGGACGCGGCATTCCGGTCGGCCTGCACCCGGAAGAAAAAGTCCCGACCGTCGAGATCGTCTTCACCCGCCTGCACGCGGGCGGCAAGTTCGACAAGGGTTCCGGCGGTGCGTATGCCTTCTCGGGCGGCCTGCACGGCGTGGGCGTCTCGGTCACCAATGCCCTGGCCACGCGCCTGGAAATCACGGTCTGGCGCGAGGGCGGCGTGCACACGCTGGCCTTCTCGGGCGGCGATGTCATCGAGAAACTGAAGTCGCGCCCCGCCACCCGCGAGGACAAGAAATCCGGCACCCGCGTCACCGTCTGGCCCGATGCCAAATATTTCGACTCGGCCACCATTCCGCTGGGCGAGCTGCAGCGCCTGCTGCGCTCCAAGGCGGTGCTGCTGCCGGGCGTGAAGGTCACGCTGATCAACGCCAAGACCGGCGATACCCAGAGCTGGCAATACGACCAGGGCCTGCGCGGCTACCTCATGGAGCAACTGGCCCAGACCGGCAGCGGCGAAACATTGATCCCGCTGTTTGAAGGCGAACAGTTCGCCGGCAAGGATGCCGAAGGCTTCGCCGAAGGCGAAGGCGCCTCGTGGGTGGTGGCCTGGACCGAGGAAGGCGCGGTGGTGCGCGAATCCTACGTCAACCTGATCCCCACCTCCAATGGCGGCACCCACGAATCGGGCCTGCGCGAGGGTCTGTTCTCGGCGGTCAAGAGTTTTGCGGAGATGCATTCGCTGCTGCCCAAGGGCGTCAAACTGCTGGCCGAAGACGTGTTTGCGCGCGTCTCCTTCGTGCTCTCGGCCAAGGTGCTGGACCCGCAATTCCAGGGCCAGATCAAGGAACGCCTGAACTCGCGCGACGCCGTGCGCCTGGTGGCTGGCTTCTCGCGTCCGGCGCTGGAGCTGTGGCTGAACCAGCACGTGGACTACGGCAAGAAGCTGGCCGAGCTGGTCATCAAGCAGGCCCAGAGCCGCCTGCGCTCGGCGCAAAAGGTCGAGAAGAAGAAATCTTCAGGCGTGGCCGTGCTGCCCGGCAAGCTGACCGATTGCGAATCCTCGGATGTGACGCGTAACGAACTTTTCCTGGTCGAGGGCGACTCCGCTGGTGGCTCCGCCAAGATGGGCCGGGACAAGGAATTTCAGGCCATCCTGCCGCTGCGCGGCAAGGTCTTGAACGCCTGGGAAACCGAACGCGACCGCCTCTTCGCCAACAATGAAATCCACGATATCGCGGTGGCCATCGGCGTCGATCCGCATGGCATCAACGACACGCCGGACCTGTCCGGCCTGCGCTACGGCAAGATCTGCATCCTGTCCGACGCGGACGTGGACGGCTCGCACATCCAGGTGCTGCTGCTGACGCTGTTCTTCCGTCACTTCCCCAAGCTGATCGAGAAGGGCCACATCTGCGTGGCACGCCCACCGCTCTATCGCGTGGATGCCCCGGCACGCGGCAAGAAGCCGGTGCAGAAGCTCTATGCCCTGGACGATGGCGAACTCGAAGCCATCGAAGACAAGCTGCGCAAGGATGGCTTGAAGGAAGGCGCCTGGAGCATTTCGCGCTTCAAGGGCCTGGGCGAGATGAATGCCGAACAGTTGTGGGAAACCACCATGAACCCGGACACCCGACGCCTGTTGCCGATCAGCTTTGGCGAACCCGGCGTGCAGACTTCCGAAGAGCGCTTCAACATGCTCATGGGCAAGGGCGAAGCGGCCTCCCGCCGCGCCTGGATCGAAGAGCACGGCAACGAAGCCGAAGCGGACATCTGACATGCGCCGCGCCGCGTTCCTGCCTGCCCGCGTGTTCGCCACCGCCCTCCTGGGCGGCCTGACACTGCTGTGCACTGGACCGGTACAGTCGCAACAAGTGGTCCGGTACACCGATGCCGATGGTGTACAGCACATGCGGGTGGAAGCAGCAGACAGTGGCAAGGACAGTACCGGTACGGTTGCGGGCGCAAAGAAGTCCAAGACCATTGTGTACCGGTACACCGATGCCGATGGCGCGGTCCACTTCTATGCGCAGAATCTCGACGACCCGGACAAGCTCATGGCCAGCAGTGCATCGCTGCTCAATCATCCGGGCAGCAAGGAAGCGGTGACGCCGGCCGATCCGCCTTTCGTCAAGACCATGCTGGCCCATCGCGATGCGCGCAAGTACGACAGCCTGCTCACCGAAGCGGCCAGCGAATTCGGTCTGGATGCGGCGCTGTTGAAGGCCGTGATGACGGCCGAGTCCGGCTTCAATGCCACGGCCGTCTCCAGCAAGGGCGCGGTGGGCCTGATGCAGATCCTGCCCGACACGGCCGAGCGCTATGGCCTGCAAGGCGACCGCCGCAAGACCCTGCACCAGAAGCTGACCGACCCGAAGATCAACATCCGCCTGGCTGCGCGCTACCTGCGCGACCTCATGGCGATGTTCCCGCAGCATGTGGAACTGGCCATCGCGTCGTACAACGCCGGTGAAGGCGCGGTGCAGAAGTATGGCAACAAGATCCCGCCCTATCCCGAGACCCAGGGCTATGTGCGGCTGGTGTCGCGTTTCTATGAACTGTATCGCCCGCCCGGTGCGCTGCGCCTGGCTTCCGGCGAGCGCGCCGCCGCTGCCGGTAACGGCGGCAATGCGCGCCTGAAGGTGACGCTGCCGCCGCGCGAAGCGGCCATCAACGATTAACCAAGTCAAACCGAACACAACAAGACAAGCTCCATGACCGATCAACCGACCCTGTTTGACCAAGCTCCGGCGACGCCCGATGGCGAATCGCTGACGCTCTCCACCTTCGCCGAACGCGCCTATCTCGATTACGCGATCTCGGTGGTCAAGGGCCGCGCCCTGCCTGATGTCGCCGATGGCCAGAAGCCGGTGCAGCGCCGCATCCTCTACGCGATGAATGAACTGGCGCTCAACGCCGCAGCCAAGCCGCGCAAGTCCGCCGCCGTGGTCGGCGACGTGCTGGGCAAGCTGCACCCGCACGGCGACCAGTCGGTGTATGACGCGCTGGTGCGCATGGCGCAGGATTTCTCGCTGCGCTATCCCCTGATCGACGGCCACGGCAACTTCGGTTCACGCGATGGCGACGGTGCCGCGGCGATGCGCTACACCGAAGCGCGCCTGACGCCCATCAGCAAGTTGCTGCTCGATGAAATCGACATGGGCACGGTGGAGTTCCAGCCCAACTACGATGGCTCCACCGAAGAGCCGCGCCTCTTGCCGGCGCGCCTGCCCTTCCTGCTCTTGAACGGCGCCTCCGGCATTGCGGTGGGCATGGCCACTGAAATCCCCTCGCACAACCTGACCGAAGTGGCGAGGGCCGCCGTGGCGATGATCCGCAATCCCAAGATCACGCATGCCGAGCTGATGGAGCTGATCCCCGGCCCGGACTTCCCCGGTGGCGGCCAGATCATCACCCCGAAGTCGACCATCGCAGAGATGTACCAGAGCGGCCGTGGCAGCCTGAAGGTGCGCGCGCGCTGGAAGATCGAAGACCTGGCGCGCGGCCAGTGGCAGGCGGTCATTACTGAACTGCCGCCGGGCGTCTCCTCGCAGCGCGTGCTGGAAGAAATCGAAGAACTGACCAATCCCAAGCTCAAACTCGGCAAGAAGTCGCTCACGCCCGAACAGCAGGCGCAGAAGACCGCCATCCTCGGCCTGCTCGACGCCGTGCGCGACGAGTCCGGCCGCGAAGCACCGGTGCGCCTGGTCTTCGAGCCCAAGTCCAAGAACCAGGACCAGACCGAGTTCATGAACACGCTTCTGGCGCAGACCTCGCTGGAGACCAGTGCCTCGCTGAATCTGGTGATGATCGGCGGCGATGGACGTCCGCGCCAGAAGAACCTGACCGATATCCTTACCGAGTGGATCAGCTTCCGTTTCGAGACGGTGACGCGCCGCACGCAGTTCCGCATGCAGAAGGTCAACGACCGCATCCACATCCTGGAAGGCCGCGAAGCGGTGCTGTTGAACATCGACAAAGTGATCCGGATCATCCGCGAATCCGACGAACCGAAGCCGGCCCTGATCGCCGCCTTCAAGCTCTCCGACCGCCAGGCCGAAGACATCCTGGAAATCCGCCTGCGCCAGCTGGCGCGACTGGAAGCCATCAAGATCCAGCAGGAACTGGCCGAGCTGCGCAGCGAGAAGACCACGCTGCAGGACCTGCTGGACAATCCTTCTTCGATGAAGAAGCTGGTCATCAAGGAAATCGAAGGCGACGCCAAGACCTATGGCGACGCCCGACGCACCATCATCGAAGAAGCCGAGCGTGCCACCTTCGAGCAGAAGGTGATCGATGAACCGGTGACGGTGATCATTTCGCAGAAGGGCTGGGTACGCGCGCGCACCGGTCATGGCCACGATGCGACGCAATTCACCTTCAAGGCCGGTGACAGCCTGTATGGTGCCTTCGAATGCCGCACCGTGGACAACCTGCTGGCCTTCGGCTCCAACGGCCGGGTCTACACGATTGCGGTCAATGCGCTGCCCAATGCGCGCGGTGATGGTGTGCCTGTCACGACGCTGATCGAGCTGGCCAGCGGCAGCAGCATCCAGCATTACTTTGCCGGTCCGGCCGATACCACCTTGCTGCTGGCCTCTGATGCGGCGGCCGGTTTCATCGCCAAGGCGTCCGACATGTTTGGACGCGTCAAGGGGGGCAAGAGTTTCTTCACGCTGGACGAAGGTGCGCTGCCGCTGGCCCCCAGCGTGGTGGCCGCTGACGCCAGCGCCGTGGCTTGCGTCTCGGCAAACGGCCGTCTGCTGGTGTTTGGCCTGGACGAGATGAAAACCCTCTCCTCCGGTGGCCGTGGCGTGAACCTGATGGAGCTGGAGAAGAACGAGAAGCTGGTCGCCGCCCAGGCCATCAGCCAGAAGGGTGTGGTGGTTTATGGCACCGGCAACATGAGCAAGCCCAAGGAAATTGCCTTGAGCGGCGAGAAGCTGCTGGCGCATGTGGGCAAGCGCGCACGCAAGGGACGCGTGCTGGAGTCGCGCATCAAGGCGACGGGATTGCGCTCGCAAGGCTGACGCCGGTTCCTCTTCACTGTGAGATCGCCCCCTGTGCAGTTTGACAGGGGGCGATTTTTTTGATGGCTGGCACAACTGATTGCTTCATGGGCAAGGGGCGTTCGAAGCATTTCAAATGCGGGATGGATTATCGGAAAAATGGAAGCGGAGGCAAACATGAATAAGGTCAAGGCAGCGGTTTCCCATCATGAACGGGAAATCGCCGAGCTCCGGGCGAACCATGCTCTGGCAGTCGAATATCTGAAGGCATCCATGGAATCACTGGAGGCCCCGAACGATCGCGTAGCGGGGTTGTTGGCACTGCTGGCAGTACTCAAGACCGTCGGCATGCGGTTGTCAGTCGAACCCGAACGCGAGCTTCATGCCTGAGTTTTCAGTGCTCTCGATCCCTCGTGGCTGAGCAAAAGAGCTTGCTTCAGCCTATCGCCACCGACACCCGATACACCAACACCCCCAGCAATCCAAACGCCCCCGCCAGCATGCAATACGGCGCCCACGCGCGGGCGCGCATGCCATAGCCGATCAGGAGCAGCGCAATGCTGATGACGGGTATCCAGGTGGATGGGCTGTTGAAATCCATGATGCTTGCTCCTTGTCGATGACATCGCTAATCAACCATCTCCTTGCGCGGGCGCTGTCTCTGCACACCCGCGCCGCCATCACGCCATCTGGCTGATGGTCTTCCTGAACCGGCCCAGTGCAGCTACAAACAGGACCAGGCCAATTCCCAGGATGGCCAGCAGTTGCGGCCAGATCACTTCCAGGCCAGCGCCCCGGTACAGTATGGCCTGCCCCGCCGCGACAAAATGCGTGGTCGGGGCGGCCAGCATGATGTCCTGTACCGGTACAGGCATGCTCTCACGCGGCGTGGAGCCGCCCGACAGCAGTTGCAGCGGCAACAGCACCAGTACGGCGAGCATGCCGAACTGCGGCATCGAGCGCGCCAGCGTGGCCATGAAGATGCCCATCGAGGTGGTGGCAAACAGATGCAGCACCGTCACCAGCATGAACAGCGCCAGCGAGCCTTCAATAGGCACCTGCAGTGCCCAGCGCACGATCAGCAGCAGCGAAGCCAGTGCCGCCAGGGCGACCACCGATCCCATCGCCCACACCTTGGCCAGCATGATCTCGGCCGGACTGACCGGCATCACCAGCAGGTGTTCGATGGTGCCGTGCTCGCGCTCGCGGATGAGTGCGGCACCGGTCAGGATGATGGAGAGCATGGTGACGTTGTTGATGATCTCCATGAGCGAACCGAACCAGGATTGCTCCAGGTTGGGATTGAAGCGCATGCGCAAGGCCAGACCCACCGGCGCAGTGCCGGCGGCCTCGCTACGACGCACGAACTGCGTGACCTCGCTGGTGACCATCTGCTGGATGTAGCTGTTGCCGGTGAAGGCCTGGCTCATGCGCGTGGCATCCACGTTCAGTTGCACCGCCGGGGCGCGCCCGGCCAGCACGTCGCGCTGGAAGTCGGCCGGGATGTCGAGCACGAAGGTGTAGTCGCCCGCATCCAGCCCGGCATCCGCCTCGCGCGCCGTAACCAGGCTGGCAGCCTTGAAATGCGGCGGATAGAACAGCGACGCAATGCGCGCCGACAACGGTGAGCCATCGTTGTCGACGATGGCGATGGCGGCGTTGTGCAGGCTCTCCGGCATGGCCGTGGCGGCGACATAGATGGACAGCGTAAAGGTGTAGGCGATCAACACCAGCATGGCCGGATCGCGCAGCAGGCTCCACAGCTCCTTGATGCCGAGGCGGAAGATATTGGACAGGCTGGCAGGAGCGCGGCGCATCTCACTGCTCCTGCTTCTTCAACAGCAGCACCGAGAAGCCCAGGATCGCGGGCGCCGCCACCACCAGCGGCCAGAACGAAGCCCCCAGGTCCCCCACCGCAAGCGCCTTGCTGAACACGCCGCGGCTGATGGTGAGGAAATGCGTGGCCGGATAGATCTGCCCGACCAGCGCCCCCATGCCTTCGAGCGAGGAGACCGGATTCAGGAGTCCGGCAAACTGCACGCAGGGAATGATGGTGCCGATCATAGTCACGAACAGCGCTGCGATCTGGCTGCGGGTAAAGGTCGAGGCCAGCAGGCCCAAGCCGGTGGAGCAGATCACGAAGATCAGCGCGGCCAGCGTCAGCGTGAAGAGACTGCCCTTGACCGGCACCCCGAACACGGTCACCGCCAACACCGTGAGCATGGCGAAATTGAGCATGCCCAGCAGCAGATAAGGCAGTTGCTTGCCCAGCAGAAATTCGGTGCGCGTGACGGGCGTCACGTAGAGATTGAGGATGGAGCCCAACTCCTTCTCGCGCACTACCGACAGGGCTGTCAGCATCGCGGGAATCATCATCAGCAGCAACGGAATGATGGCCGGCACCATCGCCGGCAGGCTCTTCACATCCGGGTTGTAGCGATAGCGCGTCTCGATGGTGGCGGCCTGGCCCACGCGCTGTCCGAGCCGGTGCGTGGCCATGTCGGCCAGCCACAGCTGATGCATGCCCTGCACGTAGCCGCGCACGGTCTCGGCGCGCGTGGGCATGGCGCCATCGACCCAGGCCCCCACTTCCACCGGTTTGCCGCGCGCAATATCGCGGGCAAAACCGGGCGGGATTTCAATGGCCAGCGAAATCTCGCCGCTGCGCATGCGGCGGTCCAGGTCCTGGTAATCGCTGATGGGCGGACGCTCGATGAAGTAGCGCGAGCCCGAGAGGTTGAGCGCATAGTTCTGGCTCAGGCCGGTCTGGTCGCGGTCGAGCACGGCATAGCTGAGGTTTTCCACGTCCAGGTTGATGCCATAGCCGATGATGAACATCAGGATCACCGTACCCAGCAAGGCCAGCGTGGCGCGTACCGGGTCGCGCCGCAACTCCAGGCTCTCGCGCTGGCTGTAGCTCAGCGCCCGGCCCAGGCTGGTGCGCAGGCGTCCGGGGCGTAGCGCAAGGCCCGCAGGACGGCGGTTTGGAGCCGATGTGAGCTTTGCTTCAGGTGCGGGCGGATTCACGCCCTTGGCCGCCGCCTCTTCCAGATAGGCGATGAAGGCTTGTTCCAGAGTTGAGGCACCGCGCTGCCGGATCAGTTCGTCGGGGGTGGCGCTGACCAGCACGCGGCCCGCATGCATGAGCGAGATGCGGTCGCAGCGCTGGGCCTCGTTCATGAAGTGGGTGGAGATGAAGATGGTCACCTGGTCGCGCCGCGCCAGGTCGATCATCAGTTGCCAGAACAGGTCGCGCGCAATCGGGTCCACGCCCGAGGTCGGTTCATCCAGGATCAGCAGCTCCGGCTTGTGCACCATGGCCACGGCCAGCGAGAGCCGTTGGCGGATGCCCAGGGGCAGGCTCTCGGGCAGGCTGTCCATCACCTCCAGCAGGCCGAAGCGCTGCGCCATCTCCTCGGTGCGCGCAGCGATCTGCTCAGGCGGCACACGGTACAGACGCGCATGCAGGACCAGGTTCTGGCGCACGCTCAGTTCGCCATAGAGTGAAAAGGCCTGCGACATGTAGCCCACGCGGGCGCGGGTAGCCATGTCGCGTGGATCGACGGTCTGGCCGAACAGCCAGGCCTGGCCTTCGCTGGCGGGCAAGAGGCCGGTCAGCATCTTCATGGTGGTGGACTTGCCACAACCGTTAGAGCCGAGAAAACCGAAGATCTCGCCGCGCCGGATGCGGAAGTCCACATGGTCCACCGCCATGAAGTCGCCAAAGCGCATGGTCAGGCCGCGCGCTTCGATGGCGATGTCGGCCTCGCGCGCCGGGTCCAGCGGGCTCACCTGCACCGGCTGGTGGCCGCGCCGCTTGTCCGGTGGCAGCAAGGCGATGAAGGCCTCTTCCAGCGAAGCGGTGCCGGTGCGGGCGTGCAGTTCGGCGGGGGTGCCGGTGGCCAGGACCTGACCATCGTCCATCGCCACCAGGAAATCGAAGCGGTCGGCTTCTTCCATGTAGGCGGTGGCGACGATGACGCTCATGCCGGGTCGCTGCTGGCGGATATGCGCGATCAGCTCCCAGAACTGCGCACGCGAGAGCGGATCGACACCGGTGGTGGGCTCGTCCAGGATCAGCAGATCGGGATCATGGATCAGCGAACAGCACAGCCCCAGCTTCTGCTTCATGCCGCCGGAGAGCTTGCCGGCAGGCCGTGTCAGGAAGGGCGCCAGGCCGGTGCCGGTGGTGAGCGTATCGATGCGGCTGCGGCGTTCCTGCGCGGACTGGCCGAACAGGCGGCCGAAGAATTGCAGGTTTTCTTCCACGGAGAGCGTGGGATAGAGATTCTTGCCCAGCCCTTGCGGCATGTAGGCGATGCGCGGGCAAACCTGTTCGCGGTGCCCCGCGCGGCGCATGTCGCCGCCCAGCACCTCCACCGCGCCCTGCTGCAAGGCGCGCGCACCGGCCACCAGCGACAGGAGGCTGGATTTGCCCACGCCATCGGGCCCGATCAGGCCGACCATGCAGCCGACCGGGATCTCCAGCGATACCGCCTGCAAAGCCGGCTTGCTGCCATAGTGCAGCGACACGCCCGACAGGCGCGCCACCGGGCCCTGGCCGAGCGGCTCCTTCATCGCGGAACCTTCACCGCCAGCGTGGCCGGCCAGTCGCGGGCCTCATCGGTGCGTATCCAGGCCACGCCCGGCAGGCCGGTCTTGACCAGCGTCAGATGCTGACGCAGCAGCGCCGGATCAATCTGCGCCTTGACGCGAAACATCAGCTTCTGCCGCTCGCTGGCCGTTTCCACTGTCTTGGGGGTGAACTGGGCGGTGCTGGCGACGAAGGAAATCCGCGCCGGGATCACGTACTGCGGCGCTGCATCGAGCACGATGCGAGCCTCGCCGCCCAGCGCCAGCCGGCCGGCCACGGCCTCGGGCACGAAGAAGGTCATGTAGACGTCGCTCAGGTCGACCAGGTTGAGCAGCTTGCCGCCACTGCCCAGCACTTCACCCGGCTGGGCGATGCGATATTGCACGCGGCCGGCACGCGGCGCGGTGAGCGTGCTGTCATCGATGTCGACCTTGATGCGCTGGACCGTGGCCACGGCGGCAGTCACCGTGGCGCGTGCACCGCTGACCTGGGTGCGCGCGGCGGTCACGGCGGCTTGCATGCCCGCGACGCGGGCACGGTCATCGTCCACTTCCTGCAAGGACGATGCGCCCTCCTTGACCAGCACTTCGGAGCGCGCCAGCCGGCGCCGCGCTGCATCGAGTTCACTCTCGCGCTGGGCCGCCTGGGCCAGGGCGGCCTGATGGTCGCTCTCGCGCACGGCTACCTGGGCTTCGGCACTGGCCACGGCCGAGACCGCTTGCTGCTGGCGTGCCTGCGCTTCGTCGCGCTGGGCCTCCAGCGACAGCACCTGCATGCGCGCCAGCGGCTGGCCGGCGCTGACGAAATCGCCTTCGTTGACGAGGATGGTATCGACCCGGCCACCCAGCTTGGTGGCCACATCCACCTCGGTGGCTTCGATGCGGCCATTGCCGCTGGCGAAGCCCTCGCCGGGGCCGCTCTGGTGCAGGCGCAGCCAGGCGTAGGCCGCACCGCCGGCAAGGATGACGGCCAAGGCAGCGGCCAGCAAAGGTTTCTTGGCGTGAGGGAGCGTCATGGTCGAGGTCCGGAAGAAAGGGGGAAGGCCGTGGCCGCATTGCTGTCGCCACCCAGCGCCGCATACAGCGCCACGGCCGAAGACAGCAAGGCGCGCCGGATCTGTACGCGCTGCTGGCGGGCGCTCAGCAGGTCGCGCTGGGCATCGAGCACGTCGAGGAAAGGTGCGGCGCCGTTGTCATAACGCAGCGTGGACAGGCGCGCCCGCTCGGCCTGGACCTGCTCGGCCGTCTCGGCAATGGCCAGCTGGCGGGTCAGCCACTGGCGGGCGGCCAGGGCATCGGCGACGTCGCGGAAGGCGGCTTGCACGGTCTTCTCGTAATTGGCCACGGCCAGATCGCGCCGCACCTCGGCCAGGTCCAGGTTGTTGCGCAGGCGGCCCGCCGTGAAGATCGGCAGCGAGATGCTGGGCGAGAAGCTCCAGGCATGGCTGCCGTCGCGGAACAGTCCGTTCAGTTCGGCGCTGGCGGTGCCAAGGCTGCCGGTCAGCGAGATGCTGGGGAAGAAGGCGGCACGCGCGGCGCCGATGTTGGCATTGGCGGCCTGCAGGCGATGCTCGGCGGCGGCGATATCCGGGCGGCGCGTGAGCAATAGCGAAGGCGTACCGGCTGCGATATCGGGGAAGACGGTATCCAGAGCAGTGCGCGCCCGGCCGACCGACAGCTCCACCGGAGCGCCGACCAGCAGCGTCAAGGCATTCAGGCGCTGTGCGCGCTGCTGTTCCAGTTGTGCGCCCAGCGCCTGGGCCTGGGTCAGCAGGGTTTCGATCTGGGTCAGGTTCAGGCGCGAAGTGGCCCCGACCTCAACCCGGCGCGCAAAGATGCGATAGCTCTCCTGGCGGCTGGCGATGGTATCGCGGGCAATGGCCAGGCGCTCATCGATCTCGGCCAGTTCCAGCCAGGCATCGGCCACCTGGGCCACCAGGCTCAGCGCAGCGGCGCGGCGCGTGGCTTCGCTGGCCAGGGCGCTTTGCAGGGCAGCGTCGTCGAGGCTACGCAGGCGGCCCCACAGGTCCAGTTCCCAGGTGCTCAAACCCAGTCCGGCCTGATAGGCGCTGCCCACCAGCGGACGGCCGGTCAGGTTGAGATCGGCCGGGGTGCGCGAGCGGTCCACGCCCGCCTGGGCGCCGATGGCGGGAAACAGATCGGCGCGCTGGATACCATAAAGCGCCCTCGCCTCCTCGACCCGCAGGGCGGCAACGCGCAGGTCGCGGTTGTTGGCCAATGCCTGGGTGATGAGGGCCTGCAGTTGCGGATCGCGGAAATACACTTGCCAGACCAGTGCCGGTGCAAGCGCATCGGCTGCATCGGCCTGTTGCGGATAGCGTGCGGCCACCGGCGCGGCGGGACGCTGGTAATCCGGCGCCATCGACTGGCAGGCCGCCAGCATCAGGGGCAAGGCCGCCAACAATGGACGCCAGTGACGCAAGGCACGCAAAGGACGGACTCGCAGTGAGGGCTCGCACATCGTGATTCTCGGCAGTGGCAGGAAATGTGGCGACAAAATGCTTCGCCTTGTGTGTCCACATTATGAAGAGCCGTGCTGAAAACCTGATTGATGTACGTCAGGTTACTGACTGATGAGTCGGTAATTTGGGGGAGGCGTTACCGCACACCGGCGCTGCGCGGCGCAAAGGACGGGCAACAGAAGGAGCAATGGTGAAGGGAAATGCGATGAAGCGTACTGCTACTGTGCTACACCGACCTGATCGATGTAATGGCGCACCTCGGCGTCCACGGCGGCAAACAGCGACTGCAGCTCGGCCAGGCGGGGCTGTGCGCTTTGCGGGGGATCGTTGCGGGATTGGGTTTCCACGCTCTTGAGCAGTTCGGTCAGCACGCCGGCGCCGACCAGGGCGGTCATGCTCTTGAGGCTGTGTGCCTCGCGCTTGACCTGGGCCGCGTCGTCGGCGCGGATGGCCTGCTCCAGCCGGGCGAAGGTGGCCGGGGCGCTTTGGGCGAAGGTGCCGAACATGTGGCGGCAGGCGGCGACGTCGCCGCCCATGGCATCGAGCAAGGGCTCGGGATTGATGTGCTGGTATCGGTTGTCGTTCACGCGTTTCTCCCTGGGGCCGACGCAATATACGCAAGATATTGCTTCTTACCAATTTCTTTTTGACAGCGGGTCCGGCGGTCTGAGCAATGTGGCCTGATGGCTTCATGGCCTTGATGCCGGGTCGTGAGCGGAGACGGTAATACGGTGCAGAAGTTGTAACGTAACCAAGCAGGTCGCGGGCGTCAATCACAACCGCTGCGACAGACGCAAAAAGCCGCCCCATGAGAAGGGCGGCGGGTACTCAGGGGCCATGCAGCGGCCATCCATGATGACCGCCATTCAGTGCAAGCGCGAGGATCAGGCAGCGCGTTCGAGGCGCTGGACGTTGCTGTCTTCGACAGTGCCGATTTCGATCTTGCGCGGCTTCAGTGCTTCGGGGATTTCACGGACCAGCTCGATGTTGAGCAAGCCGTTTTCCAGGTTGGCACCGACCACCTTGATGTGGTTGGCCAGCTGGAAGCGCTGTTCGAAGTCACGGGCGGCGATGCCACGGTGCAGGAAGTTGACCTGCTTGTCTTCCTTCTGCTTGCGGCCGGTGATCTTGAGGGTTTCGTTTTCGGTCTCGATGTCGATTTCGCTGCGGGCGAAACCGGCCACGGCCATGGTGATCCGGTATTTGTCCTCGGCCACCAGTTCGATGTTGTACGGCGGATAGCTGGGCTGATCAGCACGCTGGGCGTTGTCGAACATCTGGGCCAGGCGATCGAAGCCGATAGCGGTACGGTACAGGGGAGAGAGATCAAAGGTACGCATAAAAAAATCCTTTCAAGTAAGCGATGTTTTCGTCGCAGACCTCAACGTCAAGCATCTGCTGGTACCGATCTAGGGATGGGGATTTTTGTTTTCAAGGGATTTTTTTGAAAAAATTCGAGCCCTCTGGACGGCTTCAGGTCAGCAGCAACTATCCTGCTCCTGTCACCCCGCCTTCAACGCCGCCACCAGCGTGCGCAAGGCCGTCTGCGTGCGCGGTTCCTTGAGCCGTGAATGCAGCCTCACCTGCGCCAGCGGCAGGCTCGGCAAGCCCAGGCGTTCGCCGACTTCCACGGCACCCGGCGGCGCACTGCGATGGAGCAGCGCCGATACCGCCAGTCCCGCACTGACCGCCGCGCCCACAGCCAGGATGCCGCCGCCGACGAACACTTCCACCCAGGGGATACCGGCCGCATCCAGTCTGCGCAAGGACAATTCCCGGATGCGGCAGGCCGATGAAAAGGTCGCCACACGCAAGGCCGGCCCCGCCCAGCATTGCGCATCGGGATGGGCGAACCAGCCGATGCGTTCTTCCATCACCAGTTTGCCGCCCCGGTCCTGCGGTTCGCGGCGCACGATGACGGCATCCAGTTCTCCGCGTTCATAGGCCGGCATCAGGTCGTGCGAAGACCCTACCCGCACTTCCACCACCACGCCAGGATCGAGCGCATGCACCTGCCCCAGCGCACGCGGCAGACCGGCACCGGCCACGTGGTCGCTGATGCCCACAGAAAGCCGTACCGGCCCCTGATCCAGCTGTTCCAGCGCGCGTTCATGCGCGGCCAGCAGGTTGCGTGCGGCCGGCAGGAACTGCTGCCCTTCGGCCGACAGGCGCACCTGGCGTGGGGTGCGCTCCAGCAGACGACGGCCCAGGCGGTGTTCCAGTTTTTTGAGCTTGAAGCTGACGGCCGATTGCGTGCTGTCCAGCGCCTCGGCGGCGCGCGTGAAGCTTTGCAGGTCGGCCGTCAGCACGAAGGCTTGAACGGTGTCCAGATCCAGAGGTTTTTCCATGGTGTGAGGCTTCCTTGCGGTCAGGAATCCATGATGACGAATTTCAATCATTGAAATCATCAATCAGTGGTTTTTCAAATCATCGTGCCAGCATAGCATGCAGGGCATGGAGGCTTCGCGCCGCCTGCCATGTTCCATCGTCAACCTCACAAGGAGAGCCTCATGCCCCTGGTCCGCATTTCCCTGTTGCGCGGCAAGTCCCGCGCCTATCGCAGCGCCATCGCCGAGAACGTCTATGAAGCCCTGCGTGAAAGTTTCAACGTGCCGGAGGATGACCGCTTCATGGTCATCAGCGAGCACGATCCGGAAGAACTGGTCTTCAGCCGCAGCTACATGGGCATGGCGCGCACGGATGACTTCGTGCTGATCCAGCTGACGGTCAGCAATACGCGCACGCAGGCGCAGAAGAACGCGCTCTATGCGCGTATCGTCGAGCGCCTGCAGCAGAACCCCGGCATCGGCCCCGATGACGTGATGATCAGTCTGGTCGAGGGCGACAAGGGCAACTGGTCATTCGGGCGCGGGCTGGCGCAATACGTGATCTGAACGTGGCGCCCCATGCGCCCTGCCCTGCATGCCGCGCGCTCACCTGCTAGGATGTTGCGCATTCCAATGATTGCGCGGCTGCCGCGCCTCTTCCATGCCACCTGCGACATCCTGCCTCGTGCCGCAAGCACGCCGCCTGTGCCGTTGCCTTGCCATCCTGCTGCTGGCGGCCGGCCTGGGCGCCTGCTCTTCCTCCGGCAAGTACTACGATCCCAACAAACCCAATCGCACCGAGACGGGCTTTCGCAACAACTATGCGCAACCCGAGCGCGGCTCCTTCTGGAAGTGGCAATGGGAGCGCCTGACCCAGGGCCTGCCCAGGCCGCCTGAAAACAATTACCGGTTTCCCGTCGTCAAGCCCGACCTGGCCTGGCTCAAGGCCAACCATGACACGCCCAGCGTGACCTGGATCGGCCATGCCACGGCCTTGCTGCAACTCGGGGGCAAGAACGTACTGACCGATCCCATGTTCTCGCAGCGGGCCTCGCCGTTCTCCTTCATCGGGCCGGCGCGCAAGGTGCCGCTGCCGATGCAGATCAGCGAATTGCCGCACATCGACGTGGTGGTGATCTCGCACAACCACTACGACCACCTGGACCGGGCGAGTGTGGAGCAACTCAATCTCCAGGCAGGCGGGCCGCCGCTGTTCCTGGTACCGCTGGGGGTGCGCGACTGGTTCCTGGCGCTGGGCATTACCAACGTGAAGGAAATGGACTGGTGGGACAAGACCGTGCTGGACAACCTGGACATCTATTTCGTCCCGGCCGTGCACTGGTCGGCACGCGGCATCTTCGACCGTTCCGAAACGCTCTGGGGTGGCTGGGTGATGCAGACGGCAGCGCAGGCGCCTGCCAGGAAGGCCGGCGCTACGGCACCCGCCTCATCCGAGCCTTTCTCGGTGTACTTCGCCGGTGACACCGGTTACTCCAAGGACTTCCGCGACATCGGCGAGCGCTTCGGCCGCTTCGACCTGGCGCTCATTCCCATCGGCGCCTATGCGCCGCGCTGGTTCATGCAGAACCAGCATGTCGATCCGGCCCAGGCGGTGCTGATCCACGAGGACGTGCGGGCCAAGCGTTCGGTGGCCATCCATTGGGGCACATTCGAACTGGCCGACGAGGCGCTCGACGAACCGCCCAGGGAGCTGGCCAAGGCACTGCGCGAGGCCGGCCTGCCGCAGGAGCAGTTCGTTACGCTCAAGCATGGGCAGACGCTGAAGCTGGATGAGTGAATCAGCAGCGTATCAACGACAAGGCCCGCATCATTTCGGATGCGGGCCCTGGCGAATGGTAGAGAAACGCCGCGATCGCGGCGAATCAAATTACAGCTTGGACGCGATCAGCCTGCCCAGGCGTTCCACACCAGCGCGGATCTGCTCCGGCGGCACGGTCACGAAGGACAGGCGCAGCGTGTTCTTCTGCGCCACGTTGGCATAGAACGGCGCGCCCGGAACGAAGGCGACCTTCTCCTGTTCCACCGCTTCGTTCAACAGCGCGCCGGCATCCAGGTGCTCGGGCAGGGTCACCCAGATGAACATGCCGCCTTCCGGCTTGCTCCAGCTGCAGCTGGCCGGGAAGTACTGTTGCAACGCGTCCAGCATGGCCTGGCACTGGTCGCCGTAGAGCTTGCGGATGGTCGGCACGTGCTGATCGAGGAAGCCGTCCTTGATGGCTTCGTACACCACCATCTGCGTCAGCTGCGCAGTGTGCAGGTCGGTGGCCTGCTTGGCCTGTTCCATCTTCAGGATCAGCGGGCGCGGCGCGACCACGTAACCCAGGCGGATGCCAGGGGTCAGCACCTTGGAGAAGGAACCCATGTAGATCACGCCCGAGGGATTCATCGACAGCATCTTGGGCAGCGGTGCATTCTGGTAGCTCAGGGCGCCATACGGATCATCCTCGATCAGCGGCAGGCCCAGGCGGGCACAGGTTTCCACCAGCTTGAAGCGGCGCTCCACGGGCAGGGTGCGGCCGGTCGGGTTCTGGAAGTTGGGCAGCGAATACAGCATGCGCGCACCACCGGCGATGGCTTCGATGGTCTCGGGTTGCAGGCCGAATTCATCGCTGGGCACGGACTCGAACTTGGCGCCATAGAGCGAGAAGGCTTGCAGCGCACCCAGGTAGCTGGGGGTCTCGACCAGCACCTTGCTGCCTTCGTCGATCATCACCTTGCCCAGCAGGTCCAGGCCTTGCTGGGAACCGGACACCATCAGCACCTGTTCGGCCGTGATCTGTGCGCCATTGGTCGACAGCGATGCCGCGATCCATTCGCGCAGCGGCAGGTAGCCATCGGTGGGGCCGTATTGCAGGGCCATCTTGCCTTGCTGGCTCAGCACGCGGTCGAAGGCGGTCTTCATGTGCTCGACCGGGAAGGTCAGCGGCGAAGGCAGGCCACCGGCGAAGGAGGTGATGTCGGGACGCATCGTCACCTTCAGGATTTCACGGATGGCCGAGCTTTTCATGGCTTCGGCGCGCTGGGAGAACTGCCACTGCAGCGGTGCGGGATTTTCGAGTTTCATACGGGTCGTTCAGTCTGTGTTCGGTGTGAGTGTGCTTCGGGCCGTGCGGCTTCTGCGGCCGCAACAGCCGGTCAGGCGAGGGGTCAGGCGATCTCGGCAATCATTTCGATTTCCACGCAGGCGCCCATGGGCAGCTGCGCCACGCCGAAGGCGGAACGGGCATGCTTGCCGGCGTCGCCGAAGACTTCGCCGATCAGCTCGGAGGCGCCATTGGTGACCAGGTGGTGCTCGGTGAATTCGCCGGTCGAATTGACCAGGCTCATCAGCTTGACGATGCGCTTGACGCGGGTCAGGTCGCCGCCACAGGCCGCCTGCAGGGTGGCGATCAGGTCCACGGCCACGGCGCGTGCGGCCAGCTTGGCGTCGTCGGTGCCGATGTCGCGTCCGAGCTGGCCGACCCATACCTTGCCATCCTTCTTGGCCAGGTGGCCGGAGAGGAAGACGGTATTGCCGGTTTGTGCGTACATCACATAGGCTGCTGCCGGGGTGGCCACGGCGGGCAGTTCGATGTTCAGTGCTTTCAGCTTTTCATAGACGGACATGCGGTACTCCCTGTTGGACAACGCCCGTTTGCGGCCAGAAGGCAGGGGCGTTGCGCGTTGACAAAATGTGAAAAAACAAGTGTTCGATTATCTCAAAAAACCGGGCCTTTAGCCCGCGCCTGCTGAACTATTTCGGCTCGCAAACCCGGTCAGAGCAGCGTCAGCGCCGTTTTTGCAGCCCTCGCCGGGCCAGGCTCAGCGGCGCACTGCCATGCGGCGGCCAATGGCCACCACCACGATCACGGCCAGGGCGAAGAGCATGTTGCTCGCATCCAGCGCTTCATGGGCGATCACGGCGGCGCCCAAGAGGCTCATGAAGGGTTGCAACAATTGCACCTGGCCGACGCGGGCGATACCGCCCAAGGCCAGCCCCTTGTACCAGAAGAAGAAACCGATGAACATCGAGAACAGCGACACATAGCCAAAGGCCAGCCAGGCCGGGCCCGAGGCACTCACACCGTACTGCCAGCCCAGCCACACCGACACCGGCAGCATCACCGGCAAGGCCACTACCAGCGCCCAGGCGATCACGTTCTGTCCGCCCATGCTCTGCGCCAGCCGCCCGCCTTCGGCATAGCCCATGGCGGCGGTGATGACGGCGGCAAAGAGCGCAAAATCGGCCAGATGAAAACTGCCGCCCCCTTCCCGCAAGGCGAAGGCGATCACGATGCCGGAGCCGGCCAGCGCCGCCAGCCAGAAGCCCATCGAAGGACGCTCACCGAAGCGCAACGCGCCGAACAAGGCGGTCGCCAGCGGCAACAGGCCGACCACGACGGCGCCGTGCGCGGCCGGTACGTAGCGCATCGCGATCGAGGAAAACAGCGGGAAGCCCACCACCACGCCCAGCGCCGTGATGACCAGACCGCGCAGTTGTGGCCGGGTCGGGCGCGGCGCCTTGATCCAGGCCAGCAGCACCAGCGCGCAGACCCCGGCCACCACCGCGCGGCCGAAGGCGACGAAGGCCGGATTGAGTTCGGCCACGGCGATGCGGGTAAAAGGTAGCGTGAGACTGAACACGGCCACGCCGATCAGGCCCAGCCACATGCCGCGGCTTTCGTGGCGGACCGGACTGATGGCCGGGGATGGCGCCGTGGAGTTGCCTGGTGGACTGCCTGCCTGCATGAATGCCCCCTGTGGTCGAAATGATGGATTGATATAAATGATTTATACGTTACCGCTACCGGCCCTGCCCTCATCTCTCCTTACAGCCAGATCGCCAGCGCCGAATAGAGCGTCAGCAGGATCATGCTGCCCGCAAAGAGCAGGCGCCAGCGTGGCTGTTCGAGATAGCGCCGCAAGACCGCACCGGCACCGGCCCATAGCGAGATGCAAGGCAGGTTGATGATGCAGAACACCGCACAGTAGATCAGGATGGCCAGCCAGCCGGACTGCTCATGCAACAACGGCATGAAGGCCGAGGCACCGGTAATGGCCATGACCCAGGCCTTGGGATTGGCAAACTGGAACAGCGCCGCAGCCCCGAAGGACATCGGCCGCACCGCCCGCTCACCCGCGCCGGCGACGGCCATGCGGCGCAACTGCCAGGCCAGGTAGAGCAGATAGGCACAGCCCAGTGTCTTCAACAGCACCACCACGGGCGGCACCGCCACCACCAGCTCGCCTATACCGAATGCGCATACGGCCAGCAGCACGCCGAAGCCGAAGGTGATGCCCAGCATGTGCGGCAGGGAACGGCGAAACCCGAACCAGATGCCCGAGGACGTCAGCATGATGTTGTTCGGCCCCGGCGTGATGGAGGAGACGAAGGCAAACGACATCAAGGGCAGCAAGGCTTCGATCATGCCTTGCTCCTCTACGCCGCCGGCGTCAGCGCGAGCACCCGGGCCGGCGCCAGCAGGGCATCGGCGGCGGCACTGTCGCGCGCCAGCACGCGGGCAAACACATCGTGATCGACGTTGCCGCCGGAAAGCGTGATGCCGATCTTCTTGCCGCGCAGCCGCGCACGCAATTGCAGGGCCGCTGCCAGGGCACAGGCTCCCGCGCCTTCGGCGACGTTGTGGGTAGCGATGAAGGCCAGCTTCATGGCATCCATCACTTCATCATCGGTCACGGCCACGACTTCATCGACCTCGGACAGCATCACCTCCAGCGAAGCCTGGTCCGGCACCCGGCAGGCCACGCCATCAGCGATGCAGGTCGAGACCGGCGCCTCGATCTTGCGGCCGGCTTCAAAGGACAGCTTGTAGGCCAGCGCATGGGCCGACACCACCCCGATGATGCGGGTCTTCAGGCCCAGCGCATTGCGGGCCGCGACCGCGCCGCACATGCCCGAGCCCTGGCCGATGGGCACCAGCACCAGATCCAGCGCGGGCTGGGCCGTGAACAGTTCCATCCAATAGGTCGAGACCCCGGCCACCAGATCACGATGAAACGACGCAATCATGTGCAGTTGCCGCTCGGCGGCCAGGCGCTGTGCGTGTTCGCGGCTGTCCTGGAATTCGCGGCCGTGCTCGATCAGCTCCACACCCAGCGCGCGCATGGCGGCATTCTTTTCGCGGCTGTTGCCTTCGGGCACCACGATGGTGGCGGCAATGCCGAAGCGCCGCGCCGACAGGCCGACCGACTGACCGTGATTGCCGCGCGTGGCCGAGATCACACCGGACAGTTGCGGCTGCTGCCGGGCCAGATGATGCAGGTAGACCATGCCACCGCGCACCTTGAAGGCACCGGTCGGCGCGTGGTTCTCATGCTTGACCCAGACCTCGGCACCCAGCGCCTGGTTCAGCAGCGGCCAGCACAGTTGCGGCGTCGGCGCCATGCCGGCGTAGACGATGCCGGCCGCCTGTTCGATCTCCTCCATGCCGGGCAGCAGATCGCGGCCAGTACAGTTGGCCTGGGTGGCTTGGTGGGCAGGGGCGGACAGGCTGGTCATGGCGATGGTCTCCTCGAAAAGATGCGAAACAAGAGCATGGATTGCGGGGCATTCCGACGCATTTCCGCCAGGCCACTTACTCTTGCACTGGCTGATATCCTAGCCGACAATACCGGTACAGTACCTGTACACTTTTCCAAATAGTTTTGAACATTGTCACGGTAAAATGACCAATACAGTTAAGCATCTGCGCAGCATCCCGTCCCAGACACTTGCCAGCGACAGCGCCCTGCCCGGCTGGCCGTTGCTGATACGGGACAGTGGCGAGTCGCTGCTGGACCAGATCGTGCGAGGCGTACGCGCCCGCATCGACGACAAGCTCCTGCGCGGCGGTGCGCGCATGCCCTCGATCCGGCAGTTTGCCGAGGCCCACGAGATTTCCCGCTTTACCGTGGTGGAAGCCTTTGACCGGCTGGTCGCGCAGGGCTATCTGGAGTCGCGCCGGGGTTCAGGCTTCTACGTCAAGGAACGGGTGGCCATCGCCAACGGCTACGGCAACCTGGCCGCACAGGCCGAGGCAGTGGCCGAGGCCGAGCGCGGGCTGGATGTGGTCTGGCTGGTGCGCAACATGTTCCGCCAGATGCCGCCGCACAAGATGCCCGGGGGCGGCCTGCTGCCGCCGGACTGGCTCGATGGCGAACTGATCGCCAATGCCCTGCGCGCCATCAGCCGCGACAATCCTTCCCTGCTGCTGGGCTATGGCACGCCACTGGGCTTCCTGCCGCTGCGCCAGCAGTTGCAGCTCAAGCTGGCCGAACTGGAAATCGCCGCCGCTCCCGAGCAGTTCGTGCTGACCACGGGCGTGACGCAGGCCATCGATACGGTGGCGCGGCATTTCCTGCGGCCGGGCGACGTGATCTTCGTGGATGATCCGGCCTGGTTCCTGATGTTCGGCTCCTTTGCCGCGCTGGGCGCGAAGATCGTCGGCATCCCGCGCCTGGCCGACGGCCCGGACATCGCCCAGTTGCGCGAACTGGCGGCCATCCACCAACCCAAGCTGTACGTGATCAACTCGGTGCTGCACAACCCGACCTCGACTTCGCTGTCGGCCGCCAAGGCCTTTCAGGTGCTGCGCATTGCCGAGGAGCATGACTTCATCATCGTCGAGGACGACATCTATTGCGACATGCACCCCGGCTCGGGCGTGCAGGCCGCCACGCGCATTGCGGCGCTGGACCAGTTGCAGCGGGTGATCTACCTCGGCGGCTTTTCCAAGACGCTCTCGGCCAATTTGCGCGTGGGCTTCATCGCCACCTCGGCCGAACTGGCGCGCAGCCTGGCTGATCGCAAGCTGCTCTCGACCCTGACCACCGGCGAGATCGGCGAACGGGTGGCTTACCGGGTGCTCTCCGAAGGGCACTACCGCAAGCATGCGGAGCGCCTGCGCGCCCGTCTCAACGGCGCGCGCGACAAGGTGATGCGCCAGCTCGAACGGCTGGGCATGGACGTGGGCGATCCGCCGCCGTGCGGCATGTTCCTGTGGGTCGATACCGGGCGCGATACCAACGTGCTCACCGAAGAGGCCATGGAACAGGGTTTCCTCTTGGCACCGGGCAGCCTCTTCTCCCCCGCCCAGCTGCCCTCCACCCGCATGCGCATCAACGTGGCGGGGATGTCCGATCCCGGCATCTGGCGCTTCCTGGAACGGGCGATGGCCGGTTGAGGCCGCCGCACGGCGACCGGCAAATCCAAAAAAACTCACGAAGTGAAGAAAAACGCCAAAAATTGCGGTTGAAAAACTGCAAGTCTCTCCCTATATCCTGCCCACAGACGATCAGCTCTGCCTATTTCACTCATCCATTTCTTCAATAAGGACAACCACATGGCATCCGAAAAACAGACCATGGGCTTCCAGGCCGAAGTCAAGCAACTGCTGCAATTGATGATCCACTCGCTGTATTCGAACAAGGAAATCTTCCTGCGCGAGCTGGTCTCCAACGCCTCGGACGCGGCCGACAAGCTGCGCTTCGAGGCCATCAACAATGGCAGCCTGTTCGAGGACGATCCGGAACTGAAGATCAAGATCAGCTTCGACAAGGCGGCGCGCACCATCACCATCTCCGACAACGGCATCGGCATGAACCGCGACGAGGCCATCTCGCACCTGGGCACCATCGCCAAGTCGGGCACCAAGGAATTCTTCTCGCGCCTGTCGGGCGACCAGCAGAAGGATGCCGCCCTGATCGGCCAGTTCGGCGTGGGCTTCTATTCGGGCTTCATCATCGCCGACCGCATTACGGTCGAGACGCGCCGTGCCGGCACGCCCGCTTCCGAAGGCGTGCGCTGGGAATCCGAAGGCGCGGGCGATTTCTCCATCGAGCAGATCGACAAACCCCATCGCGGCACCGACATCATTCTTCACCTGCGTGAAGGCGAAGATGAATTCCTCTCCTCGTGGCAGCTCAAGTCCATCATCCGCAAGTATTCCGACCACATCTCCCTGCCTATCCTGATGAACAAGGAAGAATGGGATGAGGAAAAGAAGGAAACCGTGCAGAAGGACGAGCTGGAGACGGTCAACCAGGCCAGCGCCCTGTGGACCCGCAGCAAATCGGACATCACGCCCGAGCAATATGAAGAGTTCTACAAGCACGTCTCGCATGACTTCGGCGCCCCGCTGGCCTACACCCACAACCGCGTGGAAGGCCGCAGCGAATACACCCAGCTGCTCTACATCCCGGCACGCGCCCCGTTCGACCTGTGGGACCGCAACAAGCGCGGCGGCATCAAGCTCTACGTCAAGCGCGTGTTCATCATGGATGATGCCGAGCAGCTCATGCCGGTCTACCTGCGCTTCGTCAAGGGCGTGATCGATTCGGCCGACCTGCCGCTGAACGTCTCGCGCGAGATCCTGCAGGAATCGCGCGACGTGCGCGCCATCCGCGACGGCTCGGCCAAGCGCGTGCTGAGCCTGCTGGAAGAGCTGGCCAACAGCGAAGAGCAGGCACAGAAGGACAAGTACACGACCTTCTGGACCGAGTTCGGCCAGGTGTTGAAGGAAGGCATCGGCGAGGATGCGGCCAACAAGGAGCGTATCGCCAAGCTGCTGCGCTTTGCTTCCACCCACAATGACAGCGATGTGCAGAATGTTTCGCTGGCCGATTACCTGGGCCGCATGAAGGAAGGCCAGGACAAGATCTACTACGTCACCGCCGAGACCTGGCAGGCCGCCAAGAACAGCCCGCATCTGGAAATCTTCCGCAAGAAGGGTGTGGAAGTGCTGCTGCTGACCGACCGCGTGGATGAGTGGATGCTGTCCTTCCTGACCGAGTTCGAGGGCAAGGAACTGGCATCGGTGGCCAAGGGCGGTCTGGACCTGGGCAAGCTGGAAAACGAAGCCGAGAAGAAGCAGCACGAAGAGACGCAAGCCGAGTACAAGGAGCTGGTCGAGAAGATGAAGACCGCGCTGGGCGACAAGGCCAAGGAAGTGCGCGTGACCTTCCGCCTGACCGATTCCCCGGCTTGCCTGGTGGCCGACGAGAACGAGCTGTCGGGCAATCTGGTGCGCATGCTCAAGGCCGCCGGACAGGCTGCGCCGGAATCCAAGCCCACGCTGGAAATCAACCCGGACCACCCGCTGGTGCAGCGCCTGAAGTATGAAGAAGCGCGCTTCGACGACTGGTCGCACATCCTCTACGACCAGGCTCTGCTGGCCGAAGGCGGTGCCCTGGCGGACCCGGCCAGCTTCGTCAAGCGTCTGAACGACATGCTGCTGGCCATGGCCGCCAAGTAAATTCGTTCATAGGCCAGACCATGCCAGCGGGCCGTGATGGCTTGTGTGGCAGGAACGCCGCCTGCGGGGAATCTCGCAGGCGGCGTTTTCATTCATATCGGCTTGCAGCCATGATGCTGGCTGGTTAACATCGGCCTATGGAATTGCACTTCATCAATCCCCGCAAGAATGCGCTGGCCTACCTGATCAAGATCCTCTCCGGCTGCCTGATCCTGTGGTACGGCCTGCGGGCGCTGGGGATCGCAGAGCCCTACTGGGCCATGATTTCGCTCATCATCGTGACCGAACCGGACATGACGGTGGCCAAGGCCAACTTCCGTGCGCGGGTGATCAATACGATTTCAGGCTGTATCGTTTCCTGCATTGCGCTGGTGATATTCGGCCCGACCTTCATCGCCATGCTGGCCGCGCTGACGGCGGCCGTGGTGGTGGCCATGCTGTTGCAGAACTATCCCAGCAACTGGCGGCTGGGACCGGCCACGGTGGTGATTCTGCTGTCGGCGGCCTTTACCGGCAACGGACTGCACGAGGAACTGCACCTGGCCTTCATGCGCGTGGGGGAAGTGCTGGTCGGCAGTACGGTGGCGCTGTTGCAGACGGTGGTCTACATGTGGTGGCTGAAGCTGCGCAAGCCCGCAGGCGGGAGTGAGGCGGGCAGCTCCTGAGGTTGCGAAGAAAAGGGAAGAATCCCTAGCCTCAAACTGAAGAAACGGGCGAAAAAAAGCAGGACCGCAGTCCTGCTCAGGTTGATGACGAACCCCGTGTTTTCGAACACGGGGTTTTGTTTTTCAGGCGCAGGTAATTTGCAGATGGTCGATGGCGCAGAAGCCAAGCAATGCGCTCATTTTTCTCTGTAGCCACTTTTGTACGCTGGCATAGGCGTTCAAGCCCGGTAAAAGCGCGCGCAAGCGCGCCACCAGCAGGGCAATCTTCTTCATGTTCTGGGCCGCCGCCGCCAACAAGCACTGCTCGGCGACCTTGCGCAAGCCGCGCATGCGGGCATAGCGATGTCCGTGCAATTGCTTGGCGTCGGCGAAGCTGCGTTCTACCGTTTCCTTGCGTCGGGCATAGATGCGCTTGCCCCATTCGGTACGACGCCGATCATCCACCTTCTCCTTGGAACGCTCCCACACATGGCGCGTCACCACCTTGACCGCATTGGCGCTATTGGTGCATTGCTCGCGTACCTTGCAGCCCCGGCATTGTTCAGGCTTGGATTTGTATTCCCGATACCCCTGCCGATTGGTGGTGCTGTAGTGCAAGGACTGGCCCTGCGGGCAGATGTATTCGTCACGGTAGGCATCGTACTCATACGCCCGTTTAAAGAATGTCCCCGGCTTGTGGTTGGGTGTGCGGTAGCCCATCACGCCGCTGATCTCGCGATTCTCCAGTCCCTGGCAGACGGCCGGTGTGAAATAGCCAGCATCCAGGCCAACGGCCTGTACATCAAATCCGAACGTCTGGCGCTGACGATCCAGGCGTGCCAGATAAGGTTGACTGTCATGGACTGAGGCGGGCGTGACATGGGTATCGGTAATGATGCAATGCTTGGCATCGACGGTGCGGTGATCCAGGTAGAAGAAGCCCTTGGGCTTGTCGTCGCGCACCATGTAGCCGCTCTCGGGATCGGTGCGACTGACCTTGATTTCTTTGGTGGGCGGCTCATCATCATCGTCGCGCTTGAGCGGCTTCTTGCCATGCTCGGCACGGTCGATATCCACAGCCGCATCCAGTTCGGCCAGATAGGCCGAGGGGGTCTGGGTAACTTGAACGTAGTCGAACTTGTTCTTGTTGGCGTTGGCCTTGAGGTGGGTGCTGTCGCTGTAGAGCACACGGCCATCGACCATGCCGCGTCCAATGGCCTGGCGCACGATCTCGTCGAAGATGTCTTGATAGACGGTGGTATCAATGAAGCGGCGGCGCCGGTTCTGGGAGAAGGTGGAGGAGTCCGGCACCTTGTCGGTCAGACGGAATCCGGCAAACCAGCGATAGGCCACGTTGACCTGGACCTCGCGGATGAGCTGGCGCTCGCTGCGGATACCGAAGAGGTAGCCGATGAACAAGAGCTTGAAGAGTACCACCGGGTCCAGTGCCGGGCGGCCATTGTCGGCGCAATACAGATGCGCCACCTTCTCGCGGATGAACTCGAAATCCACCGCCGCGTCGATCTTGCGCAGCAGATGGTCCTTGGGCACGAGCATCTCGATGGTCACCATCTCTAACTCGTGCTGGGCGGCTGTCGGTTTTTTGAGCATGACCGATTAAACAACAAAGCCTTGGCTCTCGCCAGGGCTTTGTCATCAATCTGAGCAGGACCGCAGTCCTGCTTCTTCATACGCTGCGCAAAGATCAGTGCGTCACGCGGGTGGTGCGGCCGTTGGAGAGCAGACGCACACGTTCGCCGACGCGGAAAGGTTCATCGGCATCCTGGGTGATGGCGCGCAATTCGCCGTTATCCAGACGCACGGTGATTTCCAGGCCCGGACGGTTGTTCAGGTGGGCTTCGGCCTGGTTGCCCAGCACGCCGCCGGCCAGGGCACCGACGATGCCGGCAGCCAGGGCGCCGTTGCCGCCGCCGATGTTGGAGCCGGCAGCGATGCCGCCCAGCGCCGCGCCGCCGAGGGTGCCGATGCCGGTCGAACCCTTGTCGATGGTCACGTTGCGGATCGATTCGACGACGCCCATGCGCACGGTCTGTTCACCTTGGGCCTGGTGGGAGTTGTAGACGCTGGCCGAGTTGGGGGTCACTGCGCAGCCGGCCACGAGGGAGCCCAGGGCGGCGATCAAAAGCAATTTCTTCATACAAAAAACTCCGACTGATAACTGTTTGGCCCGTCTCCGGGCGGCGGGGGGAATTCGTGCGTCCGCGCGAACGCAACATGATCGCGCGTTTGGCGCCGGAGCACATAATCCTTTACATCTTAATACAAAGACGTCCCGAGCCGGAAATCCACCGCAATCCGGTGACATCAATAAGCGATGTGCCAGCGGCGATACAGGAAGGCCAGCACGAACAGCGGCCCGACCAGCAAAAACCGCAGATCCTCGAAGAAAGACGGCTTCTTGCCCTCGATGCGGTGGCCGATGAACTGGCCGATCCAGGCCAGCACGAAGACCACCGCCGACACCGGCAGCACCGCTGCGGCAGGCAGCCGTGCCAGCACCACCAGCATCAGCGCCGACATGGCCAGCATGCCCACGGCAAAGGGTGGCGAAAGGCGCAGATACCAGGCCAACGCGGCGGCGGCCACCAGCAGGGCCACGGCGGGAGAAACGCTCCAGCACAGCCCCAGCAGCGAAAACACGATGGCCGGTATGCAGATGCAGTGGATCAGTTCATTCATCGGATGGCGATGGCTTTGCGCATAGCGGGCCAGCAGTGCATCGATGCGGCGGGGGGAATTCATGCTGTCCATGCGGGGCTCCCTGCTCAGTGGCTGTTTAGTGGCTGTTTAGTCTGCTATTGACTGCCCAGGGCCTCAGCGGCCACCGGAAACGTCGATGAAAGTGCCGGTGGCATAGGAGGATTCGTCCGACAGCAGCCACAGGATGGCGTTGGCGACTTCGCCGGCGGTACCGCCGCGCTTCATCGGCACGGCATCCTTGAGCCGGTCCACCCGGCCGGCCTCGCCACCGCTGGCGTGGATGTCGGTATAGATCAGGCCCGGACGCACGGCGTTGACGCGAATGCCTTCGGCCGCCACTTCCTTGGCCAGGCCCACGGTGAAGGCATCGATGGCGCCCTTGGAGGCGGCATAGTCCACGTACTCTCCCGGTCCGCCCAGTTTGGCGGCCATCGACGACAAGTTGACGATGGCCCCACCCTGCCCGCCATGCCGTGTGGACATGCGCTTGACCGCCTCGCGGGCGCACAGCAGGCTACCGGTGACGTTGGCGACCAGCACGCGGGTGATGCGCTCGGCGCTCATGGCGTCCAGGCGCGACTGATGTTCCAGGATGCCGGCGTTGTTGACCAGGGCGGTGACGCGGCCCAGCTCCTGGTCGGTGGTGGTGAAGAGGCGCAGCACGTCTTCCTCTTTGGAGACGTCGCCTGCCACCGTGATGGCCCGCCCGCCTGCGGCGCGGATCTGGCTGGCGACCGACTCGGCCGCCTCGCGGTTGGAGACGTAATTGACGCAGACAGCGTAGCCGCGCTGCGCTGCCAGCAATGCGGTGGCCGCGCCGATGCCACGGCTGCCGCCTGTCACGATGATGACCTTATCTGTCATGTTCAGTCTCCCTTGAATGAATGGCCCGGCGCCTGGCGCCTGGGCGGGTTAAGCTAAGATATGAATTCTTGTGCATTTTGCCGCAAGCCAACCGCCTCTGCAGCCGCGCCATTGTGCACGGGCTGCGATGCAGGTGGCGCTTGCTGAAATTCTTTTCATCCCGGCCGTTTTCATGCCTGCTCGCTCTTCCTCTGCCGCCGCCCCTTCCTCTGCCGCTGATGCTGCTCACAATGGCGATACCGCCACTGCTGATCCCTTGCTGGCCAGCTTTGCGCCGGTGGTGGCGCCGGATACCCGCATCCTGATCCTGGGCAGCCTGCCGGGAGCGGCCTCGCTGGCGGTCCGCCAGTATTACGGGCATCCGCGCAATGCGTTCTGGCGGCTCGTGGGCGAAGTGATCGGAGTTGACCTTTACGCCATGGACTATGCCGCCAGGCTGGCCACCTTGCTGCAGCATCGCATCGGCCTGTGGGACGTGATCGCCCAGGCCCGGCGCATCGGCAGTCTGGACAGCGAAATCCGGGATCACAGCGGCAATGACTTGCTGACGCTGATCGCCACACTGCCGGCGTTGAAGACCATCGCCTTCAATGGTGGTACCGCTGGCAAGATCGGGATCAAGGCGCTGGGCGCCAAGGTGCAGGACTATCGGGTGGTGGTGTTGCCCTCGAGCAGTCCGGCGCATGCGGCGTTGGCGTATGAGGACAAGCGTGCGCGCTGGCTGGCTGCACTGCGCTGATCAGCGCCGGGTGATCAGGGTCATATCGGCATCTTCGACCACGCGATCAATCACGTTCTTGAGGTTGCTGCGGGCGTCGGTAAAGTGGGCTGTGCGCATGGGCAGCCTCCTGCGATGACCGAAAGCTGCACCCTGGCACATGTCCATATTGGTACATGTTGACCATTCCTTTCTTCATTTCCTGAAGAACAGATAGTCATAAAACTCCCCCGAAAACCCGCCATTGAAGATCAAATACTGCAAAGCCTTCGCGAAAAACACGATGGCGCAGAAGACGATGGCCAGCTTCAGGCAGAGGATGAGGTTCTTGAGCATGGCGCAAGTTTAATGGAGCGCGGGCCGCCAGCGCCCACCCCGACGGCAAGCGGACGAAAAAAAACCGCCCGGCCTGAGGGCGGGCGGCAGAGAGCGGCTCTTGAAGCGACGTTCAGAACGCTGGCACCAGCGATCCTTTGAACTCGGTCTCGATGAACTTGCGCACTTCCTCCGACTGGTAGGCCTGCACCAGCTTCCTGGCCCAGGGCTTGTCCTTGTCCTCGGCCCGGGTGGCGATGATGTTGGCGTAACGGCCGCGTGGATCCTCCACGGCGATGGTGTCCTTCTGCAGCGACAGGCCAGCCTTGTAGGCATAGTCATTGTTGATCGAGGCCGCCGCCAGGTCGTCCAGCGAGCGTGGCAGTTGCGCTGCATCCAGTTCGATGAGCTTGAGCTTGAGCTTGCGCGGATTGTCGATGATGTCCAGCGGGGTGGCATTGACGCCGTTTTCACCCACGCCCGGCTTGAGCTTGATCAGACCGGCCTTCTGCAGCAGCAAGAGCGCGCGGTTGCCGTTGGAGGGATCATTCTGGATACCGACCTGCGCACCATTGGGCAACTGCTCCACCGATCTGAACTTGCGCGAGTAGATGCCCAGCGGCGCCGTGATGGTCAGGCCGACCGGTACGATTTTGTAGCCGCGCGCAGCGATCTGGCTTTCCAGGTAGGGACGGTGCTGGAAGGCGTTGGCGTCGAGGTCGCCGGAGGCCAGTGCGGCGTTGGGCTGGAGGTAGTCGCTGAAGACCACGGTCTGGATCTCAAGACCCTCTCGTGCAGCAACTTTCTTGACGACCTCGAAGATGGCCTCGGCACTGCCGACCGAGATGCCGACCTTGATCTTGTTCTTGTCCTGCGCACTGGCGCCGTGCGGCACCAGGACCAGGGTCAGCGCAGCAGCGGCGGCGATGCGCTTGATGATGGCAGCCAATGGCATGGGAACTCCGGAAATGATGAGGTCCGCATCCTCACATGCGCGCGCGTCCGGCAGAAGGAATGAATTCGCATGTCGATATGCGCAAAGCGTGCTGCGGCCGCTGGCGGGCTCTCAAGGCAAGGTATCATTCGGCATCCGCAGGCAGCCTCTCCGGCTGCCGCGCCGTTTCATTCATATCATGCTCATCCGAAGAAAATCCATCGAAGCCCAGGCCAATACCAAGGCCGGTCCCAATCGCCGCCGTCAACAGCTGGAAGCCGACGCCAGCAAACCCCGCAAACCGAAATATGCGCCCGTCACGCTGTCCGAGCTGGAAGGCGTGCGTTACCTGCATTTCGGTACCGAGTGGGTGCAAGGGGCCATGCGCATTCGCAAGCCGGACTGGATCGAGCTGGAATACGCCCAACAGATGATGGCCTGGATGCTCTTCAACCGGGCGCCACGTCACATCGTGCAGCTCGGCCTGGGAACCGGGGCACTGACCAAGTTCGCCTACCGGCAATTCCCGCAGGCGCAGGTGACGGCGGTGGAGCTGAACCCGGCCGTCATCGCCATCTGCCACAGCATGTTCAAGCTGCCGGAGCCGGACGACAGGCTGATGATCATCGAAAGCGATGCCATGGATTTCATCGTCCATGCCGCAACCCACGGCATCATCGACGCACTGCAGGTCGATCTCTACGACGCCACGGCGCGCGGGCCGGTGCTAGACAGCCCCGAGTTTTACCAGGCCTGCTATGACAGCCTGGCGCCGGGCGGCGTGATGACGGTCAATCTCTTCGGCGACCATCCCAGCTACGCCAAGAACCTGCGGGCGATGGAATATGCGTTCGATACCGTGGTCTCGCTGCCGGAAGTCCATGATGGCAATGTCGTGGCGCTGGCCTTCAAGGGTGCGGTGGAATTCGATTTTCCCGAACTCTATGGACGCGCGGCCCTGATCGAGAGCCAGACCAAGCTGCCGGCCAAGTCCTGGGTCAACGGGATCAAGGCCGGCTTGTCGGGCGACTGAGCAGGAGAATGAGGCCAGGCGTGGCGTTGGAGACGAAAAGATAAAATATTTTTATCTTTTTTCCAAAAAAGGCTTGCACGACCCCGACCTCCCTCCTATAATGCGCTCTCTCTTGCAGCACTGAGGCAACAACGAAGTGCAGCAACGGGGCGTTAGCTCAGCTGGTAGAGCAGCGGACTCTTAATCCGTAGGTCCACAGTTCGAATCTGTGACGCCCCACCAAATTTCAAAAGGCCTCCCAACACGAGGCCTTTTTCACTTCCAGGTCGACCTGATCGTTTCAGGAACACCACGGGGCGTTAGCTCAGCTGGTAGAGCAGCGGACTCTTAATCCGTAGGTCCACAGTTCGAATCTGTGACGCCCCACCAACAACGAAAAGCACCACGAGTGATCGTGGTGCTTTTTTTGTTGCTGCATGCCTTGCGGATTTGCAGCCCAAGGATCTTGCCCCCTCGTGCCCTGTTCTGCCCTCTTGCCCCCCTGCCGCTCCTGCCACCTGCTGCGCGCGATGTGTCATTCCCGGTGCGCCACTACTTTTCCTGTGAGAGGTCTGTGGGGCTGACTGCCTTAAACTCGCCGCGCTCTGCCTGGCCCACCGCCACCTTGCGCTGCCGTCCGGGCCGGGTTCGCTTGTGCTCTGTGGCGGTGGGCAAATCGCGCTTCTTCTTCGCGCCCTTGGACATCTGCGACAAGCCCGACAACAACTGCACCAGCGAACTGCGCATGGTCGCATCAACGGCACGATAACAGGCAATCAGTTCGCTCTCCTCCGGGCTGGGCCTGGCGCCGCGTACGCCGGTCAGCACATAGGTGAGATCAATGCCGATCTCCTCCAGGCCGTGCAGATAATAGGCGTCCGGCGCAGTCTCGCCGATCTCATATTTGATTTGCGTGCGCGCGGTGATATCGAGGTGGTCCGCTACCGATTTCTGGGTATGGCCGCAGCGGCCTCGCTCTTCAGCAAGGCGATCACCAAGTATTGTCAAAAATTCAGTTTTATTCGATGACATATGAAAAGGACCTCTCCTAGAATGTTGCTTTCAGTCCAACAGCGAGGAGACATCTTATGGCACAGAAGCAACAAAGCGAACGTAAGCCCGCAAAAGGAGCGACGCGTCTGGTGAATTTTCGATTAAATGAGGCGGAATTCGAGGAAGCCGCCTTGTTGGCGAGACAAACTTACCGCTCGCGTGCCCTGTTTATCCGCACGATGTACCTGCTGGGATTGCGGGCTTATCGTCGCGAGCATCCGGTCGAGTGAATCCGTGCGCCCGGCGTGCGCGCATCAACGGGAAGAAAAATGGCTGCCGCCTGCATCAGAGGCCTGCGTCAGAGGAGGCCGTGCCGCAGCAGGAAACTGCTGGCCGCCTGCACGACCTGTTCCGGTTGCTCCCGGTGAAGGACATGGCCGCACTGCGCCAGTACCTGATACTGGCCCTGCCCCGGAAACGCCGATGGCAGACTGGCAATCATGCGGGGATGCGCCAGGCTGCCGAATTCATCCAGATCACCATGCAGTGCCAGCACCGGACACACCAGACGCGCCAGCATGGGCGCCAGCGACCAGTCCGCAAAAGACGGCGAGAGCCAGGTGTCGATCCAGGCCGAGAGTACCCAGCGCGCCCGCTGCAAGTCGTTGCCGTGATATTTGGCCAGGCGTGCCAGTTGCACCGGGTCGGCGAAGCTGGCCCGGGCATTGCGGATGCCTTGCAAGGTACGGTCTTCGACGAAAGCCTGCGCCGATTCGGTTATGACGACCAGCACCTGCTGCGGCATCTGCGCGGCGGCAGATATGGCCATGCCGCCCCCTACGCTGTGGCCGAACAGGATGGCCTTGGGCACGCCGAAATGCTGCAGCACCACCTTCAGCGAAGCATTGGCTTCGGCGGCAATGAAGTCTGGCGGCAAGGCATCGCTACGCGCGGTGGACTGGCCGAAGCCGGGACGGTCATAAGCGATCACGGGAAGCCCCGTGCAAGCGGCGAGCCTGGCCGGAAAATCACGCCACAAGGCCACGGCGCCCAAGGAATCGTGCAACAGCACGATGGGTGGACGCCCCGCCAGCGGCCCGCCCCACTGGCTCGCGTACAGGACAGCGCCAGCCACCTCGATGGTCTCATCCCGCCGCTCTGCCATGCTCGCTCCTCGTCTCATACGGCTTGCGCCAGCCACAAGATGAACTGCCCGCGCAAATAAAAAGGCGCACCCGGGGGGGGTGCGCCTGAATCAGCCTTCAAGGGGGTATGCCTCCCCCTCAATATACCGGACACGCTATCAGCTTGCGCGACGTGCGAGCCCCAGTATCATGCAGGCGCATGGCTGGTGATATGTTGGCCACGGCCCATCAGTGATGCGCACCACCGCCCAGATAGGCGGCCTTGACCGCCGGGTCGTTCTGCAGCTTGTCGGCGGGTCCGTGCACGGAGATCTTGCCATTCTCCAACACATAGCCGTAGTCCGCAACATTGAGCGCAGCGGCGGCAAACTGCTCCACCAGCAGCATGGTCACGCCCTGCTCCTTCAGGCGCGAGATGATGCGAAACACCTCGTCCACCAGAATCGGGGCCAGCCCCATCGACGGCTCGTCCAGCAGGATCACTTCGGGATTCAACATCACCGCCCGCGCCATGGCCAGCATCTGCTGCTCGCCGCCCGAGAGCGTACCGGCCAGCTGCGTCTGCCGCTCCTTCAGGCGCGGGAACAGTTCCAGTGCGCGTTCCAGGTCATGTGCGATGTCGCCCTTTGGACGTGCCCGGGTAAAGCGCGGGAAGGCACCCAGCAACAGGTTGTCGATCACGCTCATGGTGGCGAAGACGCGCCGCCCTTCGGGCGAATGCGCCAGCCCGAAGCGGGCAATCCGGTGCGAATCCAGGCCGGTGATGTTCTTGCCGCCCAGGGTGACTTCGCCCCCCTTGGGCTTGATCATGCCGGAGATGGCGCGCATGGTGGTGGTCTTGCCGGCGCCGTTGGAACCGATCAGGGTCACCACCTTGCCCTTGGGGACGTCCATCGAAATGCCATGTAGCACCTCGACCTTGCCGTAAGCGGCGTGCAGATTGGAAATGGTCAGCATGTTCAGGCTCCCGCGGGGCTGGATGTGTTGTCATGGGCATCGCCTGCGCCACTGCCGAGGTAGGCTTCGATGACCTTGGGGTCAGCCTGGACCTGGGCCGGCTTGCCTTCGGCGATCTTCTGGCCGAAGTCGAGCACGGTGACGGTATCGCAGATCGACATGACCACATCCATGTGGTGTTCGATCAGGATGATGGTGATGCCGGCTTCGCGGATCTTGCGGATGATGGCGACGAGCTCCTTGATGTCGGGCGCGGTCAGGCCGGCGGCCGGTTCATCCAGCAGCAAGAGGCTGGGGTTCAGGCCCAGCGCGCGGCCGATCTCCAGCAGGCGCTGCTTGCCATAAGGCAGGTTGCGCGCCTCCTCGTTGGCCAGATTGGCCAGGCCCACGAACTCCAGGATGGCCGCAGCGCGTTCGCGTGCAGCCTGCTCTTCCCGCACATAACGTGGCGTTTTGACCATGACGTCGACCACGTTGCTGTCGAAGGTGTGATGCAGGCCCACCAGCACGTTTTCGGTGGCGGTCATTTCACCGAACAGCTGCACGTTCTGGAAAGTCCGCGCCACGCCACCCAGTGCAATGGCCGAGGGCACATTGCCGGAGATCGGGCGACCATCGTATTCCACCACGCCATCGGTAGGACGATAGATGCCGGTCAACACGTTCATCATGGTGCTCTTGCCGGAGCCGTTGGGGCCGATCAGGCCGTGCACGGTTCCCTTGCGCACATCCAGGTCGACGCGGTTCAAGGCCTTCAGCCCGCCGAACTGCATCAGGATCTGGTTCACCTTCAACAGCGTGGCGCCCTCTTCCTTCACCGAGTCGGTGGTGATGACCGCACGCTCCTTGTCACCGGCGACCTGCTGCGCCACCGGCACGTGCTTGGTCAGCACACGGCCAAACAGGCTGCGGCAGAAGCCGACGATGCCATCCTGCAGGTAATACACCACGAACAAGGTCATCAGACCAAAGATGGTCAGGCGCCAGTCGGTGATGTTTTCCAGCTTGTACGAGAAGGCCGCCATGGCAATCGTCGCCACCACCGGCACGGCGATGCCGCGAGCGGTCTTGGTCCCCTTGGCCAGTTGCACGCCAGCGCCGATCACCACGATCACCGCCAATACGGTGGCGATCTGGCGGAACAGCGCGATGTCCGACAGCAGGCTGGGCAACATCACCACGATCAATGCACCGATCAGCGAGCCGATGCGCGACTTGCGGCCACCCATGATCACCGCCAGCAAGAACAGGATGGTCAGTTCGAAGTTGTAGGTATTGGGCGAGATGTACTCTTCCGAATACGCATACAGCGCCCCCGACAGACCGGCCAGCGCCGCGCTGATGATGAAGGCATACACCTTGTAGCGATACACCGACACGCCCATGCAGTCCGAAGCGATGGGGCTGTCGCGCAGCGCCTGGAAAGCGCGGCCGAGGTTGGACTTGAGGATGCGATGCACCACCAGCATGGAGATCACCATCAGGATCGCCACCAGGTAGAAGAACTGCACCTCATTCATCTTCTCGCCCCCGATCATGGGCTTGTGCAGCTTGATGCCCAGCGGACCTTCGGTAAGGAAGGTCATTTCGTTGATCAGGATCTGAATGATGGTTCCGAAAGCCAGCGTCACCATCGCCAGGTAAGGCCCGGTCACGCGCAGCGCGGGTAATGCCAGGATGGCGCCGAACACGGCCGTCACGGCAATGGCCGCCGGCACCGTCACGAAGATCGGCATGCCCAGCTTGAAGAACAGCACGCCGGCCGCATAGGAGCCGATACCGAATAGGCCCGCATGGCCCAGCGAGACCTGGCCGGTATAGCCGACCACGATATCCAGCCCGAACAGCAGGATGGCGTAGATGAGGATGGTTTCGATCAGGTGCAGGTAATACGGGTTGTGCACCACCAGGGGAATGCCGCCCAGCGCGACAATGCCCAGCAAGGACAGCAGCAGGATTTTCTTGTTCATCGCATCAGACCTTCTTGATCGCAGTTTTGCCGAACAGGCCTGCAGGTTTCACCGCCAGGACCAGCAGCAGCAGCACCAGTCCCGGAACTTCCTTGTAGCCGGTCGAGATATAGAAACCGGTCACGGTCTCGGCCACGCCCAGGATCAGGCCGCCGACGATGGCGCCCATGCCCGAGGTCAGGCCGCCGATGATGGCTACCGCAAAGGCTTTCAGACCGAGGGCCGCGCCCATGGTGGCGCCGGTCAGCGTCAGCGGCGCCACCAGCACGCCGGCAAAGGCGGCAGTGGCCGATGAGAGCGCATATGAAAAAGTGATCACCATGCTGGTATTGATGCCCATCAGCCCCGCTGCATCGCGGTCGTTGGAGGTGGCCACCACGGCCTTGCCGTAGATCGACTTGCGATTGAACAATTCGACCGCCGCCATGATCAGCAAGGCGCCGATCACGACCAACACCTGCATGGGCTGCACGTTGGCGCCGAAGATCTGGAAGGGCGCGCCGGAAATCGGCGAAGGGAACGGCAGGTCGTCCTTGCCCCAGATGTTCTCGGCGACGTTCTTGAAGATGATGGCCAGCGCGATGGTGGACATGATCCAGCCGAATTCGGACTTGATCTTGATGGCCGGGCGCACGCCGATCCATTCGACGAAAATGCCCTGCAGGGCCCCGAAGACCAGCACGATGGGGATCATCAGCCAGTAGTTGAGATAAGGCCCGCCGTGGATGTTGCCCACCACGGAGAGCCCGACCAGCGCGCCCAGCATTAGGGCTTCGCCCTGGCCGAAGTTGAGCGTACCGGAAGTGGCAAAGGTCAGTTGGTAACCGAAGGCGATCACGGCATAGATCATGCCGAGCGCGATGCCGGAGAAGACCAGTTGTAAGAGGATGTCCATTGTGTTTCCCAAGAAGCGGCTACCGCCGGGTGGCGGCGTAGAGCTGCGACGATCTCACGGCGACCGGAGCCGGTGCCGTTAGAAATTCGTCAACAGATCGTGTAAAAAAGGCCAGCCCCCGGATCGCAAGGACTGGCCTATTTGACTACGTTGCGTGAAGCGGGTCGTATCTTATTTGCCGAGGATGACGCGGCCGTTCTTGACCTCGCCCATCACGACCATGCCAGGCTTGATGGCTTCGTGATCGTCGTGGGTGAACGGCTTGTCGTAGGTGGTGACCACGCCTTCGACCTTGGTATTGAGGTTTTCCAGCGCAGCGCGGACCTTCTCGCCATCGGTCGTGCCAGCCTGCTTGATGGCAGCGGCCAGCAGCAGGATGGAGTCGTAGCCCTGGGCAGCCGAAACGGCCGACGGCATGCGGTCAACCTTGTAGGCCTTCTGGTAAGCCTCGATGAAGGCCTTGCGCTTGGGCGTGTTGCCGTCCTGGATGAAGGTCTGCGGCATGCGGGCACCGTTGCCGTTCTTGCCGGAGTTGTCGATGAAGTTGCCCATCGACAGCGGCCAGCTGCCGATGATGGGCACGTGCCAGTTCAGCTTTTCCATGCCGTTGGCGATCTGCGCCAGTTCGGGGCCGATGCCGTAGGTCAGCACGGCCTGGGCGCCGCCCTGCTTGGACTTGAGCAACTGGGCCGTCATGTCGACGTCCTTGATGTTGTACTTTTCGACCGCCACCGGGGTGACCTTCTTGTCGGCCAGCACCTTCTCCAGGTCTTCGCGGCCGAGCTGGCCGTAGTTGGTGGAGTCGGCCAGGATGGCGACCTTGGTGAACTTCTGCTTGTCGACCGCTTCATCGGCGATCATCTTGGCCTGGATCTTGTCAGCGGCCGAGGTGCGGAAGATGTAGTTGTCCTTTTCCTTCTCGAACTGCTTGGTGATCACGGTGCCGGTCGCCACGTTGTTGATCACGGGGATCTTGGCTTCCTGGTAGAAGCGCTGCGAAGCGAGCGCCACGCCGGTGTTGATGAAGCCGACGGTGGCGACCACCTTCTCCTTGTTGATCAGTTCCTGGGCGATCTGCACGCCGCGTTCGTTCTTGGCTTCGTCATCACGCTCGACCAGCTGAATCTGGCGGCCCAGCAGGCCACCGGCCGCATTGATCTCGGCCACCGCCAGCTTGACACCATCGCGCATGGAGACGCCCATCGGGGCAGAGCCACCGGTGTAAGGGCCGGAAACGCCGATCTTGATCGGATCCGCAGCCTGCGAAGTGAGCGCCAGGCTCATCAGGGCAGCGGCAACAAAGGCTTGGGTCTTGTAGCTCATGTCATCCTCCAGAATGTAGTTGTTGGCTAGCACGCGAGACGGGCATAGCGCTTTTGGAACCCGCTCCGTGTGAACGAATTCTCCGCTCCCCCCTTCGCTCTGTGGCGAATCCTTGCGGGAGTGTCGGGCCGATTCTGTCCCAGTTTCCTTGCGCCAAACTTACAAGCTTGTCAGGAGCTGTCGCAGCTTCTCGGGCAGTGCGGTGGACTTCTCTTTCCTGAAATCGACCCAGACGATTTTTGCGGCACCGTCAGCATAGATGATCTGCTCATCGGCGGCGTCGCGGATGACATACGTAGTTTCCACACTCGTACGACCCAGGTGGCCTGCCGCCATCTCCACGACGATGCTGGCGGGATACTTCATCTGGCGGAGGAAATTGCAGTGCGCATTGACGATCACCGGCCCCTCCTCGCCAGCGATGGTGGGACCGAACACTTCTTCCAGCCACTCGATGCGGCATTGTTCCATGAAGCGGAAATAGAGCGTGTTGTTGACGTGGCCAAAGGCATCCATGTCACCCCAGCGGATGCGTTGCTGTGATCGGTACAAGGGCTTCTTTGCTGTCTGGTCGGGATGGCTCATCGTGGTCCTTTTCTGGTTTGATTCATCAATGGATGTAATTTTTTTCATGCGCGATGCGCTGAGTCTGTCGCATTTGCGACGCAGTGACGTCCCGCATCACGCACCTCCTTGCGAGTCATTTCCGCGTCATCCTGGCGGCCGATCCGAATTCTGCGCACAACAGCAGTGATCTGGCCAAAACCAACGGGCCATGAGCCCCGCGCGGAAAATCCCCTAAAATACGGCACTTCCGGAAAACCCTCCGGCGCAGCACTCCGCTTGCGTGCATTGTTTCAGACATGCACGTTAGCAGCTGAATAAAAATGACAGTTAAATCACCCTGCCCTCTAGCGTTCTTTCGAAAAATACTTAACAATAGCACGGTCGTTCGAAAACAGGCAGTTCACATAACACGGGACACCCATGACTTCATCTCAAGACTTGCTCGCACAATACGGTCCACGCGAATCGATGGAATACGACGTGGTTATCGTCGGCGGCGGCCCCGCTGGCCTGTCGGCGGCGATCCGCCTCAAGCAGCTGGCCGCGCAACAGGACCGTGAAGTCTCGGTCTGCGTGCTGGAAAAAGGCAGCGAAGTCGGCGCCCATATCCTCTCCGGCGCGGTGATGGACCCGCGTGCGCTGACCGAGCTGATTCCCGACTGGAAAGAGCAAGGCGCCCCGTTGAATACGCCGGTCACCGAAGACCGTTTCCTGTTCCTCTCGGCCACCAAGGCCTACAAGACACCGCACTGGCTCTTGCCGACCTGCTTCCAGAACCACGGCAACTACGTCATTTCGCTCTCCAACGTCACCCGCTGGCTGGGCCAGCAGGCCGAGGCGCTGGGCGTGGAAATCTTCCCCGGTTTCCCGGCTGCCGAAGTGCTCTACCACGAGGATGGTTCGGTCAAGGGCGTGGCCACCGGCAACATGGGCATCAACAAGGAAGGCGAACCCACGGCCGAATTCCAGCTGGGCATGGAACTGCATGCGAAATACACCTTCTTCGCCGAAGGTGCGCGCGGCCATCTGGGCAAGCAACTCATCGCCAGGTACAAGCTGGATGCCGGACGCGATCCGCAGACCTATGCCATCGGCATCAAGGAACTGTGGGAAGTGAAGCCGGAAGTGCACCAGCCCGGCCTGGTGGTCCACACTGCCGGCTGGCCGCTGGCTAATGACACCTACGGTGGCTCCTTCCTGTATCACCTGGAAAACAACCAGGTGGCGGTCGGTTACGTGGTTGGCCTGGCCTACCAGAATCCTTATCTCTCGCCCTTCGAGGAATTCCAGCGTTACAAGACCCATCCGGAGATCCGCAAGTTCTTCGAGGGCGGCAAGCGTATCTCCTACGGCGCCCGTGCGATCACCGCGGGTGGCGTGCAGTCGCTGCCCAAGCTGGTCTTCCCCGGTGGCGCGCTGCTGGGTTGCGATGCGGGCTTCCTCAATGCCTCGCGCATCAAGGGCAGCCATGCCGCCATCAAGAGCGGCATGCTGGCGGCAGAGGCAGCCTTCAATGCGCTGGGCGAGAACCGCCAGGCTGACGAGCTGGCAGCCTATCCGGCAGCCTTCGAGGCCTCTTGGCTGAAGGAAGAACTGCACAAGGCGCGCAACTTCAAGCCCTCGATGAGCAAGGGTCTGGTGACGGGCACGCTACTGGTGGGCATCGACCAGGTACTGTTCGGCGGCAAGGCACCGTGGACGCTGCGTCATTCGCACGCCGACCACGAATGCCTGCGTCCGGCCTCGGACTTCGCGCCGATCGCCTATCCCAAGCCGGATGGCAAGCTGACCTTCGATCGACTGTCCTCAGTCTTCATCTCCAACACCAACCACGGTGAAGATCAGCCCGCGCACCTGACGCTCAAGGACAAGAACGTACCGGTGCAGGTGAACCTGGCCAAGTATGCTGGCCCGGAATCGCGCTATTGCCCGGCCGGGGTGTATGAGTTCGTGAAGAATGAAGACAATTCGGACCGCCTGCAGATCAACGCGCAGAACTGCGTACACTGCAAGACCTGCGACATCAAGGACCCGACGCAGAATATCGTCTGGGTCACGCCGGAAGGCGGTGGCGGGCCGAATTATTCGGGGATGTAAGCGCGCTGCACGGCGCCTTGAAAAACGAAAGCCGCATCCACCGGATGCGGCTTTTTCGTAGGGGCTGGCCTCAGATGCCAGCCGGGCGTTCCGGTGGTGTCCAGCTACCACTCACAATCTTCTCCAGCCAGAACACCCCGATCACGGTCTTCACATCGGTGATCTGCCCATTGCGCACCTGCTCCACCAACTCAGCCAGCGGGGCCTTGTAGATGTCGAGGAATTCACCTTCGTCCAGAGCGCGCTCCCCTTCTTTCAATCCGCGCGCTACGTACAGCACCAGATGCTCATCCGAGTAAGCGATGGCATTGTGGATGGTGCAGACGTATTGCCACTCGGCGGCGGTATAACCGGTTTCTTCCTTCAGCTCGCGCTTGGCGCACTCCAGCGTGTCCTCGCCCGGATCGATCTTGCCGGCCGGGAATTCGATGAACACGCGATCCAGCGGATAGCGGAACTGGCGCTCCATCAGGACGCTACCGTCATCGAACAAGGGCAGCACGGTGACCGCGCCGGGGTGCCTGATATATTCACGGGTGCTTTCCTTGCCATCGGGGAGCACGATGGTGTCCTTCTGGACCTTGAGGAAATGGCCGTCGTAGACCTGACGGCTGTCTTTTTGGATCTCTTTGAGATGGGCGTCCATGATATGAGCGAGGGAGTGAGGGTGAGGAGTGAAAGCGCATGGCGGTGCATTCAGCTCGCACCAAGTAAAAAGGCGCCGATCTCTGACCGGCGCCTCATGGGGCTGCTTCAGGCATGTTGCTTGCGCAGGTAGCGCATCACATAGCCCGGGTAGGCCAACACCAGGAACAGACAGCCGGTGATGGCATAGAATTCCCAGCCCTGCGAAAAGACGTTGCCGATGCCGGCTTCCAGCAGATGGGCGACCACGCCGACGGCGAAATACAGTACCACCAGCTCCAGCAGACGCAACCAGACCGGCTTGACCCAGGCTGCGTCCTTCTTCAGGGGAATCAATCCAAACAACTGCTGGTTGAAGAACGGCAAATTGGCCGCCAGGGCGGCCAACAGGATCACGATCCAGCTGAAGAGGGAAACGTTCATTTCCCCTCTCCCTTACGCCAGGAACTTGCTGATGTAGTTCGCCAGCGTGCTGCTCAGGGCACGGGTGCAAAGATCCATCAGATGGTTGGGCCACAGGCCGATGGCCAGAGCGGCGATACCGTTGAGGCTGAGCACCAGACGCATTTCGGGGGTCGCGACGATCTTGCTGGTGTCAGCAGGCTCATCGAAGTACATGACCTTGACCACGCGGATGTAGTAGAACGCGCCAATGAGCGAGAACACCACGGCCAGCACCAGCAGCCAGATCTGGCCGGTAGCCATGGCAGCCTGCAGCACGGACAGCTTGGCATAGAAGCCCACCAGCGGCGGGATACCGGCCAGCGAGAACATCATGATCATCATCACGGCAGCAAACCAGGGGCTGCGCTGATTCAGGCCCTTGAAGTCGTCCAGGGTATCGGCTTCGAAGCCCGAACGCGACAGCAGGATGATCATGCCGAAGGAACCGAGCGTGGTGATCACGTAGGTCACGGCATAGAACAGCGAGGAGCTGTAGGAATTGACGGCCGAGTACAAGTTGCCATCCACCACGCCGGCCAGCATGCCCAGCAGCATGAAGCCCATGTGCGAGATGGTCGAGTAGGCCAGCATGCGCTTGATGTTGGTCTGCGCGATGGCGGTCACGTTACCCAGGATGATGGACAGGACAGCCAGCACCATCAACATCTGTTGCCAGTGCTCGGCCAGCGGCAGCAGGCCTTCGACCAGCAGACGGAAGGTGATGGCGAAGGTCGCCAGCTTCGGCGCTGCACCCAGCAGCAGGGTCACGGGAGTGGGCGAACCCTGGTAGACGTCCGGCACCCACATGTGGAAGGGCACGGCGCCCAGCTTGAACGCCAGCCCGGCCACCACGAACACCAGGCCGAACACCAGCGGGGTCTGATCGACGGTGCCGGAGACGACGGCGCGGAACACTTCGTTCAGCTCCAGCGCACCGCCGGTCGCACCGTAGAGCATGGACATGCCGTACAGCAGGAAGCCCGACGCCAGCGCACCCAGGATGAAGTACTTCATGCCGGCTTCGGTGGAAGCCGCGTTGTCACGACGCAGGGCCACCAGCGCATACAAGGACAGCGACATCAGTTCCAGGCCCAGGTAGATGGACAGGAAGCTGTTGCCGGAGATCATGACCATCTGGCCCAGCAGCGCGAACAGTGCCAGGGCGTAGTACTCCCCGCCCAGGGCACCGCCGGTGATGCCGCGCACGGTGTTGTACTGGCGCGAGTAGATCAGCGTGACACCCACACCCAGGTAGGTGAACAGCTTCAACAGGTTGCTCAGCGGATCGGACACGTACATGTTGTTGAACGTGTAGACCGTCGCCCCCGTGTTGAGGTCAACAAAGCTCAGTACCGCACACACCACCAGCACTGCCAGGGACAGCAGATAGGTGATGACGCGCTTGCTTTCCGGCAGGAACATATCGATCAGCAGGATCGCGGAGGTCGCAATCAGCAGAAATATTTCCGGATAGACAGGGATCAGATTCATGTTATTCATTTAGTTACTACCGCTTGTGTTGCCCGCTTGTGTGTCGCGACCTTGGCCGCGCCGCCCGACCGGTCATGCCACACCGGCTCGTCTCGTTACTCGTTGTTGCCCAGCTTGTTTGCCGGCGGGACGCGAGCGCCCCGCCCTTTCACTTCATGACTGCGCAGATCAGTTGATCTTGGAGACCGCCACGTGCTTCAGCAGGTCGGTCACCGAGGTCTGGATGCTGTCGGTGATGATGCCCGGATAGATACCCATGACCAGGGTAGCAATCGCCAGCAGGCCCAGGATCAGGAACTCGCGGGCATTCACGTCCACCAGCTCGGCCACGTGGTGATTGGCCACGGCACCGAAGATGACACGCTTGGCCAGCCACAGCGAATACGCCGCGCCCAGGATCAGGGCGGTCGCAGCCAAGAGGCCAATCCAGAAATTGAACTTCACCGCACCCAGGATCACCATGAATTCGCCGACGAAACCGGAAGTGGCCGGCAAGCCGCAGTTGGCCAGCGAGAACAGGATGAAGAAGAAGGCGAAGCGCGGCATCTTGTTCACCACACCGCCATATTGGGCGATCTCACGGGTGTGCATCTGGTCATACAGCACGCCGATACACATGAACATCGCGCCGGAGACGAAACCGTGCGAGATCATCTGCACGATGCCGCCCTGCAGGGCCATGTCGTTGAACATGAAGAAGCCCAGGGTGACGAAGCCCATGTGGGCAATCGACGAATAAGCGACCAGTTTCTTCATATCCTGCTGGACCAGGGCCACCAGACCGATGTAGATCACGGCCACCAGTGACAGGAAGATCATAAAGCCCGACAGCGCATGGCTGGCGTCCGGCAGGATCGGCAGCGAGAAGCGCAGGAAGCCATAGGCACCCAGCTTGAGCATGATCGCCGCCAGCACGATGGAGCCACCGGTCGGCGCCTGCACGTGGGCGTCAGGCAGCCAGGTGTGCACCGGCCACATCGGCACCTTCACGGCGAAGGCCGCCAGGAAGGCGAAGAACAGGACCTTCTGCTCGATCATCGACAGCGGCACCTGGTGCCAGGTCGGGATCTCGAAGCTGCCACCGGACACGTAGTACAGGTAGATCAGGGCGATCAGCATCAGCAGCGAACCCAACAGCGTGTACAGGAACAGCTTGAAGGCTGCATACACGCGGTTGTCGCCGCCCCAGACGCCCACGATGATGAACATCGGGATCAGGGTCGCTTCGAAGAAGGCGTAGAACAGCATCGCATCCAGCGCCGAGAACACGCCGATCATGATGCCCGAGAGGATCAGGAAGGCACCCATGTACTGGGCCACGCGCTTCTGGATCACCACCCAGCCGGCCAGTACCACGATGACCGTGATGAAGGCGGTCAGCGGCACGAACCACAGCGAGATGCCGTCCAGGCCCAGGAAGTAGCTGATGCTGAAGCGGTCGATCCAGGGCGTCTTTTCGACGAACTGGTAACCGTGCGCCAGCGGATCAAAGTGCTGGATCAGCGGGAAAGTAGCGACCAGACCGACCAGCGAACCGAACAGCGAGAGCCAGCGGGCCAGGCCCGGATTGCTGTCGCGGCCCAGTGCCAGGACGAGGATGCCGAAGACGATCGGTACCCAGATCGCAAGGCTCAGGATGGGAAATGTTGACTGCATCATGGTTGTTATGTACTCGGACAGCTTATTTGGCGAACGGGAGCGGCATGAACCACACCAGGAAACCCAGCACCCCGATGATCATCACGAACGCATAGTGATAGATGTAACCGGACTGCCAGAGACGCGTGAATTTCGAGAACCAGCCGACGACCTTGGCGCTGCCGTTGACGAACAGACCGTCGATCAGGCCACGGTCACCCACGGTGGACAGTCCGCTGCCCAGCAGGCGTGCACCGCCGGCGAAGACGACTTCGTTGAACTTGTCCATGTAGTACTTGTTGTCCAGGATGGTGTAGATGATGCTGAACTTTTCCTTGAACCAGGTCGGCACGCGCGGGTTGATCATGTAGCAGTAGTACGCCACGACCACACCGGCAATGGCCAGCCACAGCGGCGCGCTGGTGAAGGCGTGCAGCACCATGGCCACCGGGCCGTGGTATTCGTGGGCCAGCTCTTCCATGACCTTGTGGTTTTCGCCGAAGAAGATCACGCCCTTGAAGAAGTCGCCATACAGCATCGGCGAGATCGCGAAGAAACCGACGATGACCGAGGGAATGGCCAGCAGGATCAGCGGCAGGGTCACCACCAGCGGCGACTCGTGCGGCTTCTGGCCCGGAGCCAGGCCGTGATGGTGCTCGTCATGGCCGTGGTCATCATGCGCATCGTGGGCATGGTCGTCATGCACGCCGTGGGCCGCAGCCGGGGCGTGATGATCGTCATGGCCGTGGGCCTGACCGAAACGCTCCTTGCCGTGGAAGACCATGAAGTACATGCGGAAGGAGTAGAAGGCCGTCACGAAGACGCTGGCCAGCACGGCGAAGTAGGCAAAGCCCGAACCCGGCAGGTGCGATTCGGCTGCGGCTTCGATGATCGAATCCTTCGAGTAGAAGCCCGAGAAGAAGGGCGTACCGATCAGCGCCAGCGAACCCAAGAGCGAGGTGATCCAGGTGATGGGCATGTACTTGCGCAGGCCGCCCATGTTGCGCATGTCCTGATCGTGGTGCATGCCGATGATGACCGAACCGGCGCCCAGGAACAGCAGTGCCTTGAAGAAGGCGTGGGTCATCAGGTGGAACACGGCCACCGAGTAGGCCGAAGCACCCAGTGCGACGGTCATGTAACCCAGCTGCGACAGCGTGGAGTAAGCCACGACGCGCTTGATGTCGTTCTGCATGGTGCCCAGGAAGCCCATGAACAGCGCCGTGATGGCACCGATCACCAGGATGAAGGACAGCGCGGTGTCCGACAGCTCGAACAGCGGCGACATGCGGGTGACCATGAAGATACCGGCCGTCACCATGGTGGCGGCGTGGATCAGCGCGGAGATCGGGGTCGGGCCTTCCATCGAGTCCGGCAGCCAGACGTGCAGCGGGAACTGGGCCGACTTGCCCATGGCGCCGACGAACAGGCAGATACAGGCGACGGTCAGCAGCATCCAGTCCGTACCCGGCAGAGTCAGCTGGGCCAGCTCGGCGCGCTTGGCGAAGACTTCGGTGTAGTTCATCGAACCGGCGTAAGCCAGCAGCAGGCCGATCCCCAGGATGAAGCCGAAGTCACCGACACGGTTGACCAGGAAGGCCTTCATGTTGGCCTTGATGGCGGTCGGACGGGTGTACCAGAAACCGATCAGCAGGTAGGACACCAGGCCCACCGCTTCCCAGCCGAAGAACAGCTGCAGGAAGTTGTTGCTCATGACCAGCATGAGCATGGAGAAGGTGAACAGCGAGATGTAGGAGAAGAAGCGGTTGTAACCCTCATCTTCGGCCATGTAGCCAATGGTGTAGATGTGCACCATCAGAGACACGAAAGTCACCACGCACATCATCATCGCGGTCAGGCTGTCGACCATGAAGCCGATCTCCAGCTTGAGGCCTGCCACCGTCATCCAGTTGTACAGCGTACCGTTGTAGGTGGCGCCGTCCAGCACTGCAAGCAGGGTCTGGAGGGAGATGATGGCGGCAATCAGCACGCCCAGGATGGTCGCGGTATGCGACACCTTGCGGCCAACCACGTTGCCGAAGAATTTGGTACCCAGCAAGCCGGCGATAGCCGAGCCTGCCAGCGGCGCCAGGGGTACAGCAAGAAGAAGATGTGGGTTAAGTTGCCCAGCCATGATGAACCTTATCGCTTATTGGCTGCCCCGCCTGCACCATCTGCTGCAAGGGGGCCTCCCATCTTTAAATGAAATTCAAACCAGAACGCAAAAACAGGACGCTGCGGATGCCGACTCAGCCCTTGAGGCTGTCGAGGTCTTCCACGTTGATGGTATCCAGGTTACGGAACAGCACCACCAGAATCGCCAGACCGATGGCGGACTCGGCCGCAGCCACGGTCAGGATGAAGAACACGAAGATCTGTCCGCCCGCGTCACCGAGGTAATGCGAGAAAGCAATGAAGTTCATGTTGACCGCAAGCAGCATCAGTTCGATGGCCATCAGGAGGACGATGACGTTCTTGCGGTTCAGGAAAATGCCGACGATCGAGATCGCAAACAGGATCGCGCCGATGATCAGGTAATGGGAGAGCGTGATTGCCATGATTCTTGTTCGCCCTTCTTAAGATTGTTGAGCCGGCTTGTCGGACGCAGCAGCGGCGGCGTCGGCAGCGGGTTCATTGCGGGTGGATTCGGCCTTCATGCTGACCAGGCGCACGCGATCCGATGCCTTGACCTTGACGGCCTGGGCCGGGTCGAAGTACTTGCTGTCCTTGCGGCGGCGCAGTGTCAGTGCGACGGCGGCGACGATGGCCACCAGCAGGATCACGGCTGCGATTTCGAAACCGTACACGTATTCGGTGAAGATCAGCTTGCCCAGCGGCTTGGTCTGGCCCAGCGTGTCAGAGGCAGCCGGCACCTGGGACTCGTAGACCCAGAAGCTGTTGAGCAGCACCGCCGCCATTTCCAGCACGATGATCACGCCGATGGTGGCAGCCAGCGGGAAGTAGCCCCAGAAGCCTTCGCGCAGCTTGTCCATGTTGATGTCGAGCATCATCACCACGAACAGGAACAGCACCATCACCGCACCGACATAGACCAGCACCAGCACGATGGCCAGGAACTCGGCCTTGAGCAGCATCCAGAGACCGGCTGCCGAGAAGAACGACAGCACCAGGAAGAGCGCCGCATGCACCGGGTTGCGGGCCGTGATGACGCGTACAGCGGCGATTACCACCAGCACCGCGAACACGTAGAACAAGACAGTTTTAAATTCCATAATCAACCAGAAGTTGGTTCATTCAATCAGCACGGGGACAGCACAGCAGGCCATCCCATCGCAATACATCCAGCACATTGCCGCAAGTCCTGCACCACCCTGCCGGCCGCCCTGTTTTACGCAGGGCCACCCGGCAGTACCGATCAACGGTAGGCAGCGTCGGCTGCACGTGCAGCGGCGATTTCGTTTTCGTAACGGTCGCCCACTGCCAGCAGCATTTCCTTGGTGTAGTACAGGTCGCCCCGCTTTTCACCGTGGTATTCCAGGATATGCGTTTCGACGATCGAGTCGACCGGGCAGGACTCTTCGCAGAAACCGCAGAAGATGCACTTGGTCAGGTCGATGTCGTAGCGGCTGGTGCGACGGGTACCGTCGGCACGCTGCTCGGATTCGATGGTGATGGCCATCGCCGGGCAGACCGCTTCGCACAGCTTGCAGGCGATGCAGCGTTCTTCACCGTTGGGATAACGGCGCAGCGCATGCAGACCGCGGAAACGCGGCGACATCGGCGTCTTTTCCTCGGGGAACTGCACCGTGATCTTGCGCTTGAACAGGTAGCGACCGGTCAGGGCCAGGCCCTTGAACAGCTCGCGGAGCATCAGGCTGCCGAAAAAATCCTTAATAGCTTCCATTTTTAGCCTCAGCCTTCCAACTTATTTCCAGATATTCCAGGGCGACTGGATCCAGATCGCCACGACCACCAGCCACACCAGGGTCAGCGGGATGAACACTTTCCAGCCCAGACGCATGATCTGGTCATAGCGATAGCGCGGGAACGATGCGCGGATCCACACGTACAGCGACAGGAAGAAGAAGGTCTTCAAGCCCAGCCAGATCCAGCCCGGGATGAAGTCCAGCGCGGACACCGGAGCCGACCAGCCGCCGAAGAACAGCAGTGCGGTCAGGATCGAGATCAGGATCATCGCGGCGTATTCGGCCAGGAAGAACATGGCGAAGGACATGCCCGAGTATTCGATCATGTGACCGGCCACGATTTCGGATTCGCCTTCCACGACGTCGAACGGGTGGCGGTTGGTCTCGGCCACACCGGAGACGAAGTAGATCACGAACACCGGCAGCAACGGCAGCCAGTTCCACGACAGGAAGTTCAGGCCCATGGCGGCGAACTGCCCCTTGGTCTGACCCAGCACGATGTCGGTCATGTTCAGGCTGCCGGAGACCATCAGCACCACCACCAGGCAGAAGCCCATGGAGATTTCGTAGGACACCATCTGTGCCGAGGCGCGCATGGCACCCAGGAAAGCGTACTTCGAGTTGGAGGCCCAGCCGGCGATGATGATGCCGTAGACTTCCATCGAGGTGATCGCCATCAGGTACAGCAGACCGGCGTTGACGTTGGCCAGCACGTGTTCCGGCGAGAACGGCACCACCGCCCAGGCGGCCAGCGCCGGCATGATGGTCATCACAGGCGCCAGGTAGAACAGCGCCTTGTTGGCCTTGGACGGAGTAGAGATTTCCTTGAAGATCAGCTTGACGGCATCCGCGATGGGCTGCAGCAGGCCGGCCGGCCCCACGCGGTTGGGGCCCAGACGCACGTGCATCCAGCCGATCAGCTTGCGCTCCCAGTAGGTCATGTAGGCCACGCACACCAGCAGCGGCACCATCACCACCAGGATCTTGACCAGGGTCCACACCAGGGTGAACAGGGTCGGACCCAGGTAGGCCGGGCCTACCGTATTGATTTGGGCGATCAGGTGATCCATTTTTACGCTTTCTCCACGACGATTGCGCCAAACATGCCGCCCAGTGCAGCGGTGGAGGCGTGCGCAGCGGCGACGCGAACCACGTTTTCCGGCAGTTTCTTATCGATGGCCGCGGTCAGCGCAGCGCTGCCCGAGCCTTGCTTGACATTCACCTTGTCGCCTTCAGCCACGCCCAGCTTGGCAGCCAGTGCGGCCGACAGCCATGCCTTGGGTGCCTGGCCGTCGCGGGTTTCCAGCAGCGGCGGCGAGCGGCGTGCGATCGCATCGGCGAAGTAGATGGGCACATCGGCCACGCGCTCCACACCGGCGGGAGCGGCTGGCACGGCCTGCGCTTGCACGCTGGCGATGTTGTTCAGGCGGGCCGACAGGTCGGTTTCCTTGCCCAGCAGTTCGTCGCGGATGGATTCGGCGGTTTCGTACTCGAAGTTTTCCAGCTCCAGCAGGTTGCCCAGCACGCGCAGGACCTTCCAGCCCGGACGCGCATCGCCAGCCGGCTTGACTGTGCCGTTGAAGCTCTGTGCACGGCCTTCGGCATTGACGAAGGTACCGGCGGTTTCGGTGAACGGCGCGATCGGCAGCAGCACGTCGGCGTAGTCGGCACCGTGCTTGAAAGCCGACATCACCACGACCATTTCGGCCTGGTTCAGGGCGGCACGAGCCGCTTGCGGATCGTAGCTGTCCAGTTCCGGCTCGGCGTTCAACAGCAGGTAGGCCTTGCGCGGCTGTGCGAACACGGCAGCGGCGTTGGCGCCCTTGCCCGGGGTCGGCACGGCATTGGCCAGGTAGCCACCAACGGCGTTGCCGCCTTCGGTCAACACGCCCAGCTTGGCGCCGGTCTGTTCAGCGATCCACTGTGCGGCGGCATGCAATTGCGCAGCTTGCGGATGCTGGACGGCAGCATTGCCCAGGAACACGCCACGGCCTTCGCCCGACAGCAGGCTGGCAGCGGTGGCCTTGGCCGCGTCCGATGCGACCACGCCAGCGTAGGCGGCGGGAGCAGCCACACCCTTGGCTTCAGCCACGGCCACGGCCACTTCGGCCAGCGCGGACAGCCATGCCGAAGGAGCGGCGATGATCTTGTTGGCGACCGGCATGAGCAGATCGTCGTCGGTGGCGTGCAGCACGCTGATCTTGGCACCGCTCTTGGCGGACTGGCGCAGGCGGGCCGACAGCAGCGGGTGATCCTTGCGCAGGAAGGAACCGATCACGAAGACGCGGTTCAACTGCGAGAACTCGACGATGGACATGCCCAGCCAAGGCTTGATCTGGCCATCCAGACCGAAGTCCGACTGACGCAGGCGGAAGTCGACGTTATCCGAACCGACACCGCGCACGACCTTCTGCAGCAGGCTCAGTTCTTCCAGCGTGGAGTACGGGGTACCCAGCGCAGCGATGGAATCGGCGCCGTGTTCGTGACGGATGTTGCGCAGGCCGTGGGCGACGTATTCCAGCGCGGTCTGCCAGTCCACTTCCTGCCACTTGCCGTCTTGCTTCAACATCGGCTTGGTCAGGCGCTCGGCGCTGTCCAGCGCTTCATAGGCGAAGCGGTCCTTGTCGGAGATCCAGCACTCGTTGACTTCTTCGTTTTCGAAGGGCAGCACGCGCATGACCTTGCCATTCTTGACCTGGACGATCAGGTTGGCGCCAACGCTGTCGTGCGGGCTCACCGACTTGCGGCGCGACAGCTCCCAGGTACGGGCGCTGTAGCGGAACGGCTTGGAGGTCAGCGCACCCACCGGGCACAGGTCGATCATGTTGCCCGACAGTTCGGAATCCACGGTCTTGCCGACGAAGGTGGTGATCTCGGAATGTTCACCGCGGCCCAGCATGCCCAGTTCCATCACGCCGGCCACTTCCTGGCCGAAGCGCACGCAGCGGGTGCAGTGGATGCAGCGGTTCATTTCCTTCATGGAGATCAGCGGACCGACATCCTTGGGCTCCACGACACGCTTTTCTTCCTGATAGCGCGAAGTCGAACCGCCGTAACCGACGGCCAGATCCTGCAGCTGGCACTCACCGCCCTGGTCGCAGATGGGGCAATCCAGCGGGTGGTTGATCAGGAGGAATTCCATCACGCCCTTCTGGGCCTTGACGGCCTTGTCGCTGGCGGTGCGCACGATCATGCCGTTGTTGACCGGCGTGGCACAGGCAGGCAGCGGCTTCGGGGCCTTTTCGACCTCGACCAGGCACATGCGGCAGTTGGCCGCGATGGACAGTTTCTTGTGATAGCAGAAGTGAGGGATGTACGTGCCGATCTTGTTGGCAGCGTCCATGACCATGCTGCCTTCTTGCACTTCAACCTTCTTGCCGTCTATTTCGATTTCAACCATGGCTGTTTGCCCAAGCTAAATATTCTTTGCCAACGATACCGGCGGAAGGCTTATCGCATCCCGCCCGGCATCCCCTGCCCTGTTCAGATGTAAGCCGGAACCAGGCAGTGTTTGTGCTCGATGTGGTATTCGAACTCTTCGCGGAAATTCTTCACGAACGCGCGTACCGGCATGGCCGCTGCGTCACCCAGCGCACAGATGGTGCGGCCCTGGATGTTGTCAGCCACCGAGTTCAGCACGTCCAGATCTTCCATCTTGCCGTGACCATTCTCGATACGCTCCACCATGCGGTACATCCAGCCGGTGCCTTCGCGGCACGGCGTGCACTGGCCGCAGGATTCTTCATAGTAGAAGTAGGACAGGCGCAGCAGCGACTTGACCATGCAGCGCGTTTCGTCCATCACGATCACCGCGCCCGAACCCAGCATCGAGCCGGCCTTGGCGATGGCGTCGTAGTCCATGGTGGTGTCCATCATGACGTCACCACGGATCACCGGAGCGGACGAGCCACCCGGGATGACGGCCTTGATCTTTTTGCCGCCGCGCATGCCACCGGCCAGTTCCAGCAAGGTGGAGAAAGGCGTGCCCAGCGGAATCTCGTAGTTGCCCGGACGCTCGACGTCGCCCGAGATCGAGAAGATCTTGGTGCCGCCGTTGTTGGGCTTGCCCATCTCGGCGTAGGCCTGCGGGCCCACCTTGAAGATGAAGGGCACGGCCGCGAAGGTCTCGGTGTTGTTGATGGTGGTCGGCTTGCCGTACAGGCCGAAGCTGGCCGGGAACGGCGGCTTGAAGCGCGGCTGGCCCTTCTTGCCTTCCAGCGATTCCAAGAGCGCAGTTTCTTCGCCGCAGATGTAGGCGCCATAACCGTGGTGCGCGTGCAGCTGGAAGCTGAAGCCGGTACCGAGGATGTTGTCGCCCAGGAAGCCGGCCGCACGGGCTTCTTCCAGGGCTTCTTCGAAGCGCTCGTACTCGGCGAAGATTTCACCGTGGATGTAGTTGTAGCCGACCGTGATGCCCATCGCGTAGCCGCCGATGATCATGCCTTCGATCAGCGCGTGCGGGTTGTAACGAATGATGTCGCGGTCCTTGAATGTGCCCGGCTCACCTTCATCTGTGTTGCAGACGAGGTACTTCTGGCCCGGGAACTGGCGCGGCATGAAGCTCCACTTCAGGCCGGTCGGGAAACCCGCACCGCCGCGGCCACGCAGGCCCGAAGCCTTGAGGTCGGCGATGACTTGTTCCGGAGTGATCTTCTCGTTGAGGATGCGCTTGAGCGACTCGTAGCCGCCGCGCTTGACGTAATCCTCGAGGTGCCAGTTCTCGCCATTGAGGTCGGCGAGGATCAGCGGTTTGATGTGGCGGTCGTGCAGGCAGGTCATTTCTTCAGTTCCTCCAGCAGCGCGTCGATCTTTTCGTTGGACATCCAGCTGCACATTTGATGGTTGTTGACCAGCATGACCGGTGCGTCGCCGCAAGCGCCCATGCATTCGCCTTCCATCAGCGTGAACTGGCCGTCGGCCGTGGTTTCGCGATAATCGATGCCCAGCTTGTGCTTCAGGTGATGGGCGGCGCGCTCGCCACCCGACAGCAGACACGGCAGGTTGGTGCACACGGTGATCTTGTGCTTGCCCACCGGGCTGGTGTTGAACATGTTGTAGAAGGTCGCGACTTCCTGCACGGCCACGGCGGGCATGCCGATGTAGTCGGCAATTTCCTGCTGCAGCTCGGCCGGCAGCCAGCCATGTTCCACCTGGGCGATGCGCAGTGCGGACATGACCGCAGACTGGCGCTGGTCCGCCGGGTATTTCGCGAGTTCGCGATCGATTTTCTTAAGGGCTTCTTGACTTAACAGCATATCGTTGGCCATCCATGCGCATCAGTACTGCGCGGTTATTGGATATTCCCCAAACCTGACGGGCTTCCTGAGAAGCCCGCCTTGACTCTTGCTCTTCGACTTACCGGTCGATTTCCCCGAACACGATGTCTTGCGTACCAATGATGGTGACCGCATCGGCAATCATGTGACCCTTGGCCATTTCGTTCAGGGCTTGCAGGTGGGCAAAGCCCGGGGCGCGGATCTTCAGGCGGTACGGCTTGTTGGCGCCGTCCGAGACCAGGTAGATACCGAACTCACCCTTCGGATGCTCGACGGCGGCATACGCTTCGCCGGCAGGCACGCGGAAGCCTTCGGTGAACAGCTTGAAGTGGTGGATCAGGTCTTCCATGTTGGACTTCATGTCCGCACGTTTCGGAGGCGCGATCTTGTGGTTGTCAGTGATGACCGGACCCGGATTGTTGCGCAGCCACTCCACACATTGCTTGATGATGCGGTTGGACTGGCGCATCTCGGCCACGCGCACCAGATAACGGTCGTAGCAGTCGCCGTTCTTGCCGATGGGGATGTCGAAGTCCAGCAGGTCATACACTTCATATGGCTGCTTCTTGCGCAGATCCCAGGCGATGCCCGAACCACGCAGCATCGGACCGGTGAAGCCCATCTGCAATGCACGTTCCGGCGAGACCACGCCCACGCCCACCAGACGCTGCTTCCAGATACGGTTGTCGGTCAGCAGGGTTTCGTATTCGTCGACATAGGTCGGGAAACGATTGGTGAAGTCTTCGATGAAGTCCAGCAGCGAGCCCTGGCGGTTTTCGTTCAGTTCGCGGATGGCCTTCTCGTTGCGCACGATGGAAGCCTTGTACTGCGGCATGCTGTCCGGCAGGTCGCGGTAGACGCCGCCCGGACGGTAGTAGGCCGCGTGCATGCGGGCACCGGAGACCGCTTCGTAGCAGTCGAACAGGTCTTCGCGCTCACGGAAGGCATACAGCAGCACGCCCATTGCGCCCACGTCCAGCGCGTGCGCGCCGATCCACATCAGGTGGTTCAGCAGGCGGGTGATTTCGTCGAACATCACACGGATATACTGCGCGCGCAGCGGCACTTCGATGCCCAGCAGACGCTCGATGGCCAGCACGTAACCGTGCTCGTTGCACATCATCGAGACATAATCCAGGCGATCCATGTAAGGCACGGATTGCAGGAAGGTCTTCTGCTCGGCCAGCTTTTCGGTGGCACGGTGCAACAGGCCGATGTGGGGGTCGGCACGCTGGATGACTTCACCGTCCAGCTCCAGCACCAGGCGCAGCACGCCGTGCGCGGCCGGGTGCTGGGGACCGAAGTTCAGCGTGTAGTTTTTGATCTCTGCCATTATTTGATCCCGTAGTTTTCTTCACGAATGATGCGCGGCGTGATTTCGCGCGGCTCGATCGTTACGGGTTGATAGATGACGCGTTTCTGTTCGGCGTCGTAACGCATTTCGACATAGCCGGACACCGGGAAGTCCTTGCGGAACGGGTGGCCGATGAAGCCATAGTCGGTCAGGATGCGGCGCAGGTCGGAGTGGCCGTCGAAGAGGATGCCGTAGAAGTCGAAGGCTTCACGCTCGTACCAGCCAGCCGAGTTCCAGATCGGATCGACCGAAGCCACGATGGGCAGATCGTCATCCGGCGCGAACACGCGCACGCGCACACGCCAGTTGTGCGAGATCGACATCAGGTGCGACACCACGGCAAAGCGCGGACCTTCCCAGGCACCGTCGCCGTAGGTGGAATAGTCCACGCCGCACAGGTCGATCAGTTGTTCGAAACGGGTGTCGGCATGGTCGCGCAGCACGCGCATGGCCGACAGGTAGTCAGCGGCCTTGACCACTACGGTGACTTCACCGAGGGCCACGGTCAGGTTCTGAAGATACCCTCCAAGCGCATTACGCAGGGCGGCTTCGAGAGTTTCCAATTTTGTCGTCATACTGCCCTCTTAGCGCGCGATGGTGTTGGTGCGCTTGATCTTGTTCTGCAGCTGGATCACGCCGTACAGCAGCGCTTCCGCTGTCGGCGGGCAACCCGGCACATAGACGTCCACCGGCACGATGCGGTCGCAACCACGCACCACCGAGTACGAATAATGATAGTAGCCACCACCATTGGCACAGGAGCCCATGGAGATCACCCAGCGCGGTTCCGGCATCTGGTCGTAGACCTTGCGCAGCGCCGGCGCCATCTTGTTGCACAGGGTGCCGGCCACGATCATCAGGTCGGACTGGCGCGGCGACGGACGGAACACCGCACCGAAGCGGTCCAGGTCGTAACGCGAGGCACCGACGTGCATCATCTCAACTGCACAGCAGGCCAGACCGAAGGTCATGGGCCACAGGGATCCGGTACGGGTCCAGTTGATTACCTTATCCAGCGAGGTGGTAACAAACCCCTCATTCAATACGCCTTCAATAGACATGGCTTACTCCCAATCCAGGGCACCCTTTTTCCAGATGTACCAAAATCCGACAACAAATTCAGCGATGAAGACCATCATCGTGACGAAACCTTGCCAGCCCAGCTCACGCATGGACACGCCCCAAGGGAAGAAGAAGGCGGTTTCCAGATCAAACAGGATGAACAGGATGGCGATCAGGTAGTAGCGCACATCGAACTTCATGCGCGCATCTTCGAATGCCTCGAAACCGCATTCGTAAGGAGAAGTTTTTTGAGCGTCCGGCTTGTGCGGACCAAGAAGACGACCGAGGAGCTGGGGAGCGACACCGACACCGATGCCGACAAGAATAAACAGGAGGACTGGGAAGTAATTTTCGAGGTTCACGATTGGCCGCTATGCGTTGGTTTATCGATGGGAATGATTCTCAATATCAATCAGAAACTTCCTCGACAAAAAGCCAGCTCAGGCACTAAGACCTTCGCTGGCTTTTCATTTCATTTCTATGGTGCCGACGACGAGACTCGAACTCGTACAGCTTTCGCCACTACCCCCTCAAGATAGCGTGTCTACCAATTTCACCACGTCGGCCTGAGACTGCTATTGTACCTTCATTTGTTACTCTTGTTCAATGCACAATCAGCGAAAAAGAAAGATTCTTACTACTTTATTCTGCGATTATTTCCGAATCCGCAAAGGCTTATTTCGGAATCTGATTCGACTGGTCGCCAGGCTTGGCAACCTCGGCCGGCGCAGCGGGCGCGGCAGGTGCTGCTTGCTGGGCCGGAGCAGCCGGAACCTGCAGATTATCCATCACACTGCCGCTTTGCGTCACGTGATGATTACCGATGAAGGTCAAACCCAGGGTTGCCACGAAGAAGATACCCGCAGCCACCGCAGTGGATTTCGACAGGAAGTTCGACGAGCCGGTAGCACCGAAGAGGCTACCCGACGCGCCGGAGCCGAAAGCGGCGCCCATATCAGCACCCTTGCCGTGCTGCAGCAGCACCAGACCGATGATCGCCAGCGCTGCCAGCACCTGAACTACAACCACAACAAAAAACAAAGTATTCATTTAAACAAGTCCACTCTTGATGTTTCAATCGTCAACTGCGGAAGTCTCGAATTATCGACCCCGCAACTGACAAACCCCTTACCCTACTTCAGGCCGCCTTGATGATGGCCAGGAAATCCGCCGCCTTCAACGCTGCACCACCAATCAGGCCGCCATCGATATCGGCCATGACGAGCAGTTGCCCGGCATTGTCCGGCTTCATGCTGCCGCCATACAGGATGCGGACCTTGGCGGCCGCCTCCGCACTCTTGGCAGACAGACGCGCACGCAGCATCGCATGCACTTCCTGCGCCATTTCCGGCGTAGCGGTCTTGCCCGTGCCAATGGCCCAGACCGGCTCGTAGGCCACGACGATGCGCGCGGCATCCTCGACCGTCAGGGCTGCCAGCACCACGTCGAGCTGACCACCCACGACGTCATTGGTCCGGCCGGCTTCGCGCTGCACCAGCGTTTCACCCACGCAGACCACCGGCACCAGCCCAGCCTTCAATGCCGCCACCGTCTTGGCCGCCACCGCCGCGTCGGTCTCGCCGTGATAGGCGCGACGCTCGGAGTGACCCAGGATGACGTATTGCACACCGAATTCCTGCAGCATTGCTGCCGACACTTCACCGGTATAGGCACCAGAAGCGTGCGCCGACATGTCCTGCGCACCCAGTGCCACGGCCGAACCGGCCACCGCACCCTGCACCTGCGCCAGATACGGCGCCGGTACGCACACGGCCACGTCGCACACATCGGCCGGCAGGCCCTCCCTGATACCAGCCACCAGGGCCGCATTGGCAGCCAGGCTGCCATTCATTTTCCAGTTACCGGCTACGAGTTTGCGACGCATAGGCTGAGTTCTACGAGATGGGTGTCAATTTGGATAACCTCGCATTGTAGCCGGACTAGGCGCTTGGCGCAAAGCCGCGCTGTCCAGACCGCGCATCGGCGCTTGCCGGATCACAATTCCAGCATGATCTTGCCGATGTGTGCGCTCGATTCCATCATGGCGTGTGCCTGCGCAGCCTGTTCCAGCGGGAAGCGCTGGTGAATGACCGGCTTGATCTTGCCCGCCTCGATCAGCGGCCACACCTGCGCGCGCAGCTTGGCCGCAATCGCAGCCTTGAACGCCACCGGACGCGGACGCAAGGTCGAGCCGGTAATGGTCAGACGACGGCGCATGACCTGACCCATGTCCAATTGCCCTTTGCTGCCACCCAACTGGGCAATGAAGACCAGGCGGCCATCATCGGCCAGCGCCTTGATCTCGCGCGGCAGGTAGTCACCGCCCACCATGTCCAGGATCACGTCCACGCCACGGCCACCGGTCAATTCCTTGACCACCGCCTCGAAATCCTCGGTTTTGTAGTGGATGGCACGCTCGGCGCCCAATTCTTCACAGGCGCGGCACTTCTCGGCGCTGCCTGCGGTGGCAAAGACACGATGGCCCAGCGCACGGGCGATCTGGATGGCCGTCACGCCGATGCCGGAGGAACCACCCTGCACCAGCAAGGTTTCTTCACCTGACAATTGTCCACGGTCGAAGACGTTACTCCAGACAGTGAAGTAATTTTCCGGCAGGGCCGCTGCCTCCAAGGCACTCAAGCCTTTGGGGACCGGCAGGCACTGCGCCAGCGGGGCGGCACAGTACTCGGCGTAACCGCCACCCTGCACCAGGGCACAGACCAGATCGCCCAGCTTGAAACCGCTGTCGCCCAGGTCGCCTGCCACGATCTCGCCGGCCACCTCCAGGCCCGGCAGGTCGGACGCGCCCGGCGGCACCGGGTAGTTGCCGGTGCGCTGGAACACGTCCGGACGGTTCACGCCCGCCGCATGCACCTTGATGAGTACTTCACCTGCCTTGAGCTCCGGCAGGGGCCGTTCGCAGGCCTGCAATACCTCGGGCCCGCCGAATTGCTTGATCTCGATTGCGCGCATGTGTCCTATCCTTCAGTTCAATGGAGTGTGATGGGTCTCAAAGCGACGCCGCCGCCCGCGCCGCCGTGTCATACAGCCCGGACGCATTGCGCAGCAATTGCGCGGCCTCGCCGATGGCCTGATTGGGAATGCCGCTCTCGGCCTGCACTTCGATCAGGCAGCGCTCGCGCACCTCGCGGTACTTCATGCACAGCGCCTGCCCGGCCGCAGTGGTGGAGAACAGCAGTTCCTTGCCGGCCTTCTCGCTCTTGACGTAGCCGGCCTTCACCAGCTTCTTCAAGGCATAGGTGACCACGTGGGTGTCCTCGACGTTCAATACGAAGCAGATATCGGCCAGTTTTTTCTTGCGGTCACGGTGATTGACGTGATGCAACAGCGATACCTCGATAGCCGTCATGTCCTTGGCGCCAGCGGCCGCCATGCAGCGCACCATCCAGCGGTTGAAGGCATTGCTGGCCATGATGAGCGCATATTCGAGCTCGGAAAGCTCGGCACTGCGCTCGGACACCAGGTGCTGGGAAGACACGATCTTGGTCGGGCGCGACGGCTTGGCGACCTCTTGCGCATCAGGCTGGACGGGGGTGGACGTCTCGTTGTTCTCTTGGCTCATGGGAAGCGGGCGGGTCTGGACGACGGAATGACAACACTATAGCGCAAACACTAAATAAATAATTTATCGACATATTGTTTATATTTTCTTTGAAATGTAATATCCGCAAAAAAGCAGGGCATCACCCGCAGACGCACCTGGACCCCGCCGGCGACATCGACGGGCTCTCAACACAATCACCGGCCAGGCGAGAGACACATGCAGCCACCCCAGCTCCACCCCTTGGGCGACCGCGCACTGCTATGCAGTTTGCCGGCCCCTGCCACCCTGCCCCAGCAGCAACGCATCTGGGCCCTGGCCGAACTGGCCGGCACATGGGAAGAAGTCAGCGAAGTCGTGCCCGGCATGAACAACCTGACCCTCATCGCCAAGCGCCCCGTCACCGACCTCGAGACCCTGGCACAACGCATTGAGAAGACCTGGCCCAAGCTCAGCGGCGAACGCAGCGCCGGACGCACGGTCGAGATCCCGGTGATCTACGGAGGCAGCGGCGGCCCCGACCTCGACAATGTGGCGCGCCACACTGGTCTGTCGACGCAGGAAGTGATTGCGCGCCACAGCGGCGCCGAATACGTGGTCTACTTCCTCGGCTTCCTGCCCGGCTTTGCCTACATGGGCGGACTCGATACCAGCCTGGCGACTCCGCGCCACACCACCCCGCGCGTGAGCATCCCGGCCGGCTCGGTGGGCATCGGTGGCGAGCAGACCGGCATCTATCCCATGGCCTCACCCGGCGGCTGGCAACTCATCGGCCGCACGTCCCTGCAATTGTTCGATCCCGCCCAGCAACCGCCGACGCTGCTGCGTCCCGGCGACCGTGTACGTTTTACCGTGGAGCGCGTGGCCTCATGATAGAAATCATCCAACCCGGCATGCTGGCCTCGGTGCAGGACATGGGCCGCTTCGGCCATCGCAGCCTGGGCATCCATCCCGGGGGTGCCCTCAATGCCCTGGCCCTGGCCAGCGCCAACCTGCTGGTCGGCAATCCCGTCGAGGCGGCCGGAATCGAAATCACCATGGGCGTGGCCGAGCTGCGCTTCACCCGCGCCACCCGCATCGCCCTGGGTGGTGACGACATCGGTGCCACGCTCGATGGCAAGCCCATCGCGGCCTGCTGGAGCCTGCCGGTGCAGGCCGGCAGCGTTCTCAAACTCAGCCTGGCTCCTGCCGATTCGCCCGAGCAGGCGCCGCGCCACAGCATGCGCACCTACCTGGCCGTGGCTGGTGGCATCGATGTGCCGCTGGTGCTGGGTTCGCGCAGCACCGACCTGAAAGCCGGTTTCGGCGGCCACCACGGACGCGCCCTGAAGCGCGGCGACAAACTCCCCATCGGCGATGCGCAAAGCGCTTCTGCAGCAGTACACGGCCCCGCCTTCGGCGTGCGTTCGCCGCGCTGGAGCGGCCTGGCGCTGCGCGCCGATGAACACAGCCAGCACGTCACCCTGCGCGTGTTGCCCGGCCCTGAATTCGAGCAGTTCAGCAAG